>CAINLT010000368.1 GCA_903850505.1 uncultured Myxococcales bacterium | reverse complement strand
GAGCAGCTGAAGTTGAACGCGCAGGGCGTGGCCAAGATGCTGAACGATCGCCTCTATGGTGACGGTGGCATCGTGATGGCCAAGGATCAGGAAAACGAGATTCGCGCGCGGCTGAACGAAGTCAACGACGAAGTCCGCCGCATTTTCCGCGAGTTGGAAGAGCTGAACACGAATTTTGAAGTGGCGTCACAGGCGTTTGGCGCGGGCGACAAGGTGTCCAACGACGAGAACATGATTCGCCTGCGGTTGCTGGCGGCGCAGCGCTTTGAGCAGGACGGCTACATCGCGGCGCTGCAGCGGATTGGCCAGCAGGGCGACTTGATCGCGCGGCTGACCAGCGTGCGCGCGGAACTCGACAAACTGACGGCTTCGATGGCGGATATCCTCGGCACGATCGCGAGCCGCGCCAACGAGCGCATCTCGGGAATGATGGTCGTGCTGGGTCAGGAGAAGCGCAACATCGCGGAATACCAAGTGACTGTTCGGACGTACGAAGACGATTCGCGGGCGATGGCGCGGCAGGTTGGCTACGGCCTGATTCGCGCCGCGCAGAACCGCCTGAGCGAGATTGTGCTGGAAGCCGACCTCGGCCGAGTCGACGTGGCCTGGATGCGCAAGCAGGAGAAGGCGGACGCGATCAAGCAACTGCAGGAAGAGCGCAACGGCAAGCTGAAGACGCTGAGCGAAGTGCTCGACAACCTGACCATCGACGACGGAGCTGAGCAGTGATGCCGAACCGTCGCTACCTTCAGGGCTTTGTGCTGTTCGCGTCGGCGTTCGTCGCCATTGCGGCTTCGGCGCAGCCGATCCATTTGCTGCCGAAGTACAGCATCCGCGGCGAAGAAATCACCGACACGGTGGCGATCAAGCAGGAGCGCAAGGGCTTTGAAGCCTCCTACCAGCAGTTCCGTGTCGCCGCGACCGAGTATCAGGCGGCGGTGAAGGAATTCATTGGCCGCGAGATCAACGGCCGCAAGTCCGCGCTAAACGAGCAGTACAAGGGCCAGATCGACGCGCTGGACAAGGCGCAGTACGACCTGCGGCGCGACGCGATCGCGCGCATGGAAGAGTTCATCTACCGCCACCGCGATCACGACGTCTACACGCCCGATACGCTGTTCCGCTTGGCGGAGCTCTACTACGAAGACACGAAGGCGAGCTACGGCCGCGGTCAGGACCAGTTCAACCGCGATCTGGAGCTGTACAACCGCGGCAAGATCCTCGATCCGCCCAAGGATCCCGACCAGGACTTCTCGCGCTCGATCGCCATCTACAAGTACCTGCACTGGCTGCCCGACGGCGCCAAGATGGACAGCCTCGCCGGCAAGCTGGAAGGCGTGGTGCTTGAAAAGCGCTGGCCGAACTACAAGTACGGCGACGCGGCGATGTACCTGCAGGGCTTTTGCGAGTCGGAGCAGGGCGAGTCGGAGAAGGCGATCGCGACGTTCTCCGCGATCGAAGCGCACTACCCGAAGTCTGCATACGTCCCGGAAGCGTGGCTGCGCGTCGGTGAAATGTGGTTTGAAGAGAATGAGTTCGAGCAAGCGGCGGATGCCTACAAGCACGCGGCGGATGCGGCGTTGCGCGGCAACGACGACGCGAACTACATGCTGGCGCTGTACAAACTCGGCTGGTCGCACTTCCAGCTGTACAAGTACCCGGACGCCGTGCGCTGGTTCCAGAAGCTCATCGAGTACGAAGTCCAGAACCAGAACAAGCTGTCGGTCAAGGCCAAGCAGCTCAATCTGCGCAAGGAAGCCATCGAGTACCTCGCCAAGTCACTGGCTGAGCCGAGCTGGGACGACGACGCGTGCGACGATTTTGGCTCAGAAGACGCCAAGTCCGGTTGCTTGCAGCTGGATCCGGCACTGCGACCGCGGCTGTACGTCTCGTCGATCATCGAGCCGAAGTTCGACGACGAGTTCAAGGCCAACACCTGGATGAGCCCGGCGCAGGGCGAGATCCTGACGCGCCTGCAGGCCAACTTCAACGCCCGCCAGGACGTCCGCAAGGACCTGACGACAGGCGACAAGCCGTACTTGTTCGATATTCTGCAGATGTACGGCAACACGCTGTACGAGCAGTCCGAGGACGAGTACTACCGCCAGGCGGTGCTGGTCTACGGCTACGCGATCGACCGGTGGCCGATGGCGCGCGAAGCCCAGGCGATGCAGCGCAAGGTGATTCGGTCGATCGACATCCTGGCTGCAGCAGCGGACGGGTGCCGCGAGCAGCTGAAGAAGCACCAGGACGGGACGAAGATCCTGAAGCCGGAAGGCCTGAACGCGGCGTTGATTTGCCTGAAGATGTCGCTATCTGACCAGGGCCGGCAGACGTTGGAACGCCAGAAATACCTGACGATGTTCGGCAAGGACTCGTCGTGGTTTGAAAAATGGGGCGGCGACAAGGATCTGGCGCAGCAGGTGGAAGACACCACGAGTAAGTACCGCGGCGAGTTCGCGATGCTGATGTTGCGCGAGGCGCAGGCGCTGAAGGCCGCGGGCAAGATGGACGAGGCGATGGACAAGTACGCGGCTGCCGCGCGCGAGTTCGAGTCGATCCTGAAGGCCGATCCGAAGTCGGCCAAGGCCTACGAGATCGCGTGGACGCTCGCCGATTCACTGTACTTTGGCGGTATTCGCTGCAAAGGCATGCCGGTTGAAGCCGTTGCCGAAAAGCCGGCACCCAAGGGCAAAGCTGCCGCCGCTGCTGCGCCGGTCGCGGATGGCGCGCCGCCGATGTGGCCTGCGCCGATCGTGCCGACGGTGAAGAAGGGCTGCGAGTCGATGCGCCGTTCGCTGGAATACTACGTGCTCGTGCGCGACTGGAAGGGGCCGCGGCCGCTGGCGGAAGACAGCAAGCCGGAAGCGCCGAAGTACGTGGACCACCGCGAGGAAGCGGGTATGTCGGCGATGGGCGCGGCGAAGCTGATCCTGCAGGCGCGCGCGTCGTACCCGAAGGAAGATTCCGAGCACCTCGATGCGCTGCAGCTCGCGGACATCCGCCCGACCAAGGCGTCTGACGATGCCGAGGAAGAGGCGTGCAAGAAGGAAATCGAGGAGAGCACGACGAAGGCGAAGACGTGCCACGTCAAGCCGCTGCCGATGGACGAGATGGTCGTGGAGTGGATGCAGCTGGTCGACCACTACATGGCGACCAACCTGGACGAGATCTTCAAGGAAGATCCGGACCGCATTCCGAAACTCGCGCTGCAGGTCGCGGAACTGCTCTACAAGAACCGCCAGTTCGACCACAACGACGCGTTGAAGACCGACAAGCTGCCGACGGAATTCTGGTCGGCGCGCGAACGCCTGTGGTGGATTCTCAACAAGTACTCCAAAACGGCGCTGGCTGAGGAAGCGTACAAGGACTTGATCGAGTCGTATTCGATCGAGCAGGACTTCGACAAGCTGCAGGAGCTCGCGGAATGGGGCGAAGCCCATGAGATCGGCGATCCGGAAAGCCGCAAGAAGATCCGCGAAGTCGTGAAGGAGAAGGCGCTCGGCGACATCGCCAAGGCCGGTGACAACGCGTTGGCCAAAGCGGACAAGGAAGTGTCGGCCGCGGAGACCGTGGGCGACCCGGAGCAGGCTGGCAAGATGCTGGCGGAAGCGCGGGCGACGTATGAGCGCGCGGGCGAGCTGTACTACAACTTGCGCAAGCAGGTGCCGATCGACGACACGTCCCGCCAGAAAGCGGCGCTGATGAACGCGGCGCGCGCCTACTACCGCGGCGAGCAGTGGGACAAGTGCGTGGAAGTCCTGAAGGAAGCGGAGGACAAGATCCGCGCAGCCGTGACGAACGACGCGAAAGAGAAAGAGCTCAACCTGAAGCGCCTGGAAGAAATCGTCCAGATGCGCGCGGACTTGAACTTCAAGTTCTTCAAGATCAAGGAAGCGATCGCGGATTTCCGCTTGCTCTACGACAACGCGATCAAGTCGTCAGACAAGGATGCGCCCAAGAAGGCCGCGAAATACCTGACGAATGCCGCGCAGTTGGCGTTCTTCAACAGCGACTGGGATCTCGCCAACGAGCTGGACAAGCAGATCATCGCCCGCTACGAGAAGGACACGGATCCGGAAGCCAAGAAGCGCGTTGTCGCGTCTGCGTGGCGCATCCAGGAAAACTTCCAGAAGCGCGGCGACGTGCCGAACCAGATTGCCGCGCTCGAGTCGTTCATCACCCGCTACGCCGCGGACACGCAGAACTCGGCCAAGGTGTTCAAGGCGTACGGCATGATCGCCGACATCTACGAATCGCGCGGCGACAAGAAGAACGCGGAGAAGCTGTACAAGCGCATTCTGGAAGCCTTCCAGAAGGGCGGCTATGAGATGAACGGCAAGGCGGAATCGACGGCGGCGGCGCAATCCCAGTTCATGCTGATGAAGCCGCGCTACGACGTGTTCATGGCCAACAAGCTGGTCCTGAATCCGAAGCTGACCGCGGCCAAGCAGATGCCGGACATCGTCAAGCAGATCAAGGCGCAGATGGACGTCGTGCTCGGACCGGAGAAGGAAATCGTTGGCCCGGACGGCAAGAAGTTCAGCCAGCGCGGCAACGGCATGTACGACGAGTACGACAAGGAAGTGACCAAGTTCAACTCGCAGAACTGGTCCTACGCCGCGTACCTGTACCGCGCCAAGATGCTGCAGTACCTCGCGCGGACGATCTACACGTCGCCGCAGCCGGAGAATCTGTCAGAAGAGGAGCAGGGCCAGTTGGACCAGATCCTCGAGCAGTTCGGCAAGCAGATTGAAGATCGCGCGATGAAGTCCCTTGAGCAGGCGTTGAAGGACGCGGAGAGCAAGGGCGCAGTCAACCAGTGGGTGACGGAACTGCGCAAGGCGATCAACCAGTACAAGCCGAAGGAATACCCGCTGCTCAAGGATGAGAAGCGGCTCCTGATGGATCCGACGGGCACGCTTACCGAGCCGGACAAGGAGCTGCGATGAACGCGAAGCTCCGCACTAGTGCGTTCCTGCCGCTGTTGTTGGCCTCCGCCTTGGGCGTGACGGCTTGCGGCGGCGCGGATACGGCCGACGATCAGGTCATGACGCAGCAGCCGAACGAGCCGACCCTGCCGCAGGCCATCGCGCCGCAGCCGGTGGATCAGCCGATCGTGCCGGTGGTGCCCGTGGCGCCTGTCGCCTCGCCGACGGACGCTGCGCCGGAAACGGCGCCGGTTGCGGAATCACCGCTGGCCGCGGTAGCGACCCCGACGGGCACCAAAGAAGACGACGGCACGCCACAGTTGCCGGAGGACATCCGGTACACCGCGTCGCCGGCCGAGGCGCAGCTGAACGACGGCGTGAACTTCCTCCGGCAGAACGACCTGTTTGAGGCGCGTCAGCACCTGCAGGCCGCGACCCAGACGGACCCGAAATCGGCTTCTGCTTGGTACAACCTGGCGATCGCCCAGTATCGCGCGGGCAGCTACGACGACGCGACCGCGTCGGTGCAGAACGCCGTCGTGCTGAACCCGACCTACTCGCGTGCCGTGGTGCTCCAGTCCGTGCTGTTCCTGCGCAAGCATGAGGCCGCGCGGGCGCTGGACGCGGTGGACAAGGCGTTGCTCGGTCGGCCGCAGGACGTGATGCTGATGTCGGCCCGGGCGCGCGCGCTGGTGGAAGACAAGCAGTACCAGGCGGCGATTGACCAGTGCATCAAGGGCATCAAGGTCGATCAGGACAATCCGGAGCTGATGCGCACGCTGGGCGAAGCGTATCTGGCGATGGGTCGCGAAGGCCTGGCCAAGATGGCGCTGGAGCGGGCGTGGACGGTCTACACCGGCGACGCTGAGGCGCCTCCGGGTGCTGATGAAAAGCTCTACGCCGGCAAGAAGACCTACGCGATGCGCGTGGCGCACGGTGGCGGCAGCTGGCGCGGTCCGGGTTCGGAAGCGATTGATCGCGACGCTGGCATGGCGCAGATCTACTACATGTACGGCCAGATGGCGCTGAAGCGCGACGAAGTCGAGAGCGCCCGCGATCAGTTCATGAAGGCGACCCAGACGCGGCCGGACTACGCGGAAGCGTGGAACAACCTCGGCGTGTGCTGGATCATCGCCAAGAAGGCCGACGAGGCGATTGAGGCGCTGAACAAGGCGCTGGAAATCGAGCCGACGCTCCTGGAAGCGCGCGTCAATCTGGGCAGCGCCTGGCGCATCAGCCGCGATCCGCAGAAGGCCGAGAAGGCCAAGGCGGAGTATGAGCGGGCGATGAAGCAGGATCCGCGCAACCCGGCGATCCACTTTGACCTCGGCATCCTGTACATGGAAAATCCGATGCCGGACGTGGGCGGCGATCTGGAGCGCTTCCAGCGCGCGCTGGATTACTTCCAGACGTACCTGGAGCTGAAGGGTTCGGGCGTGGAGCCCAAGGATCCAGTGCGCGATTACATCCAGGAAGCGACCAACCTGCGCAAAATTGAGCAGGACAAGCGCAAGGCCAAGGAGCAGGGCGAAAAAGACGCCGAAGAGACGCGCAAGCAGAAGGCCGACGAAGAGCGCCAGAAGCTGGAAGCGGAACGCAAGAAGCAGGCTGAGGAAGACGCGAAGCGGGAAGAGGAAGCGCGCAAGAATGGCGTGCCGCCGCCCGAGACGACTCCGCCGCCGCCTGCCGAGGGCACGACGCCGCCGCCGCCGGATGGCACGACGCCGCCACCGCCGGATAGCACGACGCCGCCGCCTCCGTCGGAACCGACGCCGCCGCCACCCGCAGAACCGACTCCGGCCCCTGCGCCGACCGAGCCGACTCCGCCACCGCCGCCGCCTGATCCGGCTCCGGTTCCGCCGCCGTCCGAGCCTGCGCCGTCCCCGTCGGAGCCGCCGGCCCCGCCGCCGCCGTCTGACGAACCCCCGCCGCCCCCGCCGCCGTAACCGCTTGGAGGTCTGCATGAATGACTGCAAACGCGTGAACAGCTGGGGCAAGCGCGCCGCGATCGTCGGCGTGTTGGTCAGCCTGCTCTCAGCCAGCGCCGCCGTGGCGCAGCAGGCGCCGGAGCGCAAGAGCAAGCTCAAGGGCGCCAAAGGCACCGGCAACATCAAGGTCAGCGACGTCGATCGCGGCCCCGGCGGCGGTGAAGAACTCGCTGGCCCCATCGAGATCGAGGGCCGCATCTACAAGCCGAGCGTCTTCTACGTCGTCGCGCGGCGCAGCATCAACTACGAAGGCCTTGATTTCAAGCAGGACTTTGTGGATCGCATCGTCAAAGGCGCGTTGAAGCGCCCCTTCTGACCTTGCCGCGCCGACGCGCTTCCGTGAACAGGCTACTTGCGCGCCATCCGCAGCCGCAGCGCGCGATTCACCGGCTCGGGCACCAGCGGGCTGATGTCGCCGCCCAGGCTCGCGACTTCCCGCACCAGATGGGAACTGACAAAGAAGTGTGACTTCTCCGTCATCATGAACACGGTCTCCAGCGCCGGCGCGAGCACGTTGTTCATCGTCGCCATCTGAAATTCCGTTTCAAAATCAGCGACGCCGCGCAGGCCGCGCAACACCGCGGTGGCGCCATGCAGCCGCGCGGCATCGACCATCAGGCCGTCAAAGATGACAACGCTGACGCGCGGCTCATCGGCGAAGCACTCGCGCACCAGCGCCTGGCGCTCTTCCAGCGTGAACATGGCGCGCTTGTTGACGTTTTGCGCCATCGCGACGACGACCTGGTCAAAGACCCGCAGCGCGCGTTGAATGATGTTCAGATGGCCATTGGTCAACGGGTCAAAGGACCCCGGGTAGAACGCAATGGTGTGGATCGCAACAGACATCAAGGCCTCCGGAGTCGCCGGGCTTCATGGTAGCGGACGACCAGCGGCTGGCAAGAATCACGTGGCAGGGAACGTCGCAAGCGCTGCAGCAAGCGCGGCTTGGGCGTTTCCGCCCAGAAGCTGCACATCCTCCGCCGCGAGCAACGCCGCGCGAAACTGCGGCCCAGGCCGTCGCCCCAGCGCCCGCAGCGTGTCGCCGTTTACGAACAGCTCGGGCGACCATGCGGCGTGCTCCACCCGCGCGCGGTCGAGGCGCAGCTGTTCGGCGCTGCCATCGGGCAGCAGCGCGGCGCGCAGGATCAGCCCGGCGTCCGCGTCGGGCATCCGCAAGAGGCGAATGCAGTCCGGCGTTCGCTGCATCACCGCCAGAGGCGCCAGCGGGCTCGGCAGTCCGTCCGCGATCTGCCAGATCGTCAGCAACCGACGGATCTCCAGGCGAGCCAGCTTCAGCCGGTCCGCCAGACGATCCGGCGTCCACGCCGCGCG
>CAINLT010000367.1 GCA_903850505.1 uncultured Myxococcales bacterium | reverse complement strand
CGTCACGTTCGTGTACCTGAACCAGGCCCAGCCGGCGCTCGAGGCGTTCAAGGACCTGCTGCGCTTTGAGGAGCAAGTCGGCAGTCCATCCTATTACAAGCAATACAAGGACTTGGCGTCGATGTCGCTGGGCCGGCTGTTCTACTCGATCGGTCAGTACGACACGGCGGTCAAGTATTACGATCGTGTCGAGGAAGGCACGTCGCAGTGGCTGGACTCGCTGTTTGAGCTGGGTTGGACCTACTTCCAACTGAACCGCGTCGATCGCGTGCTGGGTTCGCTGCACACGCTGAACTCGCCGTACTTTGAGGATCGCTACTATCCGGAAGGTCAGGTGCTTGAGGCGCTGATCCTGTTCCGCACGTGCCGGTTCAAGGAAACGCTCGTGACGGTGCAGCGCTTCTTGCGCGACTACAAGCCGTTGAAGAAAGAGCTCGATGCGCAGCTCTCTGGCCAGCGCTCGGATGCCGAGTTTTACGACTATCTGGCGATGCTTGCTGGTCAAAAGGCCAAGCTCTCCGTGCAGTTGCGGCGGATCTTCAACGCTGCGCTCAACGACAAGCACCTCCAGCGGTCGTTTGGCTCGGTGCTGTTGGCCAACACCGAATTGGAAGGCCTGGAGAAGCTGGAACGCAACACGACGGCGTCAGCCGCCGCCAAGCAACTGTACGAGGACATGGGGCGCATTCGCGCGGTCATGGTGTCCGAGGCGGGCGGCTTGGCGCGTGCGCGTCTGACGCGGGTGCGCGAGGACCTGACGGAAATCATTCGGCAGGGTCTGCGCATCAAGTACGAGTCGATGAAGGCGGGCCGCGGCTCGATCAGCGGTAGCGTGCGCAAGGACATGGCGGACACCGCGTTGGCCGTCAGCGAGCCGCGCGAAGAGGACTCCGAGCACGTGGTGTGGCCGTTTGACGGTACCTACTGGAAGGACGAACTCGGCGGCTACACGTACGACACGCGGTCGCGCTGCACGTCCAACGAGCTGCCGAAGGAAGGCGCGAACGCGTCCAAGCCCAAAGGCAAAGGCGCGGCGGCGTTGAAGAAAGCTGGCGCTGGCGGCGCTGACAAGGCGGACGCTGCGGCGCCGGCCAAAGCCGCGCCGGCCAAGGCGGATTGGGGCGACGACCCGGCGCCCAAGAACGATAGCGCGCCCAAAACGGACAGCGCTCCCAAAACGGACAGCGCTCCCAAGACCGACAATGCCCCGAAAACGGAGAAGCCGTGATGCGCAAGACCTGCTTCCGCCTCATCAGCTTTCTGATCGCCGGCGTTTTGGCCGTGCCGGCCATGGCTCAAGCGCCTGGCAAGGCGGCCGCCAAGGACGAAGTCACGACGTTCAAGCGCGCGGCTGAGCCCAAGAAAGACGAAGCCAAGCCCGACGACAAGAAGTCGCCCGGTCCCGGTGCGCCTGAACAGCGGCGTTCCAAAGAGAACAAGACGATCCAGGACATCGAGGACGAGCTGGCGATTCTCGGCGAACTGCTGGAAATCGAGCGCGGTTCGGACACGGAAGCCGACACGCTGCTGGAACTCAGCTACGTGCTGTGGGATCGCGCGGAAGCGTACGAGATCGACGCGCACGATGAAGACCTGGAAATCGGCATCTCGCGCTGCGAGGCCAGTGGCGACAAGGCCGAGTGCCGTCGCCTGAAAGTGCAGCAGGATCAGTGGCTGGAGAAGTCGCGCGCGGCCAAGCTGGACGTGATCAACCACTTGAAGCGCATCGAGCGCAACTTCCCGCGCTACGCCAGCCTGGATGAAGTGCTGTACTCGCTGGGCTTTCACCTAGCGGAAATCGATCGCGCCGGCGAGTCCGTGGACGCGTACATGCGGCTGGTGCGCAAGACGCCGAAGTCGAAGTTCCTGCCGGACGCGTACCTCGGCATCGGCAACTACTACTACGGCAAGAACCAGGGCGACGAAGCGCTCCGCTGGTACAACAAAGTCATCGAATTCCCGGATTCCAGCGTCTATGGCTGGGGCCTCTATTACATCTCCTGGGTGTACTACAACCAGCAGAAGTGGGAGACCGCGGTCAACAAGTTCCTGCGCGTGTTGGACTATTCCAAGAAAGAAGCCAACGGCCGCGTGACGTTCACGGAAGACGCGACCCGTTACCTGGTCAAGTCGTGGGCGGAATACGGCAATCCCAAGAACGCCAACGCGTTCTTCCACAAGGTCGCGGAAGGCTCGGAAGTGCTGTTGATGGAGGCGCTGGCGCGTCACTACATCGACGTGTCCGAGTTCACCAAGTCCAACATCGTCCTGGACGATCTCATCGATCTGGCCAAGGACGACAAGCGCTTGATTACGTTCATGGTCCTGCGCTTGGACAATTCGTACAAGCTGCACGATCTGGATGCGACGGTGTTCTCCGCGACGATGGTCGGCAACGCGCTGCGCCAGGGCGCCGAGCCGCCGGCCAAGCTGGAACTGCTGATGGCGGAGATCGCGTCGACGCTGCACTCGGAATACGAGAACACGCTGAACATGCCGACGCTGGAATCCGCCGAGAAGATCTACCGCGTGTACAGCGAGCACTTCAGCGGCGGCGAGCATGGCTACGACATGCTGTACAACCACGCGTTGGCGCTGTTCCAGTTGGCGGACAAGGCTTCGCGCGACACCGAAAAGGCCCGCAAGGGCAACAAGACGGCGGAGACTGCGGCATTGCAGGCGCGCGCCAACGAGTACTGGGAATTGTCGGCTGGCGCGTATGAAAAGGTCATCGACAAGGACGCCAACGGCAAGTACGCGGAAGCGGCGGCGCACCGCGCGTTCATCGCGTACTACAAGCTGGAGCGGCTGAACGCGGAAGTGCAGTCCAAGAACCTGGACGATGCCGACCTGCGCCCCATCGCGCTCAACAACAAAGAGCAGCGCGTGGCGGCGGCTTGCGAGCGCTACATCACCATCGCGCTCAAGCACAAGTCGACGGAAGACGTGCCGGAAGCGCTGTTTGTCGCCGGTCGCCTCTGGTACCAGCACAACTACTTCCAGAAGTCCGGCGACCTGCTGGCGACGATGCTGGATCGCTATCCCGATCACGAGCTGGCGTGCGATGCCGCGCGGTTGGCGCTGTCGTCATTCAACCTGAATCAGGACGGCAAAAAGCTGATTCTGTGGACGGACCGGCTGCTGGCGAGCAAGTGCAATACCGGCAAGTTGGCGGAAACGCTGACGGAAATCAAGTCCAACGAAGAGTACAACAAGTGCATCGAGCTCAAAGAGCAGCCGGTGCAGGCGGCGCAGTGCCTCGTCAAGTACCAGCAGACGTTCCCGGACGCCAAGCCCGCGCCGCGTGCGCTGATTGGCGCGGCCAAGTTCTACCGGCAGGCGAAGCGCCGCGAGGACGAAATCGCGACGTACCAGAGCTTTGCCAAGGCGTATCCCAAGGACGAGCGCGCGGGCCAGTCGCAGTTTGAAATCGGCGAAATCTATCGTGAATCCGGTGCGTTTGAAGACGCGGCGGCGGCCTACGAGGCGTTTGTCAAAGCCTATCCTGAGCACAAGGCCGTGGCCGAAGCGCTGGACAAGTCGCAGGCGATCCACGAGAGCCTCGGCGCGTACGACAAGGTCGTTGAAAGCGGCGAACTGTTCCTCGCGCGCTGCGCCAAGGACGCCAAGAACAAGGGCTGCGACGAAGCGTCGCGCGCGGACGTGGCGTACAAGCTGACCGTGCAGTACCAGCAGAAGGGCGACTACAAGGGCGTGATTCGCGCGTCCGAGAAGTTCCTGAAGCGCGGCTTGAACGTGCCGGATCACCTCGCTTTCGCGGCGATGGTGAACACCGGCGCGGCGCAGTACAAGCTGGGCCAGGGCGACCGCGGCAAGAAGCTGTTTGATGAAGTGCTGGCGCGCGCCAAGGTGCTGGCCGAAGCCAACAAGATGGGCGCGCTGGATCCGATCGGCAAGGACGCCGTCGCGCAGGCAGTGTTCATGCTCGGCGAGCTGGAGTTCGACAAGGTCAAGGCGATCAAGACCAAGGCGAAGGACGTGAAAGCGGCCGCCGATCTCGTGGCGACCAAGGCGAAGGCGGCGACGATCGCGGACAGCTTCTACATTCAGGTGGAGGATTCCAAGAATCCCCGCTGGGTGGCGGCTGCGGCGAGCCGTCGCGGTCGGATCCATCAGGACATCGCGACGTCCATCACGGAGCTGCCGGCGCCGCCGCAGTTCGCCAAGAGCGAAGAGCTGAAGTCCGAATGGGCGAGCCAGCTGGCCGAAAAGGCCGCGCCACAGAAGGTGATTGCCACGGAGCGCTACCGCGAAGCCTTGAAGAAGGCTGCGGAAGTGTACGCGTTTGACAACTACTGGGCGGAAGCGCGCGACAACCTGAAGACGCTGGACACGAAGTTCGCGGAAGTCTCCGACATCAAGGAGCTGACCGTCGAGCTGACGCCGTACAAGTGGACCGACGCGCAGAAGCCGACCGACGCGATCGCGGCTTCCCGGCTGAAGTTGTACGAGCTGGGCGCAGAAGCGGAGAACGCCAAGGCGTCGATTGCGGTCGAGACGGCGAGCGGCGACGTGGTTGTGGACGCCGCCCCCGCGGGCCCGTCGGCGTTGGCGCAGGCGTACGAGAAGATGGCGCTCGCGCATCACGCGCTGGGTCAGGAGCGCAACGCGATCCTGGTTGGCGCAGTCGGCATGAACAAGGCGCCGGAGCTGAAGAATTCGGCGACGCTGCAGAACGCGCTCGGTTTGGCGCACCTGCAGCTCGGCGAGACGCAGAAGGCGCTGGAGCGCTTTGGCAAGGCGGCGGACGCTGACCCGAAGGCGACGGAGCCGCTGCTGAATGCGGCTTCCGTGACGGTGCGCAACCTCGGCTTTGACAAGACGGTTACGCTGCTGGAAGAAGTGCGCAAGCGCGATTCCTACAATTACTGGGCGCTGACGACGCTGCCGGTGGCCAAGCGCCGCGTGAGCGACGATCCGGTGGAAGTGAAGAAAGCGCTGGACTACTTTGACGAAATCGGCGGCGATCCCGCCAATGAAACCAAGCCCGAGTGGCACTTCAACCGCTGCGTGATCGCTCAAGCGGTGTTGACCAGCGGCAAGCCGGAACTGACGCGCGCGCTGAAATACTGCGAGGACGCCGCGAAGTACCCGCCCAAGGGCATGGAAAAAGAGCTGAAAAAGCGCGTGGACGGCCTGAAGGCGACCATCGAATTTGCCCAGTAGCCGTCGCAGAATCGCGCGACTGGTCTGGAATCGAAGATTGTGAAGTTCTATAAAGAAGTGCTTGCGATCGCGAGCGGTGATAGGTACGTTTCCCATGTACTGTCGCTTGACGGTGCACGAATCGCCGACAGTTCCGCTGGATTCTCGCGCGAGAGCGTGGGTTCTGGCTCGACCTTCACGGCCCCGATGGTGCCCCCCAATTCCCATCCTTTTGCCCCGGAGTTCCCATGTTTCTGCACAAAGCCCCCCTGCTTCTCGCGCTTGTGGCCTCGGCCTTGACCGTTGCCGCTTGCGGCTCGACGGACGGCACCGGCGGCAATGGCACCGGTGTGTTTACCGACGCCAACAACGCTGACGGCTCGCTGAGCGCCGACGGTACGGCCGGCGACGATGCGACCGCGGGAACCGACACGACGGCTGGCACGGACGCGATTGCCGGGGCTGACGCCGCGGACACGACGGCGGGCACGGACGCGACCACGGGCACGGATGCGGCGACGACGGACACCGGTCCGAACATCGACAACCTGCCTTGCCCGTCGGGCCAGACCTACAAGGGCGGCACCGGCAACGACATGGAGCCCGGCAACACCTGCATCCAGTGCCATGGCCAGCAGGGCGGCCCCACCTACAAGATCGGCGGCACCGTCTTCCGCAACCTGATCACGGATACCGGCTGCTACGCCAGCGGCAAGGCTGGCAGCGTCGTGCCGCCCGCGACCTACACCGTGGAAATCACCGACTCGGCGACGCCGGCGCACGTCTTCAAGACGACGACCTCGTCGCTCTCGGGCAACTTCCACATGTCCAGCAAGTCGATGACCGGCTTCACGCCGCCGTACACCGCGCGCGTGCTCGACGCGGCTGGCAACGCCCGCAAGATGTCGACCAAGCAGACCAGCGGCGACTGCAACGCGTGCCACACGGCAGCCGGTGCCCAGGGCGCCCCGGGCCGCATCGTTGCGCCTGACGCGCCGTAACCCGACCGTTCGTTCTTCAACGGGACCGGCTTTGCAGCGTGCCACCGCGCGTTGCCAAGCCGGTTCCGGCGTTTTTGCCGCACGCCCTCCTGAAGCATTCGCCGCCGGTTGCGTTCTACCTGCAGGTCCGCTACTCATGGCGACCGCGGCTGTGGCACCACCGCCAAGGAATCCCGATGCGCAAGATCGTCCAAACCCTGCTCCTGCTCGCGCTCGTCGCGCTCCTGCCTTCGTGCGAAATGCTGGCGCAACTCGAGAAGAACGCCGGTCCGCTCGCGCAGGGCGTCAAGCCGCTGCTGCCCAAAGTGACGTACCAGGATGCGACGCTCGTGCAGGCGCCGTCGCAGCACATGATGGCCGCGTATTTCTGCCCGCAAGTCGTGCCCGATCCGTTTGGCGTGCCGGGCGTGGCGCGGCTGGCCTGCAGTCAGGCGTTTGGCCCGCAGCCGAGCCCGCAGCAGATGGCCGTGGCGTTTGACCTGCGCTTCATGGTCGACAATCCGAATCACTTTCCGATTCCCGTGGCGGAAATGCTGACCGCCGCGACCGTCTTTCCGGCCAACACGAACACCGCGCTTGGCGCCGCGTGCGTCGTGTTCTGCGGCGCGAATCAACCGGGCTGCACCGGCCATCCGGGGCCGAACTCGTGCAAGGCTTCCAGCCACGACATCCGCTCCGTGCAGGATTTCCAGAACGCCGCCGTCAACTTCCTGGTGTCGAGCGGCATCCACGCGCTTGCGGGCCAGAAGCCGTCCTTTCTGATGCCGCAGGTCGTGTCGGACGGCCACATCCAGTTCACCGCGCGGTTCGCTTTTGGCCCGGATGCGCTCCTGACTACGCTGCGCGAAGTGGCCAAGCAGGCGATTGGTCAACTGAAAGCGGGCCAGCCCGTGCAGTTTGAGATTCCGTACCGGCTGCAGGGGACGGTGTGGTTTGACGTCGGCTCGCTGGGTCGCGTCGCGGTCGGCTTTGGTCCGGCCGACGGCAAGTGGGTGATTCCGACGGCGAGCTTGATGCCGTAATCCAAGGGAAATCGTCCCGAGGCTTGCCAGTAGCAGCCGTCGCCGCTAGCCTCTCGCGCCCGGCACCTGCCGCCGACGAGGCCTCCCATGCGCGCCAGCCAACTCCATCAGCCCACCTTGCGCGAACCGCCCAAGGACGCAGAAGTCATTTCTCATCAGTACCTTGTGCGCGGCGGTTACATCCGCCGGGTCGCCGCGGGCATCTACAGCTTCCTGCCGCTGGGCGTGCGTTCGCTGGAGAAGGTCAAGACGATCGTCCGCCAGGAAATGAACCGCGCGGGCGCCCAGGAAGTCTTCATGCCGGCGATTGTGCCCGCGGAATTGTGGCAGGAATCCGGCCGCTGGGACTTCTATGGCCCGGAGCTCCTGCGCATCAAGGACCGCAAACAGGCGGACTTCTGCGTCGGGCCGACCCATGAAGAAGTCGTCGTCGACATGGCGCGCAAGGATCTGCGCAGCTACAAGCAGCTGCCGGTCAATTTTTACCAGATCCAGACGAAGTTTCGCGACGAGATGCGGCCGCGCGCCGGCCTGATGCGCGGGCGCGAGTGCATCATGAAGGACGCGTACTCGTTTGACGCGTCCGTCGAGGGTGCCCACAAGAGCTACAAGGTGATGTATGACGCGTACCAGCGCATCTTCACGCGCCTGGGCCTCGATTTTCGCGCGGTGGAAGCCGACACGGGCAACATCGGCGGCTCGATGAGCCACGAGTTTCAGGTGCTGGCGGAGTCGGGCGAGGACAACATCGTCTCCTGCGACACCTGCGATTTTGCCGCCAACGTGGAAAAGGCGCCGCTGCCTGTGAAGGACTTCCCGGATTTGGCAGCCTTTGGGTCATCGCCTGAGCCGAGCCTTGAGCACACGCCCGGGGCGAAATCTATCGAAAACGTGTCTCGCTTCTTCCAGTTGCAGCCGAGGGACGTCATCAAGGCGGTCCTGTACAACGCCGATGACCAGCCGGCCGTCGCATTCGTGCGCGGTGACCATGAAGTGAACGAGGTCAAGGTCAAGGAGGCACTTGGTGTCAAGTCGCTTCAGTTTGCGGATGCGAAGTGGTTCAAGGAACGGACGGGGCTGCATCCGGGCTATGTAGGTCCCTACATGCTTGAGAACATCAATCTTGCTTCGCCCCGGGGAAGTGCCCCTCGGAGCGTCCTTGACTGGGACATTCGCAGCATGCAGACGGCGGTGACGGGATCAAACCAGCACGCGGAACACCACTATCGGGGCGTCGTCCCGGCCCGCGACCTCGCCGACGCCCAGTATGCCGATCTCCGGATGGCAATTGCTGCGGATCCGTGCCCCAAGTGCGCGGGCAAGCTGCGCGCGTTCAAGGGCATTGAAGTGGGCCACGTGTTCTACCTCGGCCAGAAGTACTCCAAGTCGATGAACGCGACCTTCCTGGCGCAAGACGGCACCGAGAAGCCGTTCGAGATGGGCTGCTACGGCATCGGCGTGAGCCGCATCCTGTCGGCGGCCATCGAGCAGAACAACGACGCGCGCGGGATCCAGTGGCCGGTGTCGATCGCGCCGTTCGAAGTCGCCGTTCTGGCCGTCGATCCGTCCGATCTGGCGGAGAAGCTCTACACGGATTTGCTGGCCGCGGGCATCGACGTGGTGCTCGACGATCGCGAAGAGCGCCCGGGCGTCAAGTTCAACGACGCGGACCTGATCGGCTATCCGCTGCAGATCATCGTCGGCCGCAAGGCTGCCGAGGGCATCGTTGAAGTGAAAATCCGCAAGAGTGGCGAGCGGTTGGAGATGAGCACCGCGGATCTGGTGGCGAAAGTCGTGAAAGCGATCGTCGACGCGCGCATGGGCACGGCGATCCAACTGGGTGCCGCATGATGCAACCGCTGCCGCGGCTGGCGATCGCGTTCGACGGCCTGAGCGTCGAGCCGCTGGAGTCGATCCTGGACGAGCTGCACGGTCTGCCGGTGCTCGCCAAGGTCGGCTTGTCGCTGTACACCGCGGTCGGTCCGTCGATCGTTCACCACATGCGCATGGCGGGTTTCGAGGTCTTCCTGGACCTGAAATTCCACGACATTCCGCATCAGGTGGGCCTCGCGGTTGCCGCGGCGGTGAAGCTGGATGTGGCGATGCTGACGGTGCACGCCGCTGGCGGTCGCGCCATGCTGGAGGCGGCGGCGCAGAGCGCGGGCGGCAAGACGCGCGTGGTGGCCGTATCGCTCCTGACCAGCCTCAGCCCTGACGACCTGCCGCAAATCGGCATTGACGGCGACGTGCAAACGACGGTCGCCAAACGCCTGGAACTCGTGCGACAATGCGGTCTTGCCGGTGCGGTGATGTCGCCGCACGAGCTGCACCTGACGCGGGAGTTTCCGCCCGCGTTCATCCGCGTCGTGCCCGGCATTCGCGCCACAGCCGGCGGGGACGACCAGGCAAGAACCGCGACCGCGCGAGAAGCGGCCGCAGCTGGCGCGACGGTGCTCGTTGTCGGGCGACCTGTCCTGTCAGCGGCCAATCCGCGCGCCGCCGCTGAACAAATACTAGCAGAAATCGCTGCTTCTGGAGTTTCCCATGTCCCCACGCGATGATCTGCCGCCCGACGATCGCCAGCCCGCTGATGGCCGGTCCCGTTTTGAACGCCCCACGCCGCGCCCGCCGCAGCGTCCCGCCGGCAACCAGGCGCACCCGGGCACGGTGCGCCGCCGCCCGGAAGACCGTCCGCCGCGTCAGGAAGCGCCCGCAGCTGAACGGCCGCGCGAGGAGCGCCCGCGCGATGACCGTCCCTACAACGATCGCCCGCGCCAGGATCGACCCCAGGGCGACCGTCCGTACAACGATCGGCCGCGCGGCGATGGCCCGCCGAATCGCGATCGGCCGCGCTTTGACCGTCCAACGACGATGACGTCCCGCAGCCAGCTGCCGCCGCGGGAAAACCGCCCGCGCCGCGACGATCGCCCGGCGCCGCCGCCGGACGTCGTGAGCGGCCTCCACGCCGTCGAGGCGCTCCTGCGCTGGCAGCCCCAGCGCGTGCAGGCGTTGTACCTGTGGGCGACCGATGCGCGCGTCCTGGCGCGTCTGCAGCAGCTCGCGCAGGCCGCGAGCGTGCGCGTGGAAAACGAGCCGCCGCGCGGATTTGAGCACGAGCAGGCCAACCCGCAGGGCGTGGCTGTGCGCGTGACACCGTTCGAGTATGCCGATTTTGAACGCATCATGCCGCTGACCGGTCCGGCCGATGGCACGCTGATTCTGTGCCTCGACAGCATCACGGATCCGCGCAACTTGGGCGCAATCCTCCGCAGTGCCGCGTTCTTCCGCATCACGGCCGTGATCCTGCCCCAAGACCGATCGGCGGAAGTGACGCCGCTGGTCGAGCGGATCGCAGAAGGCGGCGCGGCGTCGGTGCCGGTGGTGCAGGTCGTCAACCTGGCGCGGACGCTGGGCACGCTGCGGGACCGCGGGGTGGAAGTTGTCGGTACTGCGCTGGATGGCGCAACTGGCGATTTGCGCACGTACAAATGGGCCAAGGCGACGGCGCTGGTGCTCGGCGCGGAAGGGAGCGGCATCCGCCCGCTGGTGCGCAAGAACTGCGATCAACTCGTGACGCTGCCCGGTCCCGAGCAGATGCCATCGCTCAACGTCTCGGCCTTTGCGACGTTGACAATGGCCATGGTTCGGGGGAGTCAACCCGCCCCCGCGTGACAATTCGGCGTCTGGAACCGGACGAAAGCCTTGACACAAAGCGCTCTACAGGGTATACAGACGGCCCCCAAAGGGGCCCGTTGTGCACGGTCCACCCCTGAGGAAGTAGCAAAAAGTGGTGTTGAAACAGCGACCTGGGAGTCAAATCCCGCTGTTTTTGGCCGATTCAGGTGATCACGCGAGGCAGTTTTGCTGTCGCGCGAATCGCTGTGGTCGGTCGAAAGAGCGAACCTCCCGTTGCCGCTGGCGTAGCTCAATTGGCAGAGCAGCTGATTTGTAATCAGCAGGTTGCGGGTTCAAGTCCCTTCGCCAGCTCTGTGGTTGTGGTCCTGCGTGGCTCGGCGCACCCGATCGGCCTCTGGCCGACGGTTCATACGGAAGCTTGCCCGAGTGGCTAATGGGGGCAGACTGTAAATCTGCTGGCTTACGCCTACGGTGGTTCGAATCCACCAGCTTCCACCGTGAATCCGCTGCACAAACCGAACCCGCTGGCGCATGCGTACT
>CAINLT010000366.1 GCA_903850505.1 uncultured Myxococcales bacterium | reverse complement strand
GTACTCCATCGGGCCTCCGGCCCTCCGTCCTACACTGCCGCGCCAAAAGCGGACATTTCACTTGCTACGCGATGCGGACATTTCAAAAGCTACCAACAGAGGCAGTAGACACGCGCGTGCGAGCGCCTAAGCTTGCGCCACGAGAGCGGAGGCACGGGTATGCGACAGAATCTGGCGGTGTGGATGTGGGTAGCGCAGTTGGTCGTGATGACCGGCTGCAAGAACGCCCATTCCAAGGATAAATCGGCCGCGCAGCCGCAGCCGCAAGCGGCGAATGCGAGCGCGCCGGTGCTGACCTTCGCGCCGCCGTGCGCCAACGTTCAGGTCGCGATGGCAGGTCGGGCGACGGATCCGGCGCTGGCGGAGTTGAGCGGCGTGGCGGCGAGCCGGCGGCTGCCCGACGTGCTGTGGGTGCACAACGACAGCGGCAACAAGGCGCGCGTCTATGCGATTGCGCCAAGCGGCAAGCGGCTGGCGTCGTGGAAGCTCAAGAAGGTGCCAAGCACGGACTGGGAGGACATCGCGATCGGACCGTGCGGCACGGAAGGCAGCGCGCAGGCGGCTTCCTGCCTGTACCTCGCGGACACGGGCGACAATCGCAACGACCGCACGGAGCTGCACATCCTGCGGTGGCCGGAGCCGCACGCCCTGCCCGCGCCCGGCGAAGACGAGACGCTGAAGGTCAAGGGCGAGGTTGAAATCTTCACTTTTGCGCTGCCCAAGGGGCCGGACGACATCGAGGCAATGGCGGTGCTGCCGGACACGCGCGTCGTGCTGTTCAGCAAGCGCAACGACGCGACGTCCAACGTCTATCGCGTCACGCTGGGAGAGAAGCCGCTGGTGGAGATGCTCGGCACGCTGAATTTGCGCGATGAAACGGCGGATCACGGAGAGGCGCTGCGCGTCACGGCGGCGGATTTGCACCCGGACGGCAAGATGCTGGCGCTGCGAACGTACGGCCGCGTGCTGGTGGCGGATATTGGCGAACTGCTGGCCGGGCCGGCAGATCTGGCCCGCGTGGGACTGACGCGCGTCGCGTGGCGCCGATGGCCGCAGCCCGATGAGCCGCACGGCGAAGCGATTGGCTGGGCGGCCGATGGCGGGCTCTGGATGTTGTCTGACATGGCGCTGCCGGTGATTTGGCACGCGCAGTGTCAGGTCGCGCTGCCGACCGCGCCCTCGCCGGCAAGCCGGTAGATGCGCGCTTGATCGGAGAGGCCTTTGAGGTTGACGTACTCCGGTTCACCGCAGCGCAAATCGCCGACGAAGCGCTCGCGCACCGCGTCCGAGACGATGACTTCCAGCGCCTTGGCGACGCCGCACAGCCGCGCCGCGATGTTCACAGTGCTGCCAATGACGGTGTACTCGCGCTGGCTGTCGCCGCCGAGATCGCCGCGCAGGAACATGCCGTAGTGAATGCCGATGCCGATGGGCGGCGGATTCCAAAACGAGATGCCTTCGAACGTGCTCGCCCAGGAGACAATTTCCTGCGCCGCGTGACAGGCTTCCGCGGCGTTGTTGGGCCCCTCGAAGACCGCGAGCATGCCGTCGCCGCTGAACTTGTCGACGTAGCCGCCGTGGCGCACGACCATTTCTGTCTGCTTGGCGAGCACGGCGCTGATGGCGCGAAACACCATCGTCGGGTCTTCGTGCAGGCTCGTCGCCGTGAATCCGCGCAAGTCGGAAAACAGGATCGTGGCTTCCACCGTCTCGATATCAGCCGACGCCCGACCTTCCCGCACTGGCTGGGAAACGTACTGGCGCACCAGCCGCAGCAGCCGGTCGACTTCCCGCTCCGCGCGGTGGCGATGCACAAGATTGGCGATGCGCGCGACCAGCACCGGCGGCGTGAACGGCTTGGGCATGAAGTCGTCGCCGCCCACGGACAGCGCCTCAATGTGGCGCTCCTCGTCATCGCGGCCAGTCAGGAAGATCAGCGGCGTGAACCGCGTGGACGCGTGCGTGCGCAGAATCCGGCAAGCGGTCAGGCCATCCATCACTGGCATGTCGACGTCCATCAGGATCAGCTCAGGCTGATCCCGGAGCGCCATCTCCACAGCCTCTTCGCCGTTGCTCGCCTCCGTGATCTGGACGCCGCATTTCTGCAGATAGCGCCGCACGACGACGCGAATCGACTGGTTGTCGTCGACCACGAGAATGCGCGCGCCTTGCAGCTCGGCGTAACGTTCCAGCAAATCCGGATTCTGGTCAAAACTCGACACAGTCCCTCCCACAAGTGATCCCACACAAGCCGGAGCCTAGCTGTGTTTGCTGCATTCGCCAATCGCCGCGCTTGCCGCGACGCCTTCTGGAGTGCTAGGAGGAGCGCATGGGAGACAAGATGAACGTTCCGAAAGGCAAGAAAGGTCCGACACAATCCCGCCGAAAGGTCGCGCTCGCGGCGCTGACGGGGGCGATTATTGCAGCGATCACGGCATTCCTCTGGCATTCCGCGCCACAGACGCCGCACGTCGCCGAACAGCTCTCAGCGCACGACACAGTTGGCTTCGTCGCGATGGAGTCGCCTGATCGCTGGTTGCAGGAGCTTGATCGCGCCGCTGCTGGCTTGTCGGAGGAGGAAAAGCGCAATCTGGCGCCGCTGCTTTCCCCCGATTCTCGGCGGGCGACACTGGGCTTTGATCCGACGAGCGCCGCGGATTGGCAGAAGGCGGGGCTGGACCCGGAGCGCGGTCTCGCAATGACGCTGGATGCCCGCGGCGCAAGGGGCGCCATGCCCACGCCGTTCTTCTGGATCGCCGGCGGTCCACCCAGGATCGCCATGGCGGATGCGCTGAAGTGGCAAGCGTTCGCCCACTGGTCGGTGGCGCCCCTGCCCAACCCGCTGGCGCCAGCGGCGACTTGGACCGCGGCTGAAGGCCCCAAGCTCGACCGCGATCCGGTGCTCCGGGCGGCTTTTGCCGACATGCCCACGGGGCCGCGCACCGCGTTCTACGCCCACGCTGACGGCCTGCTGGCCATGCTGAAGCCGCAGCTCGAGGGCAACAAGCTCGCCACGCTCGAGCATGTCGCGCAGCGCGTGCGGGGACTCGCGCTGGTGCTTGCGCCTGAGCGCGTGGCTGGCCGCCTCGTGCTGTCCAGTGAAGGCGTTGAGTCCCTGCGGCAGATCTTTGGCAACGAGCCGCCCAAGCAGAAGTTCAGCGATCACCTGCCGGCAGATGGCGTGCTGGCGCTGCGCGTGTCCCTGAACCTGCAGGAACTGTTTGACGGCCTGATGACGTGGCTGCCGCCGCAGTGGCTGGAGGCGCGCCTGGGGCTGGCGAGCACCCGGCTGGGCATGCTGGCGATGACGGGGCTGGATTGGACGCAGCTGGAGCGCGCGCTCTCGGGTCAGGCGGTCCTGGCGCTGGATCTGAGCGCGCCGGCGACGCCGGAGACGCCGGTCCCGTGGCTGGCGTTGCTGGCAGTGCGCGATGGCGCGGTGGCGGATGCCGCGCTGACGCACCTGGCGCAGCAAGGCGTGCAACGCGGCAAGCCGGTGCGCGCGGCGCAAATCGCGGGGCACGCGGGCTGGCAACTGCAGGAGCCGCCGGTGGTGGTGGTGCGCGTGTCGGACACGGTCATCGTGGCGCCGTCCATTGCCGCGGCGGAGCGCGCGCTGCACCAGCCCAAGCCGCTGGCGGATACGCCGAATCTGGACGGCGATGTCGTGCTCGGTCTGGTCTTTCGGCCGGCGGCGCCACATGCCGCGGAACCGGCGCGCGAAGGCTGGCTGACGAAGCTGGCGGGGTTTGAGCCGCTGTCGGCAGCCGTGCGCCGCGATACCCACGGCCTGCGGTTGGAAGCCTCGGCGTTGCCGCTGGCGTCCGTGCTGCACCTTGCGACCTGGCTGATGCGCGCGCCAGTTGCCCAGTAGGCGCGGCTACTTGCTCTCGATTGTCGCCATGCCGGTCGTGACGTAGCGCGCCTGTGCCGTCGCACCGGTCAGGTAGTCGTCGTACGCCTGGATGCCGCGCAGGTTGCGCTCAAAGAACGCCACGACGTACGACCGGGAGAGGTCCGTCACCTTGGCCTGCGAGAGCGTCGCCGGGTTGCAGAAACCGCACGTGAGGCAGCCGTTGGTGTCGTCCAGGAAGCTCATGTGGTTGGCGCCGTTGACGGTGACCTTGAACGACGGGCCCGGCACGGCGGTGTAGAACGTCTCAAAGTTGTTCATCTTCGGCGCGCACGGCTGCATGCCGCCCGCAGAATCGGTCGTCTCGCCGACAAAGCCGGACGGAATGGCGAGCTTGCCGATCGCGTCGGTCACGTCCACGCACTGCGGCGGATTGCAGCCGGTGGGACCGCCGCCGTCGACGGGATCCAGGCCGATGGCGGCCTTGAAGCGCGGCTCGATCGTCGTGGCGAGGAACGCGACCTTGCCGCCGAGCGAGTGGCCGCAGATGCCGGCGTTCTTGGCGTCGACCTTGCCGGCGAGGACGCCACCCTTGTTGGCCGCCCAATCGAGCGCTGCCGCGAGGTCCTTGGCTTCCTGCGGATTGTCGTTGCCAAAGAAGCTGGTCGGGAAGTCGACGGTCATCGCGACATAGCCAAACGACGCGAGGCGCCGCACGTAGCCGTAGTATTTGTCTGGCGTCAGCTGAAAGCCGTGCGCGACGACGATGACCGGGTATGGCCCAGCGGACGGTCCGGCGCTCGGATACGCGCAATGGATCGCCACCGTGTCGCCCGTCGCCAGCTTGGGCTTGTCGTCAAATTCGACGAACGTGTACGGGCCGTCGACGTTGGGATCAGCGATTTTGCCGCCAGCGGTGTCGAGCACGGCTGCGTCAACCGGTGCCACATCGGCGACCGCGTCGGAGCCAGCCGCAGCATCCGTTCCCGCATCGGCAATTGCGTCCGTTCCGGGGGCCGCCGCATCGGCATCCTCCGGGGCCGTCGCGTCAGTGCCGACCGCGATGGCATCGGCATCCGCGGTCAACGCCGCATCGCTCGCGCCTGCGGTGTCGTCGACGGCTGCGCCGGTGTTGTCGGTCGTCGTACCGCTGCAGGCCACTGCGAAGGTGGCGCAACACAAGGCCGCAAGAAACCGCTGGTTGTTCCTACTTTGCACAGGTCACCACGTTGAGCGACTTGGAAGCGTCGCTGACGAATTGGATGTCGGTATCCGTGACGTCGCCGCTCGTGCCCTTGTTCAGGAGCATGATGTACAGCTTGCCGCCGCTTGCCGGCAGGCACGCACCTGTCAACGTGACGGATTGGAAGCTCTTGCCGAACGCGGCGTTGGCCTTGCCGGTCACAATCGCATCCGCTTCGGTCTGATTGGTCCCAATCATCACGAGCGCGTCCTTCTTGACCGCCAACTGCACGTCCGGAGCGCCGCCGCCGCCGCCGCCGGTCAGTCCGCCGCCCTGGGCCGCCTGTGCGCGCCATGCGAGCGTCACGCCCTGCGTGCCCGCGGGGATGTCCTTGATGACGAACTGGAAATAGCCCGGCACGCCGTCGTTGAGGCCCGAGCCCGAGGGCACCTGGTCCGTGCCCGCGATCGCGATCGGGACCTGTTCGGCGGAAGTTTGCACGGAGAATTTCGCCCACGCCTTGGCGCGCTCGCTGCTCAGGATGCCGTGTGCCTTGAGGATGTCGTTGACGGTCGCGCCCGTCGCCGCGTCCACTTTCTTGGCTTCGGACAGGATCAGCTTGCCAGCGCCATAGAGGTTGGTCGACGCCGTGAAGCTCTGCAGCGCGTTCAGGATGATCTGGTCAGCCTGCTGCTGACCGAGCGCGCCACGGATTTCCCACAGCGTCGAGCCGATGATCTTGCCGTCCGCGTGCGCCTCGCTCGTCAAATCGTCCGGGAACTTGCGGCTTGAACTCAGGTCCCGCACGTAGAAATCGCCCTGGAACGTCAGCGCGTAGGGCCCGATGATCGGGCTGTCGCGGCGCGAGCAGGAGAAGTAGTCGGCGAAGCCTTCATTCATCGCGCCGGGCAGGTTGTCAAGGCCAAAAACGTCGACGAGCACGCCGGAGAGCCGCGTCGTGCCGACCATCGCGTGGGTGTATTCGTGGTAGATGACCGACGCGTCATAGGAGAAATCGGTTGACTGATACTGGCCAAACACGATGGCGCCATTGGCTTTTTTGGGCAAGCCGTAGGCGGTGAACGCTTCCGGCGGCATGAATGCGGCGTTGGGGAAGCCCTGCCAGCCCGTGCCCCCGCCGAGGTTGATGGTGCTGTTGATCGTGACGTTCACGAGCGCCTCAATCGGGTTGTGCTTGAGCGCCAGGTCAAAGCCATCCTGATAGAAGTCGTGAATCTGATTGACGTGGTAGTACATCATCAGCTCGGCGAACTTGTCTTCCGGATCGCTGTCGTCGCCCGGCGGCACGATGCTCAGGTAGCTTTGGTCGTCGTCCCGCGTCACGGTCGGCGTCTCGAGGCACAACGCGCCCACTTCAAACCCGTTGAATTTCAGCGGCGCACCGCCGTCCTGCTGCAGGCAATTCGACACTGACGCGAAGTCGCCGATCAAGTGGCCGTCCGGATCCGTCGGATGCGCGAGCGTGACAAGCGTGGTCTTGAGCGCGTCCGTCTTGGGATCGCTGACGTAGATCTTCGCCTGGTCGAGCTTGTTCACCGGACCAGTGTCAGGCGCGGCGTCATCGGCGGCGTCACCCGTCAAGGCGGCGTCTTCACCGCCAGCCACGCCATTTGCCGCGCCATTGCCGTCACCCGCTGTTGTCGTGCCGCACGCGGCGAGGCTGAAACAGGCGACGCCGCCGACGAACATGAGCGCGGCGCGGGAGCGGATTCGAAGGAGTGAAAACATGCAGTCCTCGGGGCACGGGAGGCCGGAAAAGATGGGGCGGGCGCGAATGCGGGACCGCCTAGTCCATGACGCGGTTCGGCATCCGGGTCACAGCGCCCGTCTGGGCGTCGACCGCGAGCGTCCGCAGGTCCTTGAGCGACGCGCCGGGCACGTGCACGATCCACACGTGGCGGGCGCCCTGGGCACGCGCGATCACAGCCTCTTCTGCGGATTGGGCATTGCCGCGACCAAAAGTCGACCCCGCGCTCGCCGCTTGGGCCTTGACCACCGCTTCCTCGCGCGTCAACGCGCCCGGCACCAGGTGCAGCACCGGCATCGCGGCGCTCACGACGCGGAGGAGGTGGCCGTTGGCGTTGTCAAACGTCAGCGTCACTTCGCCATCGAGCACGCGAATCTCCTTGTCGCCCACGCGCGCCATCTGTTGGTAGCGCAGGACGGTCCGCTGCCGGCTCACGCTGGGCTCGATTGCGCGCAGTTGCGCGGCAGGCACACCGATGAGCGCTTCGTTCGCGCGGAGAAAGCCGTCCGCGCGCAAGGCCGGCGTCGCGCCGATGAGCGGCTCATCGAGGCCGAGGAGCATGTGGATCCCCGGCTGGATGGACTGCCACTCGGCTTCCGCCTGCGGCGTGCGGGTCTGGAGCGCGCGGAATGCCTGCTGCGCCCGCTGGTGGATCGCCGCATACGGCGAAACGGCAGCGCTGCCGGCCATCGCCGCCATCGGCGCGCCGGTGACGGAGAGCAACAAAGACGGCACAAACACCAAGCGAAGGAGTCGGGAACGCATCGGAACCTCAAGAGGTGGGCGGCGACTTTTCGGCGCACGACCCCAGTGAAAGTTGATCCAGCCACGCGAACTTTGCGCGCGCCCCAATAGGATGCGGATTCCGGCCAAAGGTGTCACCCGCCGCGCGCGAAAAACCACGCGGCGTTCAGAATTTTGCACGCCGGACACAGGGGGCACGGAAGTTTGGCTACTGTTCGGATTCATCTTCGGCGGAGAGGGGCTCAGTCGCCTGCCGCCACGCTTCTGGCAGCTCACCGGTACGGATGCGCGAAACGAGATCGGAAGCGCGCACTTCCCCGTCTACGAGGCCAAAAGTCACCGGCACGGGTGCAGGCAACTCCGCATAATCAACAGACAAGGTCAGAAAATGCGGGCGATCGCCGAGCCAGAGCGCGCCCAGCGCGTAGATCCGCCCCGGCAGCGGTGCCCGCTTGAGGATCCAAGCCGCGTCGCACGCCAGATCCGGCTGGCGCGACAATTCGACCATCGCCCACACTTGCGGCG
>CAINLT010000365.1 GCA_903850505.1 uncultured Myxococcales bacterium | reverse complement strand
GATCTGGGCGTCACGGTCACGGGAGCCGCCGCGCTTGCGCCGCGCCTTGCCGAGAGCCTGCAGCGCTACAGTGTGATCGCGGGCGAGTGACGGCGTCGTCGTCTGCGCGGCTTGCCTGCCCGCCGCGCGCGCGTCAGACTTCGCCGCGGCCGAACCCTGGCGGTGACGTGAAACTGGCTCTCCTCCACATGCTCGCAGTCCTCTTCCTGGTCGTCCCGCTGGCGTGCTCGCCTCACGGCTCCTTGCCGGAACGCGGTCTGGACCTTGGCAGCGCGGCGCCGCAGCCGCCGTTGCCGTCGCTGCTCCTGACGACGACGCACACGACACTGTGGATGTCGACGCCAGGCGCCGGGCGTCCGCCGACGCGGCTGGCCCACACCGGTGCACGGCTGCGCCTGGAGGTGCTCGACCCGGTCGTGCGCGCGGGCTACGTCCAGGTGCAGATCAAGGGCGGCATTCAAGTTCAGGGCTATGCGCGGTTGCAGGATCTGGGCGTCTGCGCGTGTGCGCCCGGGCCGCTGGGAGCGCGCGGCTATGTGGGCGCGGGCAACCTCGTGCGGCTTGGCGGTGCCATGCGCGCAGAAACGCTGGGTATTGCCGATCAAGCGCTCGTGCGCGTGCGTCCATGGGAGCAAGGCAAGCCGTGGGGGCACGAGTACACGTGGATCCCGGTCGCCGGCGAGCTGCCGCGCGAGCGGTTGTGCCGGGCGATTCCGCCCAAGCGGCACGCGGGCACCAACGCGGATCCGATCATCGGGCACGCGCTCGGTGAGCCGGACCTGGAGGATTTTCCCAAGAATGCCGTGTACGTCGACATCCCCGCAGGGGTCACGCTCACGCTGCGCGACGCGCCGGACGGTCCAGCCTTCCTGACGCGGGACGCCGAACCGTACGGCTTCGTCGTCGTGCGCATCGGTCAGCAACACACCGCGACCGGCGATTGGGACCACGTCGCGGTCGGCGGCGGTCCGTACGTGCTGGGCTGGATGCCGTCCCGCCCCGCGCAGCCGCCGATGGAAGGTGGGCTGGCGATGCTGGGAGCGCTGGTCGGCGGCACGCTCGGTTCGGCCGCTGGCGTGCCCTTCTCCCTGCAGGCCAAGGATCTGCAGCGATTTCCGCTGCGCGTGCTCCCCGCCGGAAGCGCGGTGCAGCAGTACGGAGAGGTGTTTGCGACGCTGTCCAGCGACGGCTGGGCGCGTGCCGGCGACGTGCAGGACGGCTGGCAGTACGTGTGGGTCGCCGTCGATGGCGATGTGCTGGTGGAAGGTTGGGTGCGCCCCGAAGCGCTGCGCGCCGTGCCGGGTCAGCCAGTGCCGAAGTGACGGTTCCGGCTCTGGTGTCAGGGCGCGCCGCGCTCGCAGGTGGCCATGCCGCTGCGGGCCAGCTAGCATCCGCACGCTTGGCGGCGGCTTGACGCGCCCGTCAGGCAGCGCCGCTCGGGCGCGCACTGGAGCTGTCCCGATGCCTTTCGCTTCCCTCGGCCTTTGCCAACCGCTGCAAGCCGCAGTCGCTGAACAAGGTTACGCCCAGCCGACCCCCGTGCAGGCCGCTGCCATCGCGCCCATCCTGCGCGGCGAGGACGTCTGGGCCTGTGCGCAGACCGGCTCGGGCAAGACCGCAGCCTTCGTGCTGCCTTTGCTGCAACTGCTGGGTGCGCAGGCGCCGGAATCGCCCCGCCCGACGCGAGCGCTGATCCTCGTGCCAACCCACGAATTGGCGATGCAAATCGTCGCACGATCGACACGCTGGGGCGTCTCCTGCCGGTGCGGCTCAAGACCGTGGTGGCGGTCGGCGGCGTCTCGGTCAACGTGCAGATGATGGCGCTGCGCGGCGGCGCGGATCTGGTCGTGGCCACGCCGGGCCGGTTGCTGGACCTCGTCGATCAGAATGCGCTGCGCCTCTCCGCGGTTCAGCACTTCGTGCTCGATGAAGCGGATCGCATGCTGTCGCTGGGGTTCAGCGACGAACTGGCGCGGATCCTGGCGCTGTTGCCCAGCCGCCGCCAGAACTTGCTGTTCTCTGCCACGTTTCCGCCGGCGGTGCGGGCCCTGGCGCAGGACCTGCTGCGCGAACCGACGCGGATCGAGATCGCGCCCAGCACGCTGCTGGCCGAAACGGTCATCGAGCAGCGGGTCATCGAGGTCGACGTCGGCCAGCGCACGCCGCTGCTGCGCCACCTGCTGCAAGTGCATGGTTGGACGCGGGTGTTGGTGTTCGTGGCGAGCCGCTACGGCGCCGACCACGTGGCGTCCAAGCTCGAGCGGACGGGCATCGCGGTGGCCCGGCTGCATGGCGACCTCAGCCACGGTGCGCG
>CAINLT010000364.1 GCA_903850505.1 uncultured Myxococcales bacterium | reverse complement strand
CGGCTGCGGCATCCCAACACGGTGCGCGTCCACGATTTTGGCCAAGCGGAGAATGGCGCGCTGTTCATGGCGCTGGAGCTCATCGAAGGGCCGACGCTGGCGCAGAAGGCGCGCGAATACGTGAACCGCGGCAAAGCGATGCCGGAGAGCGCGGCGATCGACATGGCGGTCGCAGTGCTCCGGTCGCTCGGCGAGGCGCACAACGCGCAGCTCGTGCATCGCGACCTCAAGCCCGCGAACATCATGTACGCGTCCGTGCCGGGTGAGGAGCCCGTGGTGAAAGTGCTGGATTTCGGCATCGTCCGGGCGCGCGATTCCTCGCTGACGGCGAGCGGAACGGCGCTGGGCACGCCCGAATACATGAGCCCGGAGCAGTGCAGCGGCGACCCGATGGATGGCCGCAGCGACCTCTACTCGCTGGGCGTTATTCTGTTTGAGTGCGTGACCGGACGCCTGCCGTTCATCGACGAGAATCCGCTGCGCGTGATGATGATGCAGCTCTCGTCACCGCCGCCGAACGTCGCGCTGTTCGCGCGAACGGCGCTGTCCGAGGGCTTCGTCGACATCGTGATGAAAGTGCTGGCGAAAAGCCCCAATGAGCGGTTTGCCGACGCCCGCGAGATGCGCGCAGCGCTTGAGGCAGTGCGCGGAACGGCCACGACGCGCGGTCCAGTGAGCGAGCCGACGACGTTCAACGCGCCGACGCTGCCGGCCAAGCGGCCGGGAAGCCACGGTATTGCGCCGCAGACGGGCGCGGGCACGACGGTGGACGCGACGGCGCCAGGGCCAACGACTGAGGCGTACGCGGCCGCACAGACGCGGGCGCGACCGACCGCGCGGCGGTCCCAGATCGGCAAGTGGCTGGACAGCCGGGAACTGCGCATCGCCGCGCTGGGCGCGGGTGGCGTGCTGCTGCTGCTGGCGATCTTTGCGGGCGGCTACTTCTTTGCGACGCGGCGCGCCGCGCCCAAGCCGCCGGATGTGGCAACCGATGTGGCGACGGACGTTGCGGAAGAAGCGCTCGAGCCCGTGGCGGTGCGCCCGACGGCGCGTTTTGTCCCGTCGGAGAACGGCAATACGGTGCGCGACAACAAGACGCACCTGACGTGGCAGCGCGACGTGCCGGCCAACAGCCAGACATCGGCGCAGGCGGGGCACTACTGCAGCGCGCTGAACCTGGATGGTCACGGTTGGCGGTTGCCGCGGAAGGACGAACTGGTCAGTCTCGCCGTCGCGTTTGACGCCGACGCGTTTCCCAACGCGCCGACTGCGTGGTTCTGGACCGATTCGCCGTATCAAGGCTCGGCGACCAACGACTGGGGCGTGGACTTCGCGGACGCCAGCCCCGGACCGCATGACGTGACGACAATGGGGCGCGTGCGCTGCGTGCGGTAGCCGCGGTCAAAGCGTGAAATACGGGTCCCAAATCTCCAGATACTGGCCCGCGTCGCCCAGATCCATCTGCCGCAACGCACCGGTCGGCTCGTCGACGACCAACCGTCCCGCCATCGCTTCGAGGCACGCCAGAACGCCGTCGTGCAGCGCGCCCAGTTGATAGCCGCCCTCCAGCACAAACAGGATCCGGCCGTTACAGAGCAAATCCGCGGCGTTGAGCAGGTGCCCCGCGATGCGGGCAAAGCCTTCCGTGGAGACGTTCATGCCGCCGAGCGGATCCGTCGCCGCGATGTCAAAACCGGCTGAAACCAAAATGATCTCAGGACGGAAGCGTTCGAGCATCCGCGCGATGAGCCCGCCATAGATCGTGTCGTATTCGGCGTCGCCGTGACCCGCGGCGAGCGGAATGTTGACCGTCCGGCCCAAGCCCAGCCCCTCGCCGATCTCCGTCGCCGCGCCTGAACCGGGATAGAGCGGCGCTTGGTGCGTGGAAATGTACAGCACGTGCGGATCGCCGACGAACGCCGCCTGCGTGCCGTTGCCGTGATGGACGTCAAAGTCGACGATCGCCACGCGCCGCAGCCCCAGCGCGTCGAGCGCGTGACGCGCCGCGATCGCGACGTTGTTCAGGATGCAAAAACCCATGGCGCTGTCCGGCATCGCGTGATGGCCCGGCGGCCGCACGAGCGCGAACGCCCGTGGAATCGGCGATTGCAGGATGGACTCCGTCGCGGCGAGCACGCTGCCCGCTGCGCGAATCGCCGCGCGCACGGAATGCGGCGAGGTGACCGTATCCGCGTCGAGATGAACGCTTCGCCCGTCGAGCGCGTGCAAAAACGCGATGTAGTCGGCCGTGTGGACCCGCGTGAGCTCGACATCGGTCGCGTCGCGCGGGGCGATCAACTCAGGTGCCAACGACTGCACAGCCGGAGAATTGACAAGTTGCAGCAACGTCTGCAGGCGCTGTGGACTCTCCGGATGGTCTAGGCCCGGATCGTGCTGCAGACCCAACGTGTCATAGACGAGAGCAATCGGCCGCATGAGCACCTCCACTGCCAAAAGATTAGGCCGGCGCGGTCCGCTGCGCCAGCGACGCCGCCACAGTTGCCGCGGACGGCCGTCTGAGGCAACCTCGTGGCACAGGGCCATCGCCCGGATACGCATGCCGTGACGTCACCTTTTGAGACATCCTTGCCACGCGTGACGCTGATCAGCGCGTTTGATCGGCCCTATGAACAAGCGGTTGCGGCGGCGCGAACGTGCTATTCGGGCGGCGGAATCGTGACCGCCGATCAGGTCAGCGGCGTCGGTCAGAGCCTCGAGAAGCAGGCGATGCGCGCTGAACAGCGTGATCGCATCGCCCATTCGACGTTCAAGGCTGGCCACCACACGACGCTCCAGCACGGCCACGTCAGCTTTGGTCTGGACGCGATTTCCCGGCATTTTGTCTGGTCTTTTCTGCACAGCCATCCGTTCTACAACAGCGAGCAGGTCAGCCAGCGCTACGTGGAAGTGAAGCCCGATCGCGTGACGGTGCCCACCCTGCCCGAGCCCGCGGCGGTCATCTACCGCGCCTGCGTGGATCGGCAGAT
>CAINLT010000363.1 GCA_903850505.1 uncultured Myxococcales bacterium | reverse complement strand
GTTCCGCAGCCGTAGTTCGTTCCGTCGTACATCACCGCGTAGCTGCACGTCGCGGTCGCCTCGCCCCATGGGTATGTCCGCATCGCCGGGGCACAGCCAGCGTCGCCTGCCGTGCTGCCGTTCTTTTCGCAACTGCCCTTCGCCGCCATCTCCCTCTGCGCCTCGGTTGGCAGGTCATACGCCGACCCACGCCATTTGCAGTACGCTTGTGCTTGCGTGTAGCTCACGTAGTTGACTGGATTGTTCGGAAATCCGGGATACGTCGCGTACTGCGCCGGCGACTGCATGCTCGGAGCTGTGCAGCCCGCGGCGTCCACGCACGCCTTGTACTGCGTCACCGTCGTCTCCGTCAGGTCCATGTAGTACGCCGACAAAGTCACCTTGTGCTGCGGATTCTCGTCGCTGTTGCAGTTCGTGTCCTTGGTCGCGTTGCAGCCCATCCAGAACGTCCCCGCTGGAATCAGCACCATGCCCGCGGGTGGCAGGTCGCAGGTGCCGACGCCATCGCAGGCCCCGTTGCCGCCGCACGTGGTGCCCAGCGTCACATTGTTGTGGCTGCAGCCCGTCGCGCTCGCGCCGCTGGTGCAGGTGTCGGTCGTGCAGGCGTTGGCGTCGTTGCAGGTCGTGCCGTTGTCCGTGTGGACGCAGCCCGTCGTGGCGTTGCAGGTGTCCGTCGTGCAGGTCGTGCTGTCGTCGCAGTTCTTAGCGGTCCCGCCGCACGCTCCAGAGCTACAGGCATCTCCAGTCGTGCACGCATTCCCGTCGTCGCAGAACGTCGCGTCGGGCTTACTCGTAGCGATGCACTGGCCGGTCGCAGGGTCGCAGGCTTGCGTGGCGCAGGGAAGGTCGGGGCAGGTGACGGTGGCGCAGAGGTCGAACGCCCGCATGCAGCGCAGGCCAAGGTTGACGCCGGCGGAGGACGGGGCGTCCTTGCCACGGTAGGTGGTTCGCTGGCCGCCAGCGCTGTAGTCGAAGCTGCCGCCACGGTCGACCCGCGCACCGACCGTAGCGTTATTGTACGGATCTGTCGCTGGCGAACTGCCGTAGTAACTTGAACTATACCAGTCGCGGGTCCACTCCCAGACATTACCTGCCATGTCCTGCAGACCGTACGGGCTGTTGCCGGGGGTCTTGGAGCCGACGGCCCACGTCGCATTCGTCCCACAGCCGATGCTGCCGTTGTTCATTACCGCGTAGCTGCAAGTCGGCGCTGCCTCGCCCCACGGATACGTCCGCATCGCTGCAGCGCAGCCCGCGTCGGTTGCCGTGCTGCCGTTCTCCTCGCAGCTGCCGCGCGCCGCCATCTCCCACTGCGCTTCTGTCGGCAGGTCAAAAAACCCCGCGCCACGCCACTTGCAATACTGCTGCGACTGCGTCCAAGTGACATAATTCACGGGGTTGTTCGTCTGGCTTGGATAGGTGGCGTTGGGACCCGTGCTCGGTACCGTGCAGACGCCCGCGTCCACGCACGCTTTGTACTGCGCCACCGTCGTCTCCGTCAGGTCCATGTAGTAGGCCGACAAAGTCACCTTGTGCTGTGGTTTCTCATCGCTGCTGCAGTTGCTGTCCTTGGCGCTGTTGCAGCCCATCCAGAACGTCCCTGCTGGAATTGCCACCATGCCCGCCGGTGGCAACTGGCAGATTCCAGCGCCGCAAGCCCCATTGCTGCCACACGCCAGCGAGCCGAGAGCGACATTGCTGTGGCTGCAGCCCGTCGCGCTGGCGCCGCTGGTACAAGTATCGTTAGTGCAAGCGTTGCCGTCATTGCAAGTCGTGCCGTCAGAAACGTGGACGCAGCCCGTCGTGGCGTTGCAGGTGTCCGTCGTGCAGGTCGTGCTGTCGTCGCACCCGGAGTTGACCGGGACGTGGCTGCAGCCCGCGCTGAGGCTACACGCGTCGGTCGTGCACGCGATGCCGTCGTCACACACGCTCTCGACGGCGACATGCGCACAGCCGGTCACTGCGTCGCACGTATCCGTTGTGCATGCAAACGCATCCGCGCAGTTGACCGCGGTGCCTCCGCACTTGCCGAACGCGCAGACGTCCTGCGTGGTGCACGCGGTTCCGTCATCGCACGTCGCGCTGAGCGGCAAATTCACGCATACCCCACTGCCATTGCACGAGTCCATTGTGCATGGATTGCCGTCGTCGCACGCGTTCCACGTCCCCGCGCACACGGTCGCCGAGCACGCATCCGCCAACGTGCAAGGGTTATCGTCGTCGCATGACGCCGTGTTTGCGGCGTGCTTGCAGCCGGTTGCCGGTTCGCAGAAGTCGTCCGTGCAGACCTTGCCGTCGTCGCAGTTGAGTGCGCTGGCACCGCCCACACAGGACTTCGCCGCACAGCCGTCGCCCACGGTGCACGGATCGCCGTCATCGCAGGCCAAGCTGTTGGCCGCGTGAGTGCATCCACTGCTCGGGTCGCAGCTGTCCGTGGTGCACAACTGGCCGTCGTCGCATGGAACGGCCGAACCTTTGCAGGTGCCGCTGCCGCAGACGTCGCTGCTCGTGCACGGGTTGCCATCGTCGCAAGGCGCCGTGTTCGCCGTGTGCTTACAGCCAGTCGCTGCGTCGCACGTGTCGGTCGTACAGGTCACGTCGTCGTTGCACGCGAGCGCTGGTCCGGGGACACAAGCTTTTGCCGCGCACGCGTCGCCAACCGTACACACGCTGCCGTCGGAGCAGGTGACGGTGTTGGCAAGGTGGACGCAGTTGCCGCTGGCGCAACTGTCTGTCGTGCAGACGTTGCTATCATTGCAGTTCAGCGTCAGGCATGGATCGGGGCCTCCATCAGCGTCGGCATCATTCTGGTCCGCTGTCACGTCAGTCATCGCGGCCGTGTCGGCATCCAGAGCGTCGGTGCCAGAGTCCTGCTGGTCGGCGATCGCATCTGGAGCATCCGGCTCAGCGTCCGGCGTATCATGGACCGCGTCCGAGGTGTCCGAATCGGCAGCTTGTTGGTCCAGAAGTGTGTCTTGCCCATCGGACCCGACGCCCAACTCGTCCAAGACCGCCGTGTCGGCGTCCGACTCGACCACGTCGCTGTCGGCAAGGACAACATCCGCATCATCGTTCGTGTGCTCGGACGCGAAGCGGTCGGCCGGCGCCACTTGGGCGCAGCCAGCGACCGCAAGGGCCACGCACAGGAAACACCGGTTGACCCAATGGGCAGTTCTCAAAATTGCACCACCCATTGCGCGCCGTTCGTGGTCGGCAGGAACGCTGATTTGGGACCGTCGCCGCGCAGCAATAGCCACGTGCCTACGCCAGCCGCCACCACGCCGGTCCCGGCCAGCGCAGCGCCCACGCCGATGCGGGTGTTGGCGCTCGACGCCCGGGCTTGCGCGTCCGCGTACGTCAAGCCGTAAATCCAGTCAGAACCAGAGGTTTGCTGGGCCTTGTTCAGTGCCGCCGCGTCGGACATACCGCCGATGAGGACCACGAGGCCGCCCACCAGCAACGCTCCCCCGGTTCCGACCAAAGTCCAGCTGGGCCAAGTCTGAACCTGTTCTGCTTGCCGCGCGACAACCGGAGGAGCGCTCAGCGACTGGTTTGGCGGCGATTTCTCAACTGGCGTTTGCACGGCCGCGCCGACCTTCGGCGTCTCGACCACAGTCAGAGGTTTGGCGACCTGGGGCGTCGGCCCGAGTTTCTGCTTCAGCCACGCCTGACGCACCTGGGCGTCGGCGCGATCGGGCGCATTGGTGGGCGCCTGGGCGAGGTACTGTTCAAAGTGGCGCAGTGCCGACGGCAACTGCTCAGCCAGTTGTTCCGCGGCCGCTGCCTTGAAGAGCAAGTCGCCCCGATTCGGCAGCACTTTCCATGCACTGAGGTACAGTTCGGCCGCTACTGCCGGTTTTCCCGCGTGCGACGCCACTTCCGCCTCGCGGATCTGAGACTTGGCCAGCTCCGCCTCGGCCTCGACCAAGTAGCCCTTGGCCTTTGTCTTTCGGGCGGCGTCCGCGTCCGGCAAGTCCATGAAATCGCGATAATGTTCCGATGCAGGCCCAAATAGCCCAGCCAGGTGCTCAGCACGCGCAAGTGACCAGAGGTAGGTCGGTAGTGGGTCCAGCCGCCACGCTTTGCCGTAGAAGTCTGCCGCTTTGGCGAAGTCGCCCGCTTCGTAGGCCTTGGCGGCCTGCTGCATCATCGCGACTGCGGTCTTGGTGTTCACTTGGCAGAACGCCGTCGCCGGCCAGCTCAGAAAAGCGAGTAGCATCCAGCGCAGGAGCCGTCGTGCCGATCGATTGCTGTGCGCTGGCTTTTGAGCTTTCACGTTTTGGCACCTCGACTGCCCGAAGCTGTATACGCGATAGGGCGTTGCCTGTGAAGTGTCGCGACGCGGATGCAGGCCGCATTTGCACCGCCAAGGTCGACCTAGCGCCTTCGCCACGGATGAACAGGATCGGAGAACTACGCGGATGGCGGCTACACGGCTCGTTCAAGCAAGCCAGCAGTTCGCTATTACGCCGCGCGCGCCAACCGCGAAGCCAGCGGCTTCGGCAGCGCGATCTCGGCAAAAAGCTTCGCAGGGAACAAGTAGTCCTCGCCTGACTCATCCACGACCCGCACCATCGCGTGGCTGGCAGCAACCGGATCTTCCAGCCGGCGATACAGCCGCCTCGTCACGAGCGACACGGCATGACCGCGATTGGACAAGCACACGACAAACATGGGTTTCTCTGCTGCGTCTTTCATGGTGCGTCGTCCAACAGGCGTTTGATTTTGTGCTCGCGGGCGCCGATGCCGTGCGCCTCGGACCAGTGTATCTCAGCCACGACGGTCGCGCCATCGGCCAAAACGACGCGCCCGATGGCCTTGCACTTGCGCCACCGACCGGGGCCGTGCACGCGTTTCAAGCGCGCGAGCTCGCGGATGGCTGTTCCAACTGCGATGACTTCGACTTCGCTGATGAGCGCGAGAATCTTCATGCTGCCGTCTTCTACTACAGCTTCGGCGCGGATCCCAGCGATCTGCGTCCGGGCTCGTGACCGCTTGGTTCTATGCGAGTCGCGGCAAGTCGTTTTCCTTCGAGTACCTGCGGGCCTGTCGATTCCGGTGCGCAGTCAGGTCCTGATGGGCCACGTCGATGTCCTGTTGCTTCCACAAGCGCTTGTTGCCGCTCATGGGGCCCGTGAACGTCACGACGCCGCGTGCCACGTACCACCGCAGCATGTCGCCGCTGATGCCCAAGCTCTCAGCCGCCAGCGACGTCGGAACGGCTCCCCGCGCACCAGCCGTGCGCTTCATGCCCGTAGGCGCGTGGCCAAGCAGTGTTTCCCACCTCGCTGGTCGGTTCGCAGTGCACGTTACGACGCTGCCGTCATCGCCGTAGACGCGAAAGTTCGCTCGCACGATCGCGTGGTTCGCGATGTGG
>CAINLT010000362.1 GCA_903850505.1 uncultured Myxococcales bacterium | reverse complement strand
TCGCGGTACTTGGCGACGGTCGCTGGCCCTACTTTCGCGGCGAGTTCGGCGGCTTCCTTGGTCGCCTTCTCGACGGCCAGCTTCAGCTTCTCCGGCGTCTTGCCGGTCTTCAACTGCGTGTAGACTTCCAGTTCGCCCGCCTCCGCCGGCGTCATTTGCGCCTTCAGCGCCGCGAGTTGCCCTTCCAGACGCTCGTTGTCCTGTCGGTGCTTCTCGGTCAACCCACGGATCTTCGGCATGTCGGCGCCTGCCGCCTCCACGTCGCGTACGAGCTTGCTCAGGCGCGCGGCCAGCGTGTCGATGATTGGGGAAGCTTGCTGCATCGGCGTCTTGGCGGCTTGGGCGTAGAGCGGCGCAGTCGGCAGGGCGGAAATCACAATCGCAGCGACGGGCAGGGTGCGGAAGAACGACATGGACGGCTCAATGGCCACGAGGGGAGTGGCGCTGCTTTGACGCTACACGCGGCCGCGGCACGGGTCAACGGCGGACTGCAGTCGGCGCGCTGGCGGGCGCACGCAGTTCCGCAATCTTGCTCCACTTCTGCCTTGACCCGCGGTGGGTCGGGCCGTATAGTCCTGAGCTGATTACGAGATCGGACTTCGGTATTGCAAACGCATCACCGTGCCGGGATCGGTCCAAAGAATCGCTGAGGCAATCGCATGCAGACCCAGTCCCGTTTCGAGCGGACTCTTTCACGCGTCAAGCGGCTTCAGCCGGTGCAACTGGCATCGGTCGGTCTCGCGCTTCTGGCGCTGGGCTGCAACGGCACGAGCGGCGCGACGGGTGCCACGGCAACGGAAGACGCCGCAGATGCAGCAACGGTCACCGCTGACATCGCGGGTACAGATGCTGCCGCGGTCGACGCGGCGCCGGGCTTGGACGTCCCAGTGGCAGACGTCGCGATCGCGCCCGATGTGCCGGCAACGCCTGATGTGCCGGCAACGCCCGATGCGCCGGATGTCGCCGAGACGCCCGATGTGCCCGCTACACCCGACGTGCCCGCCGCTGCCGATGTTCCGGCGCAGCCCGCGTGCAAGTCGGATGCGGACTGCAACGACGGCAAACTCTGCACGACGGACACCTGCACGAACGGCGCGTGCACGTTTGCCGCCGTGACGTGCGCCAAGAACGCGGAGTGCGTTGAGGGCAGCGGTTGCGCGTGCTCCAGCGGTTTCGTCGGCGATGCGTTCAGCGCCTGCGAAATGAACCCGGCGTGCCCCGCCGCGACCGGTTGCATGTGCCCGCGCGGCTACTTGGCGATTGCCGTCGACGCGGCGACCGTCTGCGCGGCCGACACGCCCGTTTGGGGCATCCGCCCCGACGCGCCCGGGAGCTTGTACAAGGACAACGGCGACGGAACCGTCACGGACGTGCAGATCGGCCTGACGTGGCAGCAGGGCGACTCCTACATGGCCAAGAGCTGGAGCGCGGCCAACGGGTATTGCCAGGACCTCGATCTCGGCGGCCAAAGCGACTGGCGCCTGCCGACCGTTGCCGAATTGAACTCGATCCGCGACCTGACCGCGGCCAAGCCGTCGGTACCCGCAGCGTTCGCGGCGACGAACCCGAGCGAGTACTGGACCGCGGTGCCACAAATCGGCCAGCCGGACCACAGCTGGGCGCTGGCGCTTGATTACGGCGGATTCTGCCAGGACAACAAGATGCTGTTTGGCTACCGCGCGCGGTGCATTCGCGGCGCCTTGCCGCAGGCTGAGCAGCCCGCCGCGCAACCGGCGCAGCGCTTCTCCGCGACCACGGGAACGGTCTCTGACGCGATGACCAAGCTGACGTGGCAGCGCGTCGCGCCGACGACGATTGCGACGCTGTCCGATGCCGCGGCGTATTGCGCCGGTCTGACGCTGGAAGGCGGCGGCTGGAAGCTGCCGACGCTGACGCAGCTGGAATCGATCGTCGATCACCAGCGCGCGCAGCCGGCGATGGACGCGGTTTTCGCCAATGAGCCGTCCAACTGGTTCTGGTCAGCCACGCCGCGCGCCGACGCGTTGACGGGCGGCCCGGGCAACGGCCCGACGATTGCCTGGGGCATCAATTTCGCCTCCGGCGGCAGCGGTTACACCGGCGTGACGGGCAACATCAGCATCCGTTGCGTGCGGTAGCCAGCGATTGCACACGCTTGATTGGGCAGTCTTGCCCTCGCCACGCGCCGGTTCTCGGCTCGCCGCTATCGCGATCTGGACGGCTGCGGCAGCGCTTGCGGGCTGTTCTGCCACACCCTCAACGCCGACGGATCCGGTTGATGCCGCCGCTGATGTTGGAGATGCACGCGACGCGCCGATCGCGCTGGACGTCGCCGTCGACGCGCCGGATGCCGACGCTGCGGCGCCGGATGCCGCCATGGCCGTCGAGATTGTCGATGCGGCACCCGATGTTGTTGACGCGGGTCCAGACAGCGTCGATGCGGCGTCGGATGCCGCGCTGACGGGATGCCCGCCCGATCCGCCGCCTGCGTGGGCGACTGCGGCCGTGATCTCACCGGCCAATCCCGCCGCGCGCCCGCCTGGTGTTGCCTGCGCCGCAGCAGGCTGGCCGTCTGACCCGTCGGCAACGGCGCTAAGCTGGACGGACGTGACGACAAGCCTTGGTTTTGCCGACGCCGGCCTCATCGACTCGTGCGTGCTGCTTCAGGATCTGACGGGCGATGGCGTCGCGGACATCCTGACGGTCGCCGAGCCGACGAGCCCTATCGCGCCACCGGAGCTGCGTCTCGCGGTGGCGACCGGACCGGGGCAGTACACGACGAAGCAGCAGCCGCTGGTCGCACTGGGCAAGGTGATTGACTGCGCGGCTGGCGATTTTTCCGGCGACAACGCTGCGGATTTGGTCCTCGTGACGGACAACGGCGTGCGGATGCTGGTGAACCAGGGTGGAAGCTTTGTCGATGTGACCGCGACGTGGCTGCCGTCGAGCGTGACCGCGACGTCGTTTCGCGCGCTAACCCTGCTTGACGCCGATCGCGATGGCCGGCTGGATGTGCTGCTCGCCGCCAAACAGCTGCAGCCGAAGAGTGCGAATGACGGCGCGTGTTTCCTCGCGGACCAAAGCTACCTCATGTGCTGCGCGGCCACGCTGCCCAATTGCGCGCCGCAGCTCGCTGGCACCGAGCAGGTCTACACGTGTTGCGACAACCAACTCGCCCCGTCGGCCAAGTATTTGCTGCACAACACCGGCATCAGCTTCACCGACGTCACGGCCGCCAGCGGAATCACCGCGACGGGCAGCACGCAGACGCTCACGGCGTTTGACATCGACCGCGACGGCTGGCTGGACGTGTTCTGGGGCGACGATTTCGGACCGCACGGCTGGTATCGCAACCTCGGAAACGGCCATTTTGCCGCGCACGCCGCCGATCTTGGGATGCGGCCCTATGCCCACGCCATGGGATCGGCGCTTGGCGACGTGGACGGGGACCACCGCGACGACCTGTTGCTGAGTTCGTGGGGGCCGTCGATCCTGTATGCCGGTCAGAGCGACGGCTTCTCAGACGTCAGCGAGGGCAGCGGCATGGCGTGGCTGACTGAGAACGCGGTGCCGTGGGCCTACGCTTTCGCCGACTTCGACGCGGACGGCTGGCTCGACGTCGTCAACGTCCAATCCTACGTCGCTGCCAAGGGCAAGCTCGTTGGCGTGGGGCAGGCCATTCCGTCGGACATTTCCATCGGGTACCACGCGATTGGCCACAACTCTGGCGGTGCGTTCCAGAAGCAGGTGCTGCTGTGGCCGGGCGATGCCTACGCGTCGTTCACGGAGTTGGCGCTGGCGACGGGCGATCTCGACGGTGACGGCGACCTCGATTTGCTGGTGCAGTCACCGCCGGGGCGTCTAACGATTTGGCGCAACGACAGCAAGGGCCAGCATTGGCTGCGCGTGCGGCTGAATGGGAAGTCGGCAGCGTCGATCGCGGGCGCGGTGGTCCAGGTGTGGAAGGACGGCGCCGTGCAGGAGCGGCGCCAGCAGATCGCCGGCGGTTTTGGCGCGCACGATGACGGCGTCCTGACTTTTGGGCTCGGGACCGTGGCGACCGTCGACCAGGTGCGGGTCTGGTGGCCGTCGGGGCTGGTCACGGAGCTGGGGCCAGTGGTCGGCGGGCAGGTGGTCGTGGTAAAGGAGCCTTGAGGTTTTGC
>CAINLT010000361.1 GCA_903850505.1 uncultured Myxococcales bacterium | reverse complement strand
TTCCACGCCCATGTTCAGCAGACGGTTGATCGTCGACGGCGCGTCATTGGTGTGCAGCGTCGAGAGCACCATGTGGCCCGTGAGCGCCGCTTTGATGCCGATTTCCGCCGTTTCAAAGTCGCGAATCTCGCCGACCATCAGCACGTCCGGATCCTGCCGCAGGAAGGAGCGCAGTACGGCCGCGAAGTTCAGGCCGATCGCCTCGTTCATCTGGCACTGGTTGATGCCTTCCAGGTTGAACTCGACCGGATCTTCCGCGGTGCTGACGTTTTCCGTCACCTTGTTCAGCTCGGTCAGCGCGGAGTACAGCGTCGTCGTCTTGCCGGAACCCGTCGGACCCGTCACGAGCACCATGCCGTACGGCTGGTGAATCGCGTGCTTGAACTTCTTCAACTCGCCTTCGTCAAAGCCCAGCTTGGTCATGTCCGTCTGCAGGTTGCCCTTGTCGAGCAGTCGCATGACGATCTTCTCGCCAAACAAGCACGGCAGCACGGACACGCGGAAATCGCATTCTTTGCCGCCCGGCAGCTTCAGCTTGATGCGACCGTCCTGCGGCAGACGGCGCTCGGCGATGTCGAGCGAGCTCATGATTTTCACGCGGGAAATAATCGCGCTGCGCAGCTTCATCGGCGGGCGCATCATCTCGTGCAGCACGCCGTCGATGCGGTAGCGCACGCGGAACGCCTTCTCGTAGCACTCAATGTGAATGTCGGACGCACCGCGGCGGATCGCGTCGACGAGCACGAGGTTCACGAGGCGCACGACCGGCGCCTCTTCTGACGAACGTTCCAGGGAATTGACGTCAACGACTTCCGCGCCGTCAGCGGCAATCTGGATGTCGTCTTCCATGCCGGCCAATTCGCTGGAGATGACCTCTTCCAGCGAACTGCGCTCGATCGTCGCGTAGAACCGGATGCGCGCCTTGGTGATCTCGTCCGCAGGCGCGACCACAACTTCAATGTTGAGGCCAGTCAGGAACTTCAGGTCGTCGATTGCGTTGAAGTTGCCCGGATCCGTGATGGCGACCACCAGCGTCGAACCGTGCAGCGCGATTGGCGCCAAGGCGTGACGTTCAGCCACTTCCTTGGGCACCAAGCGCAGGACTTCTTCACTGACTTCCACCGTCGTCAGATCGATGGACGGCACCTGATACTGGCGGGACAGGAAATCCACCAGGTGCGCGGAATCGACGTAGCCGAGCGCATTGAGCGTCGCGCCCAGGTGCTTGCCCGTGCGCTGCGCCTCCGCGGCGGCGTTCTTCAATTGCTCGACGGAGACCAGACGTTCCCGCAGCAACATGTCGCCCATCGACTTGGTCGGCGCGGGCAGGAAGGTCGACTGGGGGCGGCGAATGTTGCGATCGTCCTCGATTGCCATGTCTCTCCATCTCCGCGCGCCGGGAAACGCGCTCGCGTTGCAGTGCGGCAATTAGGCAAGCCCGCACGGCGCGTGCGGCCAGAACGACGGCACCCGCCATCCTCCATCCTCCGCTGCGACCGGCTCGCCGTCAAGCCGTTCGTCAGCCCACGGAAAACTCGCCGGCGAGGTGCAGCGACAAGGCCGCCCACTGTGGCAACGTCAACGCTTCAGCGCGGATCCGCTCGTCCACGGCCATCGCCGTCAGCGCCGCGCGCACGGTGTCGCCCGGGATGCGGAGCGCGTTGCCCAGCGCGTTGACAAGCGTCTTGCGGCGCAGGGAAAAACCCGCCGTCACCAGCGCGGAAAAGCGCTTGGCGTCGCAGATTGGATAGCGCGGCGTCGCCAGCGGCTGCAGCACGATAATCGCGCTATCGACGTTGGGCGCCGGCGTGAACGCGCCACTGCCGACCTTGAACGCCATGCGGATGTCCGCCGCCATCTGAATCTTCACGGAAATCTGTCCCTGCGCGGGCGTGGACGGCTTGGCGACGAGGCGCTCCGCCACTTCCTTTTGCACCATGAACACCATCCGCGCCGGCTTGGCCTCCAGCACCGCGAACAGGATCGGGAGCGCGGCGTAGTACGGCAGGTTGCCGACAACGACGGGATGCGGCCCAAGCGGCTCGAGCAGCGCCGGCCAGTCGACATCCGCAGCGTCTGCTTCCGTGACGCGCACGCGGTCGCCAAAGCGTTCAGCCAGGAGCGGAATCATCCGCCGATCGCGCTCAATCGCGTCCAGTGGCCAGTCCGCGGGCAGGCGTTCGAGCAGATGCGCCGTGAGATTGCCGGTGCCCGGCCCAATCTCGATGAGCCCCGAGCCCGCCTCCGGCGCCGAGAGGTCCGCGATGCGGTTCAGGACGCCCTGATCATGCAGGAAGTTCTGCCCCAGGGATTTCTTTGCGTGAATCATCCTGCCCGCCGTTTGACGAGGCCAGTCGGCACTGCGTCGAGTTCATGAGGATCGTCGGCCTGGCCAGCCGCCAGGAGCACCTCACCGAGTCCTGCGACCATCGCGCCATTGTCCCCGCACCACGCCAGCGGCACTGGGCGAAACCGCAGCCCGCGCGCGGCACACATCTGCGCGAGCCCCGCGCGCAAGCCTTGATTGGCCGCCACGCCGCCCGCCAGCACTACGTCATGCAGACCGTGCTCCAGCGCGGCCTTCTGCGTCACGTGCACGAGTTGTGCCACGACGGCCTGCTGGAACGAGGCGCAGAGGTCGCGGACCGTCGTCTCGTCCAACGGCCCCTGGGCCTGCAGCGCTTCCATGTGCAGCCGCGCCGCGGTCTTCAGGCCGGAGAAGGACATCGCCACGTCGTCGCGCCCGCGCATCCCGCGCGGCAACTTGAACCGCGTCGCGTCGCCCAGGAGCGCCAGTTTGTCGACATTCGGTCCGCCCGGATAGGCCACGCCCAAAAGCCGCGCGAACTTGTCGTACGCCTCGCCCGCGGCGTCGTCCAGCGTCCGCCCGAGCAGCGCCATCTGGCCCGGACCCTCGACCCGGTACAGGCTCGTGTGACCGCCCGAGACCGCAAGCGCCAGGAACGGCAACGGCAAGGGCACGCTCGCCTCGCCGAGGTGCCGCAGCGTCGCGGCCCAGACGTGCGCTTGGATGTGGTCCACGCCGATCAGCGGCAAGTTCCAGCACAGCGCGAGCGTTCGCGCCGTCTGCACGCCGACCAACAGCGCGCCGACGAGACCTGGCTGATGCGTCACAGCGATGCCGCCCAGATCGCGCGGCGTCAGGTGCGCATCGGCCAGCGCGGCTTCAATCCCCGGCAGGATCGACAGGAGGTGATTGCGCGCGGCCACTTCCGGCACGACGCCGCCAAAGCGGGCATGCAGCGGAATCTGACTGGCGACGCGATTGGCGAGAACAACACCGTCGGCGACGATGCCGATCGCCGTCTCATCGCATGAAGTTTCAATTCCAAGAATCGGTGCTTTCACGATGGCTTACCCGCCGGTCGGCGTGGCAACCTGCGGACTTGCCGCAGTCGGCAGCGGCGGCGTGGCGGCAAAAACCAGATCGTAGAGCTTCTGGGCCCGGTCCGCGTGGCGCGCGTCCGGGTTGGCCAGATAGGCGCGCAGGTGCGTGCGGGCGCTGTTGAACTGTTTCGCCTCGACTTCCAGCACGCCGAGCGTCAACAGCGCTTCCGGCTCGAAGTTCTTGGCCTGAATGACCGCCTGAAGGCGCTTGATCGCGTCGTCGTACTGGCCCGCCTCGATCAGGTTGACCGCACGGCGATAGTCCTGGCCGTTGCCGTGCCTGCCGTTGGGCTTGGGACGCTGCGGCCAGGCAAACGCAAAGACCATGGCAACGAGCGCCGCCACACCGGCCACAGCCCACGGCCAACGCAGGGCCGGCGCAACGGGCTTGGGCTTTTCCTCGGCGCGGCGCTCCTCTTCGGCTTCACCCGCGCGCGCTTCCGCATCGTTCGCGGGCGACCACGCATACGGCCGGGCCGACAGGCGCGGCACGTCGCCATCCGCCCCGGGCCGCGGCGTTGCGCGAAACGCCGCCAGTTGCTGGGAGTCGCGACGGCCGGCGGAGCGCAACGGCGCGTCGACTTCCGCGGCGGATTCGTCGGATTCCGCCATTGCCACGCCAAACCAGCCGGTAACGGCACCGCGGCGCGCGGCGTTCTCCACCGAGTTGTAGCGCGACGTGTCCAGTGCCGAGACGCTGTTGGTGCGCATCACGCCGGACGGCATCCGCGCCGCCGCGCTTGGGTTGATGCCGGACGCGGGCCGGGTCGGCAGCGCAGGCGGGCTTCCACCCATCGGCAGCGCGGGCGGACTGTCCGATTGGCGGGGATTGCCCGGCGCCGGATCTTCAACGCGGTACAGGTGCGTCGCCGGGTGCGGGCGCGCAGGAAGCTGGACCGACGCGTCGGGCAGGAGCACCCCGGTGCGAACGGACGACGCCAACGACTCCGCACGAATGGCGCGTGGCGTCAGGGCCGCGGCAGCGTTGGGCGTGTCGCTGGAAGCGGCGGCAGTCGTGGTCTCGATCTGCGGCACGACCGCGCCGCGCTTGATGCGGTTCTCGAGCGCGGCGTAGGCCTCCAACTCGTCATCGCCTTCACCCGGAATTGCGTCGGCGAGCACGATGCCCGCGGCGATCCGCCGGAACATCGCTTCCGCGACAACCGGCAACGGCCTGACGCGCTCCCAGCGCACCGTACACTTGCAGTCTGTGTACGGCAGGTTATGGCGCGCCTCATCGACGCGGCGATTGTACTCTTGCGCCACGGCCAGCAGGCCGATCGAGGACCCCGTCAGCGTCGGCGGTCCCGCCCACGTCTGCGGCTCGACGTGCCAAGCGCCGGTGCGCCAGCACGCCAGCCTCTCCAGCACGTGCCGGCCGGTCTCGCCATCGCATTCCGCATGGATGAGCTCGCCGTCGACGATCGCCACCTTGCCGGTGCGCCCGTGCGAGGTCAGTTCAAGCACCACGTTCTTGCCGCCGCCTGAGCGCGGAATGCGGTCCACCAAGCCGGCGAGCACATCCAGCAGCCGCAGGTTCGTCAGATCGCCGTCGCGGGAAGTCGCACCCGACGGCGCACGCCCCGAACTCTCGCTCGCGCCGGCCAGCGCCACCAGTTCTTCTGCGTTGACCGGCCGCACTGCCACGCCCGCCCAGTCATGCTCGTGGGCCTGCCGTTCAGCGGCGTCCCGCTGGCTGCGCAACACCACGGCGATGTAGCGCGCGGCGACGTCCTGCTCCTGCAGTTGGCCAAACAGCTCAAACGTCTGCGACAGGTCGCGAAAAGCCGACACGAGCGCCGGCATCCGGCCCTTCCCGGCTTCGCGCAACTGCGTCGCCAGTGTCGCGCCATCGCGGACCGCCTGTGCGGCCAGCCCGGCGTGCACCAAATCCAACGCCAACATGCCCGCTTCGATCGGGTCGTCGGCGATAACGAAGACTTGCTGCGGTTGAACTTGCTCGGCCATGGTCATCACGTCGCGCCGGTACAGGCGTGCTTTGGGATCGGCTACTCTGGCAGAGGATCGGAGACGCGGCAACTTTGATGCCGATCAATTCCCCCGCGACGCCAAGATAAGCGCGTCCATCGGCCGTGCAAACCGCAAAAACAGCCAAGGCCGCGCCGATCGCCCGGGGACGATCGACACGGCCTGCACTGCGCAACATCCGGCGGTTTGAGGCCCGCCGCCGTCAACCTGGAACGTACCGCTGGCTTAGAACTTGCCGAGCAGCATGAACGAGATGACGAGCGAGTAGATGACCAGCGATTCGATAATCGCCAGCGAGAGCAGCATCGGCGTGAACAGCTTGTCGGCCGCGGCCGGGTTGCGGCCAATGCCTTCCAGCGCCGCCGAGGCAGCCTTGCCCTGACCCATCGCGCCGCCAACGGCAGCGAGACCCAGGCCCAGACCGATGGCGAGAGCCAGCTGGCCCTTCCACGAGTCCGCATTGTCCGGCGCGCCGCCTTCAGCGAAAGCCGAAGAAACAAACAGCATCATGGTCGAGGCAAAAGTGATGGCGGCCGCCAACATACGCTTCAGATTCATAACTCTCCTCCAAGGTTACGGCCGCAGCCGTTGCAACAAAGTCTCACACCAAAGGGCCACTGAAAAATCTTTCGAACCGGGAAAATCTCACACCCACCGGACGCGGACGCCCGGGAAGTCCGTGTCAATGTCCATGCGCCTCGTGACCGTGCGCGTCGTGACCATGGTCGTGTTTCTCCACCGCCAGCGACAGGTAAACCGTCGACAGCAGCACGAAAACCATGGTCTGGATGCACACCACCATCAGACCCAGGAACATCAGCGGAAGGGGCAGGAACGGGACGTGGAAACCGAGGAAGATTTCCAGCACCTTGTGGTCACCCGTCATGTTGCCGAGAAGACGCAGCGACAGCGAGAGCGGCCGCACCATGTGCGAAATGAGCTCCACGACGATCATCAGCGGCGCGAGCGCCAGCATCGGACCCATGAAGTGCTTGGCATAGCCGACGACGCCCTGCACGCGAATGCCGGAGATGTGCGTCGCCAGGAACACCGTCAAGCCCATGACGATGTTGGCGTTCAAGTTGGCCGTCGCGGGCGCGCCGCCGGGGATCAGCGCCAGCACGTTCATCGTGAAGATGTAGAACGCCAGCGTGCCGACGATCGGGAAATGGCGACGGGCTTCCTGCGCGCCCATCATGCCTTTCATCAGGTTCCACACCGCGCCGATGATGGCTTCATAGAAGAAGAACACGCCGAACTTGCGCGCGGGCAGCACACCGGCGTCTTCCGAAGCCTGCAGCTGGCGCCGCGTCAGGAACGCGCCGATCAGCACGAGCACAAACGCGATCGTCGCCATGAAGACCGGCGTCAGCTGGCCTTCTTCCGCGAACGGCTTCTTGTCGATGTACGTCTTGGCCGAGACCGCTTGGATCTTCTGGCGAATCGCGTCCTGCTGCACGGCGGGCAGGATCGGCGTCAGCCACGTGAACAGCTCCGCGTTGCCCGCGCCATACGGCGGCTCGCCCGGCTCTTCGTGGTGCTTGCCGGCAGCGCCTTCATGGGCAGCTTCTTCAGCAAGAACGGGAGCGGCGGTCGCAATCCACGCGAGCGCGGCCAGGGAAGTCAGCAGTTTCTTCACGACAAACTCCCATGGGCGACGGACGGCAGGCGTCCACCGCGGCGCATCGCTTCGATAACCAGGCACAGCGGCGCGAGTGACATCGCCACAATCAGCGTGACGCCGTCCGGCTTGACCCAGCGAAACACGCCGAGCATCACCATCGCCAGCACGCCGAGCTTCATGACCAACATCAGCACCGCGGAATTGCGCGTGGCAGGCTCCACGCTCAGCAGCATGCGCGTCGTCAGGAACGCCAGCACGCGGAAGTTGCCGCCACCCAGCAGGATGCCCGCGACCACGGCGGTCCAGTGACCGCGCGTACCCAGCGCCGCGCCGTGCGTCAGGGCGACCGCGACGCCAATCGCCAGCACCGCCAGCACAATGTGCATCCGCTCGACCGACGCGACAAAGGCGTTGGCCGCCGGCACAGCGTGCGAGGGCGACGAATCCAGCGAGGGTTGGGCGACGGGCTGAGACATGAGTTTCGCGAAAACACCCTGTAGTTTCTTTCGGTTACGCAGAACACGGCATTGCCGCAGCGTTTGCGTGGCGCGCTAAGTACCATGAGCGCCGCAAAACGGTCAAGGATCCCGCCCCGGCGGATCGCGCAAAACCAGCCACGGCAATGGCGGCGCAGACGCGCGCGGAGGGCCGATTCACCGCGCAATCGTTGACAACCGTCGGCCCCGCCCGCATCGTGACGCCTGCTGGTGCCGTCCTTGGCCCCGGAGCCCAAGATGGCGCTGTCCCTGCCGCGTTTGCGTCGCCCTCTGCCCGTGTCCCCACACGGCGGCGCGAGCATGCAACCGGGCGCGGCGCTCCTGCATGAAGTCACCCAGCGGCGGCGGCAGTGGCGGACGTGGATCGTCCTGGAAGCGGTGCTGCTGGCGCTGGTGGGTTGTTTCGCGCTGAGCGCGCTTGTCGCGGCGCTGGTGATCGGCTCCGGGCTGACCGGGCGGATGGGGCCCCCGCTGCTTGGCCTCGCCGGGCTCATCGCGGTGAGTCTCGCCACCTGGAACGCCTGGCGGCGGCTGTGGCGGTCCCGGGATCTGGCGCGCTGGTCGGCGGACCAAACTGCGCTCGTGGACGGCCGCACGGACCGCGCGGAGCAGCTGCGGACGGGCGTGGAGATCGCGGGAAGCGCGCAGGCGGCTCATGTCCAGCCGCTGGGCTCACCGCTGTTGGTGATTCGCGCGATCGCGCAGGCCGCCGGGCTGCTGCCGGTCCTCGATACCGCGCGTCAACACCTGCGCCGCCGCGTCGCGCAGTGGGCGCTGCTCCTCGGATTGACGTTGATCGGCTGGGTCTGGGCGGTCGTTGCGACGCCGGCGCTCTGGCGGCACTTGTGGCAGCCGACGCAGATCGAGAAAGTGCGGGAAGTGGGCACGCTCGTCGCGGATCCGCAGGCGCACGTGGAGCCGCCGGCCTACGCGCGCGCCGTGGTGGAGCCGCGCGACGAAGAAGGCAGCGAGGTCGAAGTGTTGCGCGGCAGCCACGTGGCGGTCGCGGCGATGCCGGTCCCGGGCTTCACCGTGAAGTCGGTCGAGGTGGAGACGCAGGTGGGCGGCGGCACGCGGCTGGAGACCCTGCCGACGACGTGGCGCAAGGACGGCAACCTCGTGTGGGGCCATACTGTGCTGGAGTCGCTGCGCTACCGGTACCGCGGCCTCGATCCGGACGGCCTGCCGGTGCGCGAGGCGGGCTATCGCACGCTGAAGACGCGCGCTGACCAGATGCCGACGGTGCAAATCAAGAGTCCGGCGGGTGAGATCGAGGTGAAAGCCGGACAGACTGTGGCGATTGAGGGGGAAGCGGCGGACGACATCGGCCTCGCGGTCGTTCACCTCGTGGTGGCGCGGCCAGCCGCGGGCGATGAGCGGCGGCCGATCGCGGTGTCGCCAGGCGCGCTGACGGCGGAGATCCACGAGCAGATCGTCGTGGACCAACTGCAGCTGCGGCCCGGTGAAGTCGCAGTCGTGCAACTGGAAGCGGCGGACGACGATCCGCTGGATGGCGAGCGGCGCGGCGTTTCGCAAAAAGTGCGCATCCGGATGTTCTCGTCAGAGCGCCAGCACGCGCGCAATCTGGAAGAGCTGGCGCGGCTGACGACGCTGTGGACGGTCCGGCTGGCCGATCGCCTGGAGAAGGACCCTGCGCTCAGCCAGCTTGCCCTGCCCGTGGCGCTCAAGAGCCGCGCGGAGCTCGCCGTGGAAGAACAGCGCGGCCTGGACGCGCTGGAGGCGCTGCGGCGCGAATGGACGGACGACGTTGTCGGGCGCGGGCGGACGTCGGCGGACCTGTTGGAGATCGAGCAACATCTCCGCGAGACGCTGGGCGACGAGGCGCGGTCCGTGGAGCACGTGGACGGCGATGCCACGGGCTACCCCGCGATTCAGGCGATGGCCGGGCTCCAACGGCAGCACGCGCTGGTGATTGCCGCGGAGGAACAGGCGGTCCACGCGCTGGGTGCGGCGGCCGTCATCGAGCACCAGAACGCGCTGAGCCGCGATGGCGCCAACCTCGCGGAGACGGAAAAGCAGTTGGTGCAGGCGCTGGAGAAGCTGGCCGACGCGCAAGGCGCCGCGAGTCAAGCGGAGGCCGAGAGGCTGCTGGATCAGGTCGAGCAGGAGCTCCAGCGGATGGCGGAGGCCGCCCAGGCGCAGATGCACGTGGTCCCGCAGGAGCACCTGAACGCGGGCGCGGAGCCGACCGGGCTGCAGCGCGATCTGGGTGAGCACCGCAGCGCGCTGCAGGACATCCGCAAGCTGCTGCGGGAGGGCAAGTCGCGCGAGGCGCTGGACCGGATGCGCCAGATGCAGCAGCAGATGGCTGAAACGATGCAGGACATGTCCGACGACGTGAAGGGTGAGCGATCGACCGAAGAGCGCGAGATGCAGAAGCTGGTGGGCGACGTGCGGCGCGGTATTTCCCGCGCCCAGGAAGGCGAGGAGCGGCTGCGCGACGATATCCGGCCGCAGGCGGAAGAGCAGGATCGCGCGACGGCGGAGCACCTGCGCGGCGTGCGCGCGACGCTGATGCCGCAAGTGATTGACCTGCTGGAAGAGGCGCGCGACCAGATCCAGCCGCAGCGGATGTCGACGGCGGAATCGCGCGGCAGTCGCAGCGTGGCGGAAGCGCGGCAAGCGTTGCAGACGGCGGCGGGCGGTCTGGAGCGCGGGCAGATCGATGCGGCGCTGCAGGCGCTGATGGAGGCCGAGGACGAGTTGGGCACGGCGCGGCGCGAGCTGGCCGAGGACCCGGACGTGCCGGAGAAGAACCGCAAGACCGACGATGGCCGGCTGGCGGCGGCGCAGGAGCGCGCGCAGAAGGCGTCCGCGCGGCTGCGGGAGGCGCTGCCTTCCCCGCAAGCGATGCTGAAGCCGGGCGCGCACCAGAGGCTGGAGACGCAAGCGCAGGAACAGGAGCAGCTGCGGCGGTCGCTGGAAAAGCTCAAGAAGAAGCTCGATGAGAACGCCCAGACGCACCCGGCGCTGCAGCGGCAGGTCGGCGATCGCCTGGAGCACGCGGAGGAGACGATGCGGCAGGCGGGCGAGTCGCTGGGGCAGTCGGATGCGTCGCGCGCGCTGCGCCAGTCGAGCGAGGCGCTGGACGCGCTGCGGCGCGCGGCGTCGATGCTGGATGAGGCGCAGTCGGGCGGCAAGCCAGGGCAGAAGCCGAGCGACGCCGTGGGCATGAATTCACCCGAAGCGCCGGTGAAGCTGCAAAGCGACGAGCGCGGCGAAGGCGGCGAGGCGTATCGTCAGGACGTCCTGCGGGCGATGCAGCAGAAGGCGCCGCCGACGTGGTCCGAGCGGCTGCAGAAATACTACAAAGCGATTGCGCGCTGACCGCCCGTCTTGCCGCGATCTTGACATTACCGGCCCGCATCCTTCCCTGAATTCGACTTTCGCGCGCGGCAGAGTCATTTCGCCGTACGCAAAGCAGGACAACGTCGCGGCAGAATTCCCTGTCGCCGCACATGCCATGGTTTCCGCCGCGGCCAGGTGGACGATGCAACCCAACAAACTGACAAACAACGCCCAGATGGCGTTGAAACTGGCGAGTGAAGAGGCGATTCGGCGCAATCATCAGGTGCTGGAGCCGGAACACGTCCTGTGGGCGCTGACCGGCAACGTGGAGGGCATCATCAAGCCGCTGCTGGCGCGGATGGAAATTCCCCTGGAGCCGCTGCGCGCGCAGATGGAGCTGGAATTGCAGCGACTGCCGGCGGTGACGGGCGGCGGCGGCCAGGGGCTGGTGGGCGGCGAGCGGCTGCAGGCGTTCTTTGAAGCCGCCGAGGACGAGCGCGGCAAATTCAAGGACGATTTCGTTTCGACCGAGCATCTGTTCCTCGCGTTCCTGCAGGATCGCAAAGGCGCGGCCGGACGCGCGTTGGCGGAGCGCGGCCTGAATCGCGAGAAAATTCTCGCCAACCTGAAGCCGCTGCGGGGCAGCAATCGCGTGACTTCGGAGGATGCGGAGTCGAGTTTTCAGGCGCTGGAGAAGTATTCGCGCGACCTGACGGCCGTGGCGGCGCAGGGCAAGCTGGACCCGGTCGTGGGACGCGACGAGGAAATCCGCCGCGTGATGCAGGTCTTGAGTCGGCGGCGCAAGAACAATCCCGTGCTAATCGGCGATCCGGGCGTGGGCAAGACGGCGATCGCGGAAGGCTTGGCGCAGCGCATCGTCGCGGGCGACGTGCCGGAAGGCCTCAAGGGCAAGAAGCTGCTGGCGCTGGATCTGGCGTCGATGGTCGCGGGCGCAAAATACCGCGGCGAGTTTGAAGAGCGGCTCAAGGCGGTGCTGAAAGAGCTGAACGATGCGCAGGGCGAAGTGATCCTGTTCATCGACGAATTGCACAACTTGGTCGGCGCGGGCAAGGGCGATGGCGCGATGGATGCGTCCAACATGCTCAAGCCGGCGTTGGCGCGCGGCGAACTGCGGTGCATCGGCGCGACGACGCTGGACGAGTACCGCAAGTACATCGAGAAGGACGCGGCGCTGGAGCGGCGTTTCCAGCCGGTGCTGTGCGACGAGCCGAGCGTGCCGGACACGATCAGCATCCTGCGCGGACTGCGCGACAAGTATGAAGTGCACCATGGCGTGCGCATCCAGGACGCCGCGTTGGTGGCGGCGGCGACGCTGTCGGACCGCTACATCACGGATCGGTTCTTGCCCGACAAGGCGATTGACCTGATCGACGAGGCCGCGAGCCGGCTGCGCATCGAGATCGACAGCCTGCCGACGGAAATTGACCAGATGCAGCGGCGCCTGCAGCAGATGGAAATCGAGGCGGCGGCGCTGCAGCGCGAGAAGGACGCGGCGTCGATCGACCGCCTGAAAGACCTCAAGAAGCTGATGGCGGAGCTGAAGGAAGAGACGCTCGGCAAGAAGGCGGAGTGGCAGCGCGAGAAGACGCTGATCGACGACCTGCGGGAGCAGAAGGAGAGGCTTGAGGAGCTGAACCACCAGCTGGAAGCGGCCGAGCGGCGCTACGACAACGAGACGGCGGCAAAGCTGCGCTATGGCGAAATTCCGACGCTGCAGCGGGCGATCCAGGAGTCGCAGGACAAGCTCGCGGAGGCGCAGAAGACCGGGAAGCTGCTGAACGAGGAAGTGTCGCCGGACGAAGTGGCCAAGGTCGTGGCGGCGTGGACCGGCGTGCCGGTGACCAAGATGCTGGAAGGCGAGATGCACAAGCTGCTGCGGCTGGAAGAGCCGTTGCGCAACCGCGTCGTGCATCAGGAGGAGGCGATCGCGGCGGTGGCCAACGCGGTGCGGCGATCGCGCTCGGGCTTGCAGGACCCCAACCGGCCGATGGGCAGCTTCATCTTCCTCGGCCCGACGGGCGTGGGCAAGACCGAGCTCGTCAAGGCGCTGGCGGAGTACCTGTTTGACGACGACCGCGCGATGATCCGCATCGACATGAGCGAGTACATGGAGAAGCACACGGTCGCGCGGCTGATCGGCGCGCCGCCGGGCTACGTGGGCCACGAAGAGGGCGGGCAGTTGACCGAGGCGGTGCGCCGCAAGCCGTATTCGGTGGTGCTGTTTGACGAGATCGAGAAGGCCCACCCGGACGTGCTGAATGTGCTGCTGCAGGTGTTGGATGAAGGTCGGCTGACCGATTCACTCGGCCGCACCGTGGATTTCCGCAATACGCTGGTGCTGATGACGAGCAATGTCGGCTCAGCGGCGATCCTGGACGCGGCGGAGGCCAACGACGAAGGCGTGCGGGAAATCGTCCAGGGCGAGCTGCGGCGACATTTCCGCCCGGAGTTCCTCAACCGCATCGACGAGATCGTGTTCTTCAACCGGCTGCGGGAGGAGGACATGGAGAAGATCGTCGACATCCAGTTGCTGCGGTTCCGCAAGCGGTTGGAGGACAAGAAGCTGGGCCTCACCGTGACGGATGACGCGCGCAAGCTGCTGGCGCACGAGGGCTATGACCCGCAGTACGGCGCGCGGCCGCTCAAGCGCGTGCTGCAGCAGAGGCTGGAAAATCCGCTGGCTTTGCAGTTGCTGGAGGGACGATACCCAGCCGGGAGCCACATCGTCGTGGACGTGGTGGGCGGCAAGTTCGCGTTTTCCTATGCCGATTGACCCAGACGAGCCATCCGCCAGCGCAGGAGCGGCGGCGTGATGAGCGTGGTCACGACGACCATCGCCAGAACAGCGCCGTAGGTTTGGGCGTTGATGACCGGCTTGCCGGCGACGTGCAGGCCTTGGCCGATGCTGGCGAAGATGAGCCCGACCTCCCCGCGCGGAATCATGCCGAGGCCAACGGCGAGGCGGTCCATGCGGCGGCCGGCACCGAGACCCGCGACGATCTTGCCGCCGATCGCGACCGCGACGAGCGCGAACGCCAGCAGCGGCACGCCCGGCGTGAGGAAGCCCGTGAGATCGGTGCGCAGGCCCATCAGCACGAAGAACACGGGCACAAACAACTCGCCGATCGGCGCGACGAGCTTCTCAAGGCCGAGTTCGCCGCGGTCGGTGAAATCGCGGTAGTGGATGTCCTCCAGCACCAGCCCGGCGGCAAAAGCACCGACGATGGGCGCGAGGCCTGCGACCGCCGCGAGCCACGCCAGGGCGAAACAAAGGCCAAGACCCGTCGCCAGCAGCGCGCCAGACGCGTGAAGACGCGACGCGGCGTGCATGACCCGCGGCGCCAGCCAGACGCCAAGCGAGAGCGCCAAGGCGAGGAAACCGATCGCCTTGCCGCTGATGAACAGCACGTCGAGAGGCTGGACGCTGCCGCCTGACGCGATCGCGCCCGTGACCACGGCCAGCAGCACGAGCCCCAGCACGTCGTCGATGACCGCCGCGCCGAGAATGAGCCGCGCCTCGTCCGTCTGGCCCGTTCCCATGTCCCGCAGCACCCGCGCCGTAATCCCCACGCTCGTCGCCGTCAGCGTCGCGCCGAGGAACGCGTGGACCGCCGTCGGCTCCTGCGGCAGCAGCGCGCGCGCCACCAGCCAACCGAGCACCAGCGGCACAACCACGCCGATCGTCGCCACGCGCATCGCCGCCGCTCCGACTGCGAGCATCTGCCGCACAGTCGACTCCAGGCCGACCTGGAACAGCAGCAGCAGCACGCCCAGGCGCGCCATCAGGTCGAGGCCCGCGTCGGTCCGCATCTCCTGCAGCAGCGCAATCGGCAACGCGCCGAGCACCATGCCCGCCACCAGCTCACCCAGAACGGCCGGCTGGCGCAAACGGTTGGCCAAATGCCCGGCCAGACGCCCGACAAACAGCACGATGGTCAGGTGCAGGCACAGCAGGACGACGGGATCCTGGCCTTCCATCTCAGGATTCGCCCGCAAGCAGGCGTACGACGTCGATGGCGCCATCGTAGACGTGGACCGCCGGACCGCGCATCGTCGCCTCGCCATCGTCGCCGACGGTAATCGCCAGCCAACCGCCGGGCAGTTTCACGGCAATCTCGCGGTTGCGCGGCATCCGGCCCGTCTCAACCGCGACGATCGCCGCCGCCGTCGCACCTGTGCCGCACGCCTGCGTCCAGCCGCAGCCGCGTTCATACACGTCCACTTGCATGCGCGGCCCGTCGCCCGGCAGCAGCTGCGCAAACTCAATATTGGCCTGCTGCGGAAACAGCGGATGGTGGCCGAGGAGCGGCCCGAGCTGGGCGCGCTCTTCGGCGGAAATCGCGTCAAACGTCACGGCGTGCGGATTGCCCAAGCTCAGCGCCGTCAGCCGCACGTCGCGATCGGCCACATGCACCGGCTGGTCCTGCAGCGGTTGCGACCGCGCCAACGGAATCCGCTCCGGCGCATGGCTGGCCACGCCCATCTGCACCGCGACGGTCGCAACTTCCCCGTTGGCCGCGCGGGTCACCGCACACTTCAGCAGGCCGTTGCCCGTCTGGACCGCCAGCGCCGGCAAGTGCGGCAGGTGGCGATCGAGGAGGTGTTTGACGAAGCAGCGCAGGCCATTGCCGCACATCTCCGCGATGCTGCCATCGGCATTCACGACCGTCATCCGCGGTTCGTCGAGCGTGCCCGTCCAGACGAGGACGCCGTCGGCGCCGATGCCGCGAAAACGGTCACAGAGATTCTGGCCGAGCTGACCGGGAAAGGTCAGGTCGAGCGCGCGGGCGTCCACGACGGCAAAATCGTTGCCCAGACCGTGGTATTTGCTAAAGGGCAGCAGCATGGTTCACTTCAGGGCGGGCAGGAGAAAGAGCGCCGCGTTCAGGCCGATGCCGACGGTCCAGACCACGGAGCGCAGCGACGCCAAATCCGCGAAATACAGGGCGACGTAGACAAGCCGCACCGCGATGAACGCGAGGCAAAGCTGGGTCATGCGCGCCGGATCGCCGCCGCCGAGGTGCGCGACAAGGACAGCCGCGGCAAAGCCGGGCACCGCTTCCAGCGAATTGTAGTGCGCCGATTTCGCGCGCAGCGCAAAACCTTCCAGCTGCACAGCCTGACGGCGCGGCAGGTTGTTGTCATAGCCGCCGTGCTTTCGCATCCAAAGCACCGCCACCCACGACGGCGGAAAAGCCATGAACCAGACCACCGCAATGCACCAAAATGGGATCGTCACGCGAACCTCCGAGCCAGCGAATGTAGGCGGCACGGGCGTGGCGCGCAACCGCAGAATCCATGCACGCTGACCGAAGTTCGAGAGGAAGCGTCCGCGATCCGCGGCGCGTCAGTCCGCAATGCAGCGGCTCTGGCTGGCTCTCGCTGCCAACAAAGGCCCGCATGTTCAGAGGTCCAGACGAATCTGCGCGCGCACGTCGCCCATGACCTCAAGCGTCGCGCGCCGGCTGCCTTCGCGCTCCAGCCGCTTCTCCAGATCCGCCGGCAGCTCGATCCGCGCCTCGCCCGCGCCATCGACCGGACTCTCCAGCTGCATCCCGTCCGCCAGCGTCAGGCGCACTTGGCCGCCGGTCGCCGCCGCCTGGCCGCATACCAGCTCCGGGCCTTCCTTGCGCAGCGTCCGTTCGCCCAGCGACTCCTCGTGCGTCCCGACGAGCGACTGGTCGTAGATCGCGCCCGCCAACAGGCCAACGCCCAGCGCCGCGATGGCCGCGCCATACGTGTAATTTGCCGGCGCATTGTCGGCGCTTGTGGTCAAATCCACCGGGGACGCCGCCGTCCACGCAATCAGCCCCGCGCCGCCCGCGGCAAACAGGCTGCCGCAGACCCATTCCAGTACCAGCGACGTCCCGTCAGGCTGCCGCACCACGCGGCGAAATCCCTCGGCGCGCTGCTCCGGCACATCGGCGCAGCGCTGCAGCCGG
>CAINLT010000360.1 GCA_903850505.1 uncultured Myxococcales bacterium | reverse complement strand
TTGCGCCAGGATGGCGGCACGTGGATGGGTCACGTCCTGGAGCACGTCGCCATCGAACTGCAGAACCTCGCCGGGGCGCGCGTGAGCTTTGGCAAGACGCGCGGGTCGGGGCACCACGGCGAATACCACGTGGTGTTTGAGTATGAAGAAGCACGGGTCGCTCAAGCGGCGGCGGAGCTCGCGATGAAGCTGTTGCACCATCTGGTGCCGGCGGAACTGGTGCCGGACGCCAAGCTGGATGCGGAGTTCGACTTTCAATCCGAACTGGATGACCTGATCCGCCAAGCGCAGCGCCGCGCCTTGGGACCGTCGACCGGCAGCCTGGTGCGGGCGGCGGACGCGCGCGGGATTCCATGGATTCGCCTGAACGACCACTCGCTCGTGCAGTTTGGCCACGGCAAGCTGCAGAAGCGCATCCAGGCGACGGTCACCAGCGAAACGCGGCACATTGCGGTGGAGATCGCCAGCGACAAGCAGGAGACCAACAAGATCCTCGCGGATCTGGGACTGCCCGTGCCGCGCCAGGAGATGGTGTATTCGGCGGAGGACGCGGTGAAAGCGGCGCGGTCGATCCGCTTTCCGGTCGTGGTCAAGCCGCTCAACGCCAACCACGGCCGCGGCGTGTCGATCAACCTGACGACTTCAGATCAGGTCGCGCTCGCGTTTGACAAGGCCGCGGAGCACAGCCGCGCAGTGTTGGTGGAGACGTTCGTCGCGGGTTTTGACCACCGGATGCTCGTCATCAACGGCGAACTCGTCGCGGTCGCCAAGCGCGTGCCGGGCCACGTGGTCGGCGACGGCAAGCACACGATTGGCGAACTCGTCGACATCGTGAACAGCGACCCGCGGCGCGGCATCGGCCACGAAAAAGTGCTGACACGGCTAGCTTTTGACCACCAGGCGGAGCGGCTGATGGAGCAGGCGGGCGTGACGCGCGAGAGCGTGCTGCCCGCGGGCGAGATCCTGTACCTGCGCTCGACAGGCAACCTGTCGACGGGCGGCACGGCGATTGACCTGACCGATTCCGTGCACCCGGACAACGTGGAAATGGCCGTGCGCGTGGCGGGTGCGATTGGCCTGGACGTCATCGGCGTGGATTTTCTGACGCAGGACATGACGCGGAGCTACCGGGAAGTCGGCGGTGCGATCTGCGAAGTGAACGCCGCGCCGGGTTTCCGCATGCACGTGGCGCCCAGCGAAGGCAAGCCGCGCGACGTGGCGGGCAAGGTCATCGACATGCTGTTTCCGCCGGGGACGTCGGCGCGCATCCCCATCGCCGCGATCACCGGCACGAACGGCAAAACGACGACGTCGCGCATGTTGGCGCACATCTTCAAGTTGCGCAGCGAGATTGTCGGCCTCACGACGACTGATGGCGTCTACATCGATGGCCAGCGGACGGTGGAAGGGGACATGACCGGGCCGATGTCCGCGCAGATGGTGCTCCGCGATCCGAAAGTGACTGTGGCGGTGCTGGAAACGGCGCGGGGCGGGATGTTGCGCGCGGGTCTCGGCTATCGCTGGCCGGACGTGGCGTGCTGCCTGAATGTGAGCGCGGATCATCTGGGGCTCGGCGGCGTGGACACGCTGGAGCAACTCGCGGCGGTGAAGCGGATTCCGATTGAAGTGGCGCGTGAAGCCGTGGTGCTCAACGCCGACGACGATTTGTGCCTGCACATGGCCGATCACAGTCAGGCGAAGCACGTGTGGTACGTGACGATGAATCCGGCGCACGCGCTGGTCCGCGAGCACATCCGCGCGGGCGGCAAGGCGGTCGCGCTGGAGGCGGGCGTGAACGGCCACATGATCGCGCTGTACGACCGCGGCCAGCACCTGCCGCTGCTCTGGACGCACCTGATTCCGGCGACGCTGGAAGGCAAGGCGATGCACAACGTGCAGAACGCGATGTTTGCGGCGGCGATGGCGTATGCGATGCACGTCAAGCTCGATGACATTCGCCACGGGCTGCGGACGTTCGATTCGACGTTCTTCCAGACGCCGGGGCGCATGAACGTCTACGACGGACTCGGCTTCAAGGTGCTGCTCGACTACGGGCACAATCCGGCGGCGGTCCAAGCGATGTGCACGCTGGTGGACAACCTCGTGGCGGGCGGCGTGCTGGGGCAAGGCGGCAAACGCGTGTGCGTGCTGGCGGCGCCGGGCGATCGCCGCGATTCGGACATCCTGGAGGTGGCGCGCATCGCCGCGCACTCGTTTGATGAAATCATCCTGCGGCGGGACGACAACGCGCGCGGTCGCGCCGATCGCGAAGTGCCGTTGCTGCTGCAAAAAGGCCTGATCGCCAACGGTTTCCCGCCCGACAAGCTGACGATTATCACTCACGAAGTCGACGCGTTGCAGGACGCGTTGAATCGCTGCAAGCCCGGAGATTTGCTGCTGGTGTTCTGCGACAAGGTCACGCGGTCGTGGAAGCAGATCATTTACCATCATCAGCAGCAAGGTGGCCGGCCGCCCGAGGAGACCGAGGAGCCGCAGGGCGTAAGCGCGCAGCCGCAGGACGATGAAGTGCCGTTGAGCGTCGCCGGTCTGGTGCGCGATGAGCGGGGCGTGCGACTGGCGCGGCCGGAAGAGGCCGATTGATGCCAGCCGTTGCTGCGCGGCGCCTGACCGGGCCAAGCTGGTGGCTGGCCGCTCCTGGCGCTGCGGTGGAAGTTGAGTTCGCTCCCGGTGACGACGTGGAGGGCGCGTTTGCCGCATGGCGTCAGCGCGTGGCTGCGTCGTCCGCGGCGTTGGCGTGGCCCGATCCGCAGTTTGGCCGGACGACCGGTGCGGGATGCGCAACGTGGGCGTTCACTGCGCCGATCGATCAACTCGCGACGGCGGCGGAGCTTGCCGAGACCGCTTGCACAGAAGCGCCTGTGGATTTGGCCGCCCTGCACGCGCTGGCCGCAGCCGAGGCGCAACCGCGCGCGCTGGCGTGGATCGCGGCGGCGGATGCGCGCGAGCTGCCGTGGCTGCTGGACGACGAGGGCCTGACTTTTGGCTTGGGCGCGCACAGCCAGACGTGGCAGTTGGCCGACTTGCCCGAGACGCCGGATTTGCCCGACCGGCTCCAGACGATCCCGCATGCGCTGATCACCGGCACCAATGGCAAGACGACGACGGCGCGGATGGTCGCGCGCATCTTGCGGCACCACGGGCTGCTGGCTGGCAACACGTCGACGGATGGGCTGATGCTGGACGGCCGGCTGGTGACACCGGGCGACTGGACGGGTCCGGGCGGCGCGCGCCAGGTGTTGCGCAATCCGCAAGTGCAGGCGGCGGCGCTGGAGACGGCGCGCGGTGGTCTGCTGCGGCGCGGGTTGGCGTCGCGCTGGGCGGACGCCGCGCTGGTGACCAACGTCAGCGACGACCATCTGGACCCGCAGGTGGCGACGGAAGATGCGATGGCGGATGCCAAGCTGGCGATTCGCAAAGGCATCCGTCCGGGCGGCATGTTGATCCTGAACGCAGGGTGCGAGCCACTGGTCGCCGCGGCCCAACGCCTGCACTTGCCCGATGGGCCGTACACGCTGGCGTGGTTCTCGCGGCACTACGGCGACCTTTCCTGCCTGCCTGGGCACATTCGCACATGGACCCAGGACGGCGCGATCCTGCTGGAAACGGCGGCGGGGCGGCAAGTCGTCGCGCAGCTCGCGGATATTCCTGCGACGTTTGCTGGCCAAGCGCCGCACAATGTGGCCAACGCCTTGGCGGCGACGCTCGCAGCGCATGCGATGGCTGTGCCGGTTCAGGCAATCGCGGCGGGTCTGGCGGCTTTTGGCTCTACGGTCGCCGATAACCCGGGACGCGCCAACGTCCTGCACCTGAACGGCGCGACGATCCTCGTCGACTTTGCCCACAACCCCGATGGCGTGCGGCAAGTGGCGGCGCTGATTGACGCGTGGCCGTCGACCCAACGTACGCTGCTGGTCGGGCAGGCGGGCGACCGCACGGATGCGCTGATGCACGCGCTCGTCACCGCGACGCTCGTGTTTCGGCCGGATCGCGTGGTGCTCAAGGACACGGACCATTACCTGCGCGGTCGGGAAAAGGCTGAAATCACGACGGTCCTGCACCGCTACTACGCGTTGGAAGGCGTGCCCGAGGCCGCGATTGTCACGACAGCGGATGAGCCGAGCGGCATCGCCGAGACGCTGCGCGATGCCCAGCCGGGGCATCTGCTGATTCTGCTCATCCACGACGATTTTCCCGCGGCGATTGCCCAGTTGCGCGCGGCAGGAGCCGTTGAGTCGTGAACGTCGACGCTCTGCCGGGACTCGACGCGCGTTGGCGCGCAGCGCTCGCCCATGGCGAGGACGCGATCGACCAACCAGGCGTTTTGGCTTGCACCTTCGTGCTGCGCGGCGCGATGCGCACGGCCGATCGGCGCTGGCGGCAGGGCGTGCGCAACCCGCAGTTGCCGTGCCAGATCGATGACGTGGCCGTTGCCACGCTGTCTGAGCGCCACGTTTATCGCGTGGAAGAACAGGTCGCGGAGTGCCTGAACGCCTGGGCGCACGGCAATCGCCGGTTGCACGCGCGGTTCACGATCCCCGATCCGCTGGATCTGCTGGCAGTGCAGGCGCGCGGCGAACGGATCGTCTCGCTGTTGCCAGAAGGCGTGTCGACCGGCCACGAGGCCAGCAACTTTGAGTTCGCGCTCCATGACCTCTGTCACGCGGAGAAATTCTTCGATCCGGAGCATTTTCTCGGTCAGGTGGGGCTGTTTTCGCTGATTCTCGCGGCGCGACAAGGCGCGGATTGGGCGCCCTTGACCCAGGGTTTTGACGACGCCTGGCCCGCGGAATTCCACCACGTGGCGGCCGACATGAATGGCTCGCCGATGTTCCTGTTTGCGGCGCTGCGGCGCAAAATCATGAACGCTGCGCTGCGGATTGGCGCCGATCCCGATGCGGCCCGCGACGCGCTTTTCGCGGCCCTGCGGCTGCCGGACGATGTGACCCGCTCCGGGCAGCTTTTCACGGTGCACCCGAACGTCGATCCGGTCGAGACGCGGCACCATGCGGACGTGCTGACCGGGCATTTTGCCGCGCTGGGTGAGCGGATCATGGCGGGCAGGCCTTAGCCGCGCTGATCACGCCACCGCACGCACGAGTTCCAGCCACGCCTGCAGCCACACCCGACCCGCCTCGCAGCCTTCGTCCCAACCCAGCTCGGGGTGGAACTGGCTGGCGAGGATCGGCCGCCGCCGGTGCGCCATCGCCTCAACGGGCGTCACGTCGCTGCGGGCCACGGTCACAAACGCGCTCGGCGTCTCCGCCACCTGCTCCACGTGGCTCTCAAAGCACTGACCGCCCAGATCCCGCCAACGCAGCAGCTTGCGCCGCGACGCGTCGGGCAGCCAGGACGGCAGCGCCGCGACGTCCAGTTGCACGTCCAGCGGCCCGCGGACTTTGCGCAAACCGTCGTAGTTTTCTCCGACCGACTCGCCGAACGCCGTCGTCAGCCGGCCACCCCACGCGAGCGCGAGCGCCTGCATGCCGCCGCATACGCCGAGGATCGGCCCCGGGAACACCTCAGCCAGCGCCCGCAACCACGGCAGGAACCCGCGGTCATAGGCGGCAAACGGCGTGCCTTGGGGCCCCAGCACCAGCGCCGTTGCGCGGGCGATCAGCGCCGGATCGCGGCGAATCTCGGCAAAATGCCGCAGACTGATTTGGGCTTCTGGCAGCAGCGTCTGGATCGCCTGGGCAATGCGCTCGCACCCGCCGCGTTCGGCAGCCTGCAAGTTGAGATTGCACAGGACGATCTGGATCATCGTTCAGCCGCCATCGGATCGTCCGCGTCCGGGCTCGCCCGGCGTCAGGCCGTCCGGCAAACAGTGACCCGGCGCATTCCACCAAGATTCCAGCATAGGCGCAATGATCTCAGGCTGTTCATGGTGCAGGTTGTGACTCACGCCGTGCAACACGCCCGCATGCAGCCGGGGCACCACCGCGTGGCGGGCGCGCAGGTCCGGCGGCAGCCACTCGCTGTGCTCGGCGTAGATCGACAGGACCGGCATCGGCAGCTTGGCCCACAACTGCATCGCCTCGTCGATGCGAAACGGCCGCGCGGACGGCGTCCGGTGCAGCGGATCGTGCCGCCAGACCAGCCCGTTCCCCAGCGACTCCGTGTTGGTCGCCGCCAGCCGCAGCGCCATCTCCGCCGGCAGCCGCGGATTGGCCTTCTGCAGCCGCGCCGCGGCGTCCGCGACCGTCGGCATCGTCCGCCGTGCCGCGCGCCGCTCGGCCACGTCGCCGGTGAAGCCTGGGATCCGCAGCGCATCCAGCCACGCTTCCAGCCGCGCGGGCCACGCGTCCACGGGCGACTCCAGCGGCCCCATGCCGTCCAGGAGCGCGAGGCTCTGCGTATGCCCCGGCCGCACCGCCAGCAGCGCCGCCGTGATCATGCCGCCCATCGAGTGCGCCACAACGTGCTGGGGCTGATAGTGGCGCAGCAGGCCATCGAGATCGTGCCAGAAATCGGCAAAGTGGTAGTACCCGCCGGAGCCGACCCATTCAGAATCGCCATGCCCGCGCGCGTCCGGCGCGATGACGTGCCACCGATCGCAGACGCGCTCCGCTATCGCTGAGAAACTCTTGCCGTGGTCGAGAAAGCCGTGCTGAAAAAGCACGGTCGGCAGCGCAGGATCGCCCCATCGGTGCACCGCGAGACGCAGCCCGCGCACGGTGTGAAAATCGGTCTGGATTGCGGTCACGTCGTTCCTCTCCATCGCCTGGACCGCAGCATGGGCGGCGTGCGCCAGCGGTGTCAATTGCCCTTGCAGCCGTGCCGCGTTCAGCCTACGGTGGCGCCGGTTTCAGGGAGCCACGATGCACGAGTCCACAAGCCAACCCACCGCGTGCGGTGCCCCAGCATGAACGCGCCTAGCCGACAAGTCCTCAAATGGATTGGCAACAAGCACCGCGTCGCGGAAGCGATCACCAGCCATTTCCCCACAGACTTTCGCCGCTACTACGAACCGTTCGTCGGTTCAGGCGCGGTCCTTGGCACGCTTGCGCCGCGCGACGCTGTGGCGTCGGACGTGCTCGCGCCGCTGGTGCAGATTTGGCAGCGCGTGCAGGCCGATCCGCAGGCGGTCTATGCCGCGTACGAGGAGCGTTTCACGGCGTTCACGACCGAGGACCGCAAGACCGTCTACCGCGCGATTCTCGATCGCTACAACGCGACCGGCGATCCCGACGACCTGCTCTTTGTCGCGCGGACCTGCTACGGCGGCGTTATCCGTTTTGACAAGCAGGGCACGATGAACACGCCATGTGGCATCCACCGCGCGCTGCCGCTGGCCAAATTCGCGGACGCGCTGGCGCAATGGCAGCCGCGCCTCGCCGGGACGCGGTTTGTCGTGGGCGATTTTGAGGCCCAAATCGACGATGCCGGGCCGGGGGACCTCGTCTACTGCGACCCGCCGTACCAGGACTGCGGCAAGAACCTGTACGGCGCGCAGACGTTCAGCCTGCAGCGGCTGTTCGGCGCGGTGGAGCGGGCGCGCGGGCGCGGTGTGCGCGTGGCGCTGAGCCTGGATGGCTCCAAGCGTTCCGGGGATCGCATCTGCAACGTCGCCATTCCAGAGGGCTTGTTTGCCCAGGACATGGAGGTCAAACTGGGACGGTCGATGCTGCGGCGGTTCCAGATGGCCGGACAGAGTCTGGAGGCGGAACACGTCGCCGATCGTCTCCTGACGACGTGGTAGGGGAGGGCGAATGACGCGAGGGTGGAGCGTATGGCTGCTGGCGGCGCTGATGTGCGGTTGCAGCGATGACGTCGCGACGGGCACCGGTGCCGGCCAAGCCGACGCGATCGCGGTCAGCGATGCCCTTGTCAGCGACGCTGCGACCGGCGCCGCGATCGACATTCAGGGCGAAGTCACGGCGACCGGCCTGCCCGCGTGGCTCACCGGAACATGGCTGGAGTGCGGGGGCGACTTGACCATCACCCCCGCCGGGCTCGCCACGTGGCACGCCGCGGTCGGCTCGTGCAGCGCGACGTCGCAACTGCAATGGCAAAACGGCGTGTTGACGTTCACGAACGTCGCGGCCGACCAGTGCCCCAACGGCGCGCCGACGTGGTTTGTCGGCGGTGGACAGGCCAGCTTTGACGGCGTCCTGCTCACGCTGGTCAACCCCAAATTCTTCGCCGGACTCAAGCGCTTCAGCGCCAAGCCGACGCGCGAAAGCTGGGCCTTCACCGCCAAGACCGGCGGCGTCGGCACGATGCGCCTCTGTTTTGACGAGAACGGCCAGTTCTACGACGGCAGCTGGTCGTCGAGCAATTGCAGCCTGTTGGCGTGCGGATCCATCGTCGCGCAGGTCAAGCATGTGGGCACGGAGACGCACGTCTGGACGGAATGCCAGGGCAGCTGTCCGTGCACGTCCATCGTCATCGCCACGACCAAGACCGCGACCGCGATGTCCGGCACGTATGCGGGTGGAAATTGCCTGGGGGCGGAGAACGGCACGTTCAATGCGGTCGCCCAACCGTTCAAGAACTAGCCGGAAATCACGACGCGATCGCCCTCGAAGGCTTGGACCCCCGCGCGAAACGCGTCGGGAATGCGGATCGGCCGGAACGCGTCGTCCAGCCAAGCCAACGTCAGCGCGCCCGACGCGACGACCTTGGGCGTGCGCTTGTTGACCATCAGGAAATGGAACGTGTAGCTCGTGGCGCCGACCCGCGCGAGGCGGACGTTGACGACCAGGATGTCGTTGTAGTGCGCCGGGGCATGGAAGTTGAGGTGCGCCGCAACGACCGCGCCGGGGATCAAATCGCGCACCGGGCCACCTTGCTTCTGCAGGCCAAGGTGGTTCAGGTAGTCCATCCGGCCGACGTCCATGTACACGGAAAAACTGCCGAAATAGACGATCCCGACGGCGTCCGTTTCCGACAGCCGCACGCGGATTTCCGTGCTGAACGAGTAGGCGTTGCGGTCGTGCGTGATGTCGCTGAGCTGCATGGGGCACCCGCTCCTGACCGGGGGCGCGCGAGTCTAAGCGAGTCGGGCGGGGCTGGCGAGCACAACTTCTCCAAACGCCGCGCGTGCCAGTCGACGTTCGCGACAGGCGTGCTATCCTCCGCTTCCCATGGCACTTCCTCGGCCCACAGCCAAACAAGTTCTCCCCATCGTATTCCTGACCATCCTCCTCGACTTGCTCGGGTTTGGTCTGGTGATACCCATCGCCCCCTTCTACGCCCAGCATTTTGGCGCGACGCCCAAGGTCATCACCTTGCTCGGCGCGGCCTACTCGCTGATGCAGTTGATCTTCATGCCGATGTGGGGCCGCCTCTCGGACCGCATCGGCCGCCGCCCCGTCATCCTGATGAGCGTCGCGGTGTCCTGCGTCGGCTATCTGTGGTTCGGCTTGGCGTCGCAGCTGTGGATGCTTTTTGCCGCCCGCATCCTCGCCGGTTTCGGCAACGCCAACATCGGCGCGGCGCAGGCCATCATCGCCGACACCACGGAGCCGTCTGAGCGCGCCCGCGGTATGGGCATGATCGGCGCGGCTTTTGGCATCGGCTTCGTGCTTGGCCCCGTGTTTGGCGGCATTCTTGGCAAGATCGACCTCGCGCTGCCGTCCTATGTCGCCGCTGGCCTCGGCCTCATCAACTGGATCATCGCCTGGATCCGCCTGCCGGAGACGCGCGACCCGGAGCACATCGAGGCGCGCAAAGCCTTGCCGCCGGGGGCGCTGCTGACGCTGATGAAGAAGCCGTCCGTGGTGCGTTTGTTGCTTGTGACCTTCACGGTCACGACCGGTTTTGCGCTGATGGAGCAGATTTCCGGTCTGTTCATCCAGAGCATCTGGGTGCCGACGCCGGATCTTTCCGTGACCGAGGCGATTTCCGGCCTGTTCACGCAGCAGGCTTGGCTGCCGATCCCAGTGAAGTCGCTGATGGCGGAGAACGTCGAGCAGCTGCACAAACAGGCGGCTGTGCTGTCGACGGCGGTGCTGGCGGCAGTCGGACTGACGATGGTGATCGTCCAAGGCGGCCTCATCGGCCGGCTGGTCAAACGGTTTGGCGAGGGCTCCTTGCTGCGTTTTGGCACGATGACGCTCACGGTCGGGCTCCTCGGCATGGCCGTGGTGGGCACCTACGGTTGGTATCCGGGCATGTTCATCGCGTCCATCGTGCTGGCCTTTGGCTCGGCGTTGAACACGCCGTCGGCGACGTCGCTCCTCTCCCAGCACGCCAAGGCCGAACAGCAGGGCGGGCTACTCGGCGTCGGCCAGTCGATGTCGGCGGCGGGGCGCGTCATCGGGCCGGTCATGGCGGGCGCGCTGTTTGAAGTGGAAGGGCGCTTGCCGCTGTTGATTGGCGCGGTGCTGACGTTCATCGCGTTCATCCTCACGCTGCGCGTCGGTCCGCCGGTCCTGCCGCACAACACGCAAACTGATTGACGGGACGCGCGGCCAAGGCGCATCGTGACGGCATCGGCCGGGCACCCAACCACGCACGGCCCTTGGCAACCTCTGCTTTGTTGGATGGCCGATGTCAGTGGACCTGAACAGCATGGCGGTCTTCGCCCGCGTCGTCGAAGAGCAGGGCTTTTCAGCGGCGGCGCGGCGGCTTGGCCTGTCCAAGTCGGCGGTCTCCAAACACGTCGCGCAACTGGAAGACCGCATCGGCGCGCGCTTGTTGCACCGGACCACGCGGTCTCTGCGCCTGACCGACGTCGGCGCGGCTTTCTACGAGCGCTGCGCCCGCATCCTGGCTGAAGCGGAAGAAGCCGAGCTCGCCGTTTCCCGCATGAGCTCCGCGCCACGCGGCACCTTGCGCATCAGCGCCCCCGTCAGCTTTGGCAGCCGCTTCCTCGCCGGGCCGATCGCCGAATTCGCCATTCGCTATCCAGAATTGCGCATCGAGATGGTCCTCAACGACCGCCTCGTTGACGTCGTCGATGAAGGCTACGACGTCGCCATCCGCATCGGTCGACTCGCCGATTCCAGCCTCATCGCCAAGCGCCTGTGCACGATGCCGATGCTCGTTGTCGCTTCGCCGGCTTACCTGACCCAGCACGGCACGCCGCAGACGCCATCGGATCTGCAGCAGCACAACTGCATGCTGTATTCGCTGTCGACGACCGGCGATGTCTACCATTTTCGCGATGGCGACCGCGAACTCTCGGTCAAGATCGACGGTTCCCTGCGCGCCAACAACGGCGATATCCTCATGGAAGCCGTGCGTCGGGGCGTTGGGCTCGCGTTCATGCCCGCGTTCCTGTGCGGGTGCGACGTGCGCGACGGTACGGTCGTGGAAGTCCTCGCGGGCTATCGCACGACGATCGGTGCCATCAGCGCCGTCTATCCGCACAACCGCCATTTGTCGGTCAAGGTGCGGATGTTCGTCGATTTCCTCGTCGCGCACTTTGCCGAAGTGCCCTGGGGCGACCCGGGCTGCCTGACCCGCCAGCCGTCAGCGACGGCGGAAACGTCCACAGCGGACGATGGAGACGCATAATGCCGCACGTACAACTCGGAACTTTCAAGCTGCATTATGACGTTGTGGGGCGCGCCGGTCCGCCGGTCGTGCTCATCATGGGCTTGACTGTGCCTGGCCGCAGCTGGCGTTCGATTCTTCCGGCGCTGCAAGCGGCACACCGCGTCGCGTTCTTTGACCACCGCGGGATCGGCGGGTCGGAAGCGCCGCGTGGGCCCTACTCGATGGCGCAGATGGCGGGCGACGTGGTCGGCCTGATGGATCACCTTGGCTGGGCGCAGGCGCACGTCGTCGGCCTGTCGATGGGCGGCATGGTCGCCCAGCACGTCGCGCTCAACGCCCGCAACCGTGTGCGCAGCCTGGCGCTCCTGGCGACCCACGCGGGCGGGTGGCAAGCGCGGCTCCCCCAGCCCAAGGGCGTGTTCCACTTCATCCAGACACAGCTGCTGCGGGATCGCCAGGCCAAGCTCGCCGCGCTCTCGAACATGCTGTTCCCGCAGGATTTTCTGGCGTCTGCCGAGCGGAACTCCGTGCGTCAGGGGCTGGAGGAGGATTTTGGCGATCCAGTCCCCAAGACTGTCCTGCTCTCGCAATACGCCGCGATCCAGCGGCACTACACGGCGGACAAGCTGGCGCGCCTCAAAGGGCTGCCGACGTTGGTCATTCGTCCCGGTCAGGACCTGCTGGTGCGACCCGACGAGAGCGATCGCCTCGCGCGGCTGATTCCGAACGCCAGGCTCGTGCGTTTTGACCGCTGCGGTCACGCCGTCACGCGCCAGGATCCGCACGGGGTCGCCGCAGAATTGTTGGCGCATTTTTCTGACGCCGATCGCGCGCTTGGGGCAATGCACGCCGGCGCGTAATCTGTCATGCTGTCGTGGAAGGCCGGATGACATTCCGCGGGGCCCGTGATGCAAGTTCCAGAATTGTGGTCCGATACCGACCGGATGGCGGTGGCCGCCTTTGAGGTGGCCGTGCGCCACGGCGATTTGGCCGGCGCCCTGCTGGCGCTTGACGGCGTTTCAGCCCAACAAGCTGCCGCGCACCGCCAGACCATCAGCGATTTGGCCGCGAAAGTGCGGTCAGAACTGCTGTCGCGCGACCCGGTGACCTCGCTCGCGCACGTGCTTGTGACGGAAGCCGGCTTTCAAGGCGATCCGGAGGACTACTTCGCGCCGGGCAACTCCCGCCTGTCCGACGTGCTGACGACCCGCCGCGGGATGCCGATCCTGCTCTCCGCGGTCTGGATGCTCGTTGGCGAACAGGCGGGCGTCATCGTGGAAGGCATCGGCTTGCCGGGGCACTTCATCGTCCGCGTCGGCGGTTCCACGGGCGTGCTCGCCGATCCGTTCAACGGCGGGCGCATGCTCAGCGTGATGGATTGTCGGCAGCTGGTCGGCAAGCTGAGCGGCGGCGCGGTGCAATGGAACGATTCCTTCCTGCATCCGGTGCCCGCCGATGGCCTGCTGGAACGCGTGTTGCGCAACCTCGCGCACATCTGGCAGCGGCTGGAATCGCCGGGGCAGATGCTGCGGACGGCGCGCTTCTACGCGGCGTTGCGGCCGCGCGAGGCGGAGCCGCGGCTGGTGCAAGCCAAGATCGCCGACGCCTTTGGTGCGACGCAACTGGCTGAGATGCTGTACCGCGCCGTTGTCGACGGCTTTCCGAGTTCAGCGGCGGCGGAAGTGGCCGCCGGACGCCTGGACGAACTTCGCCGCGGGGCAGTCGACATCAACTGAGCGACTGGCTAGGCTGTGCGCCTTCCAGGAGGCTCCATGACCACGCCCGCATCCGTTCTCGCCGCTGCTGAAGCGCAAATTGAACCCGCGCTCGAGCGCCTGTGCACGTACCTGCGCATCCCCGCGGTCTCGTGTGACGCGACGCACGCGCCCGACGTCCTGCGTCTGGCCAACCTCGTGGCTGCCGACCTGACCGCGCTTGGCTTGGCCGCGCAGGTGCTGCACCTCCCGGGCGCCTTGCCGTGTGTTGCGGCGTCCTGGCTGCGCGCGGGACCAACGGCGCCGACGATCCTCATCTACGGTCATCTGGATCTGCAGCCTGTCGATGGCGGCGAAGGGTGGCGGACGCCGCCGCATGAGCCGACGCGCGTGGGCGACCGTCTGTACGGTCGCGGATCGTCCGACGACATGGGCGGCTGGGTTTCGCACCTCGCGGCGATCGAGGCGTGGCTGACAACGACGGGCAAGCTGCCGTGCAATATCCGGCTGATCATTGAAGGCGAGGAGGAGATCGGTTCGACGCATCTGGAGCCGTACATGGACGCGTATCCGGAAGCGTTCCAGGCCGACGCGATGATCCTGACCGATTGCGAGAATCCGTCGACGGAAGTTCCGGGGCTGACCGTGTCGCTGCGCGGCGTTTTTGAAGTCGTGGTCCGCGTGGAGGCGCTGGAGGCCGATGGCCATTCCGGTCTCTGGGGCAACATGGTGCCGGACGTTTCCACCGCGCTGATGCAGCTCATCACGCGCGTTGTCGACGCCGATGGTCGGCCCAGCGTCGGGTTGGTCAAGCACCCGGATTCGCGCCACGCGGCGGCCGCTGCGGTGCCAATCGAGAACGAGGTGATCCGCCGGGGCGCGCACCTGCTGCCGGGCGTCAATCCGCTGCCCGTGCGCGCTCGTTCGGCGGCCGAGTGGCTCTGGCTCCAGCCGGCGATTACCGTGGTGTCCACGACGCTGCCGACGCCCGAACGCAAGAAGAACGCCCTGCGCGCCGCGGCGACGGCAGTTCTCTCCGTGCGGCTGGCGCCCGATCAGACGCCCGAGCAGATGCTGGCGGCGATGCAGGTCGAGCTGCTGCGCGATCCGCCCCAAGGCGTGCTGGTTTCGGCGACGCAGGAGCGCGGCGCGGGCATGGGCTGGTACTACGAACCCAAAGGCCCGCCGTTTGACGCGGTTGATCGCGCCTATCTTGCGGCGTGGGGCCAGAAGCCGGTGCGCGTCGGCGTCGGCGGCTCGATCCCCTTCGTGGCGATCTTTGGCCAGCGCTTTGGCGACCTGCCGCTCATCCTGAACGGCGTCATGGACCCGGAGTCGACAGCGCACGGCCCCAACGAGTCGCTGCACCTCGGCGTGTTCCGCAAGGCTGTGCTGGCCAACGTGCACCTGTACGCGGAGTTGTCGGCGCCGGGAATCCTCAAGCAACAGTAGCGGTTATGCCGTCGCCGCGCTGCCAATGAAGAAGCCGTCGTTCCCCACCGCCTGATAGAGCGGCAGCAGGATCCAGCCATCGGCAGGCGCGCGCACCGGACCGCGGTCATCCTCGGCGAGCACTTCCCCGGCGTGGACCGGCTGCAGGTTGCGGTAGCCCGGCTTCATGCGGAAATGGTCTTCGGGCGCAATGCCGTGCCGGTACGTCACTTTCACGGCCGGCACGTCCAGTCCGCGGGCGCGCAGGCGATCGCGGCGTTCCTGCAAATCCGGCACCGTCGTCCAGGCGATCGCGCCCAATGACGCCAGCAGCAGCCACGCCACCGATTCCAGCGTATCGACCGTCGACTCGGCCTCATGCTGGCCGCCTTCCACCGCCAGCGCGATGTGACCGAGCGTCGTGAAATACTCGATGGTCGTCGCCGGAATCGCTTTTTCCAGCCCGGCGATGCCCGGGAGGCACAGGTCGCGCGCCAGCTGGATGCTCTGCGGGTGGTCGCACACGACGATGAACGGCACGCCGTCGGCCGACATGCTGTGCAAATCGAGGTGGACAATCGGCCCGCGCGCGTGCGCCACGGCGTCGTCAAACGCGTGCAGCAGCTCCAGTTGCTCCACGTCCTCCGCCGTGTGCCCGTGCGTCGCCCGCAGTTGCGTCACCGACGCCAAATCCCACGAGCGGTTCAGGTCGCGATCCGTGTACCGCACGCCCAGACGCAGCGCGCCGACGTTGCCCGCCAGCCCCAGCAGCCGCCCCGCGACCGGCGCATTGTCGCCGCGCAGGGTCGCCAGGATGCGCTGGATCGCCCGAACGCCCGCCGGTTCGTTGCCGTGCATCCCGCCGGACAGCACGATGGTCGGCCCCGCGCGACCCTGATCAATCTCGCCCAGCCGATGATTCGGCCCGACCTGCACGCCCGGCAAGATGGTGGTCAGCAGCGTATCGTCGACGAAATCGCCATTCTGGTTCATGTGACCCTCCTTGCCGGCCCGCACCGACGCCCCCAAATTAGCGTCAATGCAACGGATCGGCAACAGCGGGGTGGTCAAATCCCGGAAAAGACGACGCCCAGCGGCACGTGGTCGCTGGGTTTGTCGCCGCGGCGTTCGTTGCGATCGACAAACGCGTCGATGCTCGTCAGCGCGCGCGTGGCGAAGACGTGGTCGATGCGCAGGCCGTTGTTGCGCTCAAACCCGCCGCCGCGATAGTCCCACCAGGAGTAGAGACCGGCCTCAGGGCGATGCTGGCGAAACGCGTCGGTCAGGCCCCAGTCCAGCACATGCTGCAAGGACTTGCGCACTTCCGGCAGGCACAGCACGGTGTCGTCCCATTCGGCCGGACGCGCGACATCGCGGGCGTCGGGCGCCACATTCATGTCGCCGCACAGGACCATCGGCCGATCGACGTCGCCCTCGCGCTCGAACCACGCGCGCAGCCGCTTGAGCCACGCCAACTTGTAGGCGTACTTGTCGCTATCGGGTTCGCTGCCGTTGGGCACGTACACGCACACGACCCGCACGCCGAGAATCGTGCCCGCAATCAGCCGCGCCTGGTCGTCGGCTACGCCGTCGTTGAGCGTCCGCGTGACGTCGGTGATTTCGTGCCGCGAGAGGATCGCCACGCCGTTGTAGGTCTTTTGGCCGTGGGTGACGGCGCGGTAGCCCAGCGCCTCGATGGCGGCGTGGGGAAAGAGCGCGTCCTCCAGCTTGAGTTCCTGGAGGCAGAGAACGTCCGGCTGGTGGGCGGTCAGCCACGCGAGAAGGCGGGACTCGCGGGAGCGGATGGAGTTTACGTTCCAGGTGACGATGTTCATGTGTCCGCCAAGTCAATGAATTGGTTTGCTTATTTCGATAGCATCGAGGCTGTGCCTACCCATGCACCTGCCGGAGCGCGGTCCCATCGCGGGCACTTCCTCGGAATTGTGACCAACTTGCGCCATGACCAACGACTGTTGGATCCCGGCCAGCGTGCTCAAGGTAACGTGGGTTTGCCTGAAAGTCTTGCCCGACAGCGACGGATCGGTGATCAGCCGTCGGCGCCCGCTGCGGCAACAACCACGCTGCGCGTCGTCCTTGCGCGGGCCCAGCGTGTGCGAGTCGCTGTCGGTGGCGGAGCCGTACAGCTGCGGGTTGACCGAAACGGCGACGGCGTCGTGGATGTCCATCGCCGCAAAAGGCAGCTGCGCGGCGAAGCCCGAGGCGAAGTGCGCAATCGAGCCGTCCGCGCGCAAGCGGATGCAGAAGCCATTGCCGGCCGCCAGCGTCTTGAAGCCGAGGTCGCCCGCCGGCGCATACAGGCCGCAGTTGCCGAAGGCGACCATGGAGCCGTCGCTCTTGCGCGTGCAGTTCGTGTAATAGTTCTGAGCAATGGCGACGTGTTGGTGAGCGCGCTCGCCCCCGGCACCGGATAGGCGCCACCGGCGATGTCGCCGAAGAACGTCGCCTGGCCGCCCTGCTGCAGCACCATGGACGTGCCGCGCCCGGCGCGGATGGCCGTCGCGTTGGTCAGCGCCATCGGTCCGGACACCTGCAGGCTGTAGTCCTTGCCCCAGCCGACGATGGTGCAGTCCGACTTCAGCGCTAGCGTGTGCTCATTGCCCATCGGCCAAGGCGTTAAAACGTCAGGTGAATCGGCGGATACGGCTGCGTACGGTCAGAGCCGTCGGTCCCTGCGATGGGTCGGCGGCGCACGGTACGTGGCGCGGTCGTGTGTGCGCTGACGGTCTGGATGGGTGATGGTTTCGCTGGTAACCCTATGCTTGTAAACCGCAATAACCAACCGTCAAGCCCGATTTGGTCGCCGGCGACGCGGCGTTTGAGATGGACGCGACGGCAAATTGGGGCACAGCCTCCGCGCAAGGTCATGACGCATATTATGCGCGGCGCGAGGCTGCGTGTTGCGGCGCGAAGGCCGGGTGACACGGCGATGACAGGCGTCGTCCCAGTCGCGATGGCGCTCCCCATCGTGTTTGCCGCCGGCTGTCCGACCACCCCGCGCGCGTGCAGGTGGCAAGTAGGCCGACAAGCCGCTTGCCGCCAGATCCGGACGGCGATACTGCAAGACCTGGCGCGACAAAAGGCGTATCATACGTGCCCCCGGAGGTTCATCCATGACGCGCGCTCTCACCTTTTCCCTCGCCCTGTCCCTCGCAACCTTGGCTTGCACCGGCGGATCCGCCAGCACGCCCACACTCTCCGACTTGCAAGACGCAGGTGTGACCGACGGCAGCGTGCTGTCCGACGGCGGCATCAAGGACGGCACCAGCAGCATCAAGACGCTTCCCGGCGCACTGACGCCGCCCACGACGACGTGCCCCAAGGCGCTTCCCTCGCCGACGAGCGGCACATGCGACATCACCAAAGGCAGCGGCAGCACGGTCTTGCGCGGCACGGTCATCGCGCCCGACCAGGTCTACGTCGGCGGCGAAGTGGTCCTGGATGGCAAAGGCGTCATCGCCTGCGTCGGCTGCGATTGCTCGGGCACGGCTGGCTATTCGACCGCAACCACTTTGAATTGTGGCGATGCCGTGGTCTCGCCCGCGCTCATCAACACGCACGACCACATCACGTTCGCGCAGAACGCCCCGAAGCCGCATACGCAGAAGTACGACCACCGCCACGAGTGGCGCAAGGGCCTGAACGGCAAGACGGTCATCAAGGTGCCGGGCGCGCCCACCGGCACGACGGACGCGGTGACCTCGTGGGGCGAGCTGCGCTTCCTGCTCGGCGGCGCGACGGCGACGATCGGCTCGGGCGGCGTGAACGGCATGCTGCGCAACCTGGACAAGGCCGACCCAATGCAGGGCGGCTTGGGCAAAACGGCTGTGGATTTTGAGACGTTCCCGCTCGGCGATTCGAGCCCGACCTCGCTGCCGACGACGTGCACCTACAAGCTCGCGTCCACGGACGCCAAGGTGAACGCCGACAAGTCGTTCCTGCCGCACATGAGTGAAGGTGTGAATGATTCCGCACACAACGAGTTTGACTGCACGGACGGCATCAACGCCGAGGCGAACTACGGGCACCCGCAGACCGCGTTGATCCACGCCGTCGGCTTGCAGGCTGTCGATGCGCAATTGGCTGCCAACAATGGCGTTTCCATCATCTGGTCGCCGCGCTCCAACATCGATCTCTACGGCTTTACCGCCACCGTCACGATGTACGCGAACATGGGCATGAACATCGCGCTCGGCACGGACTGGAGCGCTTCAGGGAGCATGAACATGCTGCGGGAGCTGGCGTGTGTCGACTCGTACAATCAGGCGAATCTGGGCGGCTTCTTCACGGACTACCAGATCTGGCGCATGGTCACGGAAAACGCCGCTGCGGCAGCCAAGATGGCCGACGTGCTGGGGCAGATCGCGGTCGGTCGGCCAGGTGACATCGCGATCTTCGCCTCGCACGGCAAGGGCGCGTATGCCAGCGTGATTCGCGCGGGCGTGGCGGACGTGGCGCTCGTTCTTCGCGGCGGCGTGGTGCTGCACGGTGACGCGGCGCTTGTCGACGCACTTTCCGCAGATGGCGGCGCAGGGTGCGAGGTGCTGGCTGACTGCCTGTCCGGCAAAAAGGTTTGCGCCAAGCGCGAGTTCGGCAAGAGCATCAGCGACTTGAAGGCGACGATCGGCGCGCCGTACGACCTCTACTTTTGCGGCGTTCCCGCCGGCGAGCCCTCTTGCGTCCCGTCGCGCGACGGCCTCTTCACCGGCGTTCCGACCGCGGACGACAGCGACGGCGACGGCATTCCGAACGCCACGGACCTGTGTCCCACGATCTTTTCCGCGATCCGCCCGATGGACGGCGGCATCCAGCAGGACATTGACGGCGACGGGATCGGCGACGCGTGCGACCCGTGTCCGGTGGCTGCTGACAACAAGGACGGCTGCTCCGACACCAGCGTCAAGATTGGCGGTGGCACTGACGCCGGCAGCACGGATGCCAGCCCCACCGACGCCGGCAGCACCGACGCCAGCGCGGTCGACGCAGGACCGCCGCAACTCGTCAGCATTCCCGAGGCGCAGTCGATGACGGACGGCGCACTGGTCGAGATCCACAACGTCTGCGTCACAGCCATCCGCGTCGCCACATCCGGCACCGCGGTGTGGGTGCAGGATCCGAACTTGAAGGATCACGCCGGCTTTGTCGTCTACAGCAAGACCGCGCTGACGGTGAAGGTGGGCGACCAAATCGGCGTGACGGGAACACTCACGACGTTCAAAGGCTTGCACGAGATTGCCACGCCGACGGTGACGCCCGTGGGTGCCTGCCCGACGGTGATCCTGGCGGTGGACGTGACGCCGGATGCGATTGCCACGGGCGGTCCGATGATGGCGGCGTACATGAGCATGCTGGTTCAGGTTTCCAACGTGGCCGTGGTGACAGTGGCGGCGAAGGCGACGGACGATTTCGTGGTCACGGGCAAGCTGAACATCGCGCCGTACATTTTCGCGTTCGACGCGACGCAGTACAAGTCCGGTGCGACGTTCAAGACGATCCGCGGCGTTGTCGACTACTTCACGGATCACAGCAAGATCGACCCGCTGAGCGCCGCGGACCTCGTGCCGCAGTAGCCGTCGGTCGCGCTTCGACCGCCAGCGGGAACAGCGCCGCCAGGCAAATTCCCGCACCATCGCGTCTGTTTGAAGCACCCGCCCAAAAACGCTACGATCCGTGTCCCCGCTTCGCCGCCGTGCGTCGGCGTTCAAGCTGCGCGCAAACACGAGGAAGAAAGCATGCGGTTCCAATACTTCTGTGCCATGGCCAGCTTCACGTTCGCTCTTGGCTTGGCGGCTTGCGGCAGCACCGGCAACCCGGCGAACGGCAGCACCTCCGCGGCGAGCTGCCAGACGGCGGGCGATTGCGCGGCCGGGCAATACTGCGTCGTCGGCTTCTGTGTGGCGGCATGCCAGTCGGCGGCGGACTGTGAGAGCGGCCAAGTCTGCAGCAAAGGCAAATGCCAGAACGCGACGGCGCAAGCAGACGCTTCTGGCTTCAGCGACAGCGGCACGGGGATTCCCGACGCGGCGAGCGCCGATGAGACCGTGAGCCCGGGCGGCGATGCGGCGCCCAGCGACACCGGCTGCGGTCCCACCGGCTGCTGCACGGCGGACGGCGACTGCGCCGACAAGGACCCGTGCACGACGGACAGCTGCGTCTCGGGCCTATGCGTGCACCCGAAGCAGTCGGGTGGCGCCTGCGGCTGCTCGAGCACCAAGGACTGCGACGACGGCAACAGCTGCACGGCTGACAAATGCCTGATGGGCGCCTGCTCGTACGCGCTCTTTACCGGCCCCAAGGGCAAGGACCCCGCGTGTTGTGCCACCGCCGCCGATTGCCCCGACCCGAGCGGCGCCACGGCGGGCAGCTGCGTCCAGTTCCGCTGTGTTTACACCGCCGTCGTCCTGTGCGTCGGCGCGACCGAGTGCAATGACAACAACCCTTGCACCGCCGATGTGTGCCAGGACGGCAAGTGCGGCAACGCCAAGATCGCGGGCTGCTGCGTCGCGGACGCCGCCTGCAACGACAACAACCCCTGCACGACGGACAGCTGCCTCGCCAACGCTTGCGTCAACGCCAAAGACGTCACGCCGTGCTGCGCCAGCGACATCGACTGCGATGACGGCGACGCCTGCACCATTGACGGCTGCACCGCCACGAAGTGCACGCACACGGTCGACGCCAGTTGCTGCAAGCTGGACGGCGACTGCGCCGACACCGACCCGTGCACCAAGGACGCGTGCCTCAGCAACAAGTGCAGCCACGGCGGCATCAGTGGTTGCTGCAAGGTCGACGGCGACTGCAGCGACAAGAACTTTTGCACGACAGACAGCTGTGCGAGCAACGTTTGCCTCTTCACCGACGTCACCGGCTGCACGCTCACCAACTGCGGCAACAAGGCGTGCGACAGCGGCGAGACCTGCTCGAACTGCGCCGGGGATTGCGGCGCCTGCCCGCCCGTCTGCGGCGACGCCAGCTGCAACGGCAAGGAGACGTGCAAGACCTGCCCGCAGGACTGCGGTGCCTGCCCGGCCGTCTGCGGCGACGGCGTCTGCGCGGCCTCCGAGACCTGCACGAGCTGCGTCAACGACTGCGGCGCCTGTGTCGGCACCTGCGGCGACGGCACGTGCTCCAAGACCGAGACCTGCAAGAGCTGCCCCGGCGACTGCGGCGCTTGCACCGGCGCGTGTGGTGACGGCACTTGCGCATTGCCCGAGGACTGCTCGTCCTGCTCCGCCGATTGCGGCCCGTGCGCAGTCTGCGGCGACGGCGTCTGCGCGGCCGCGGAAAACACCACGAGTTGTCCGAAGGACTGCGTCCCGCCCGTGACCGGCCCGTCGTGCGTCAACAATTGCGCCAAGGGGCTGACAGCGATGGGCGGCACCTGCTCGTGCAAGGCCAGCTGCGTCGGCGCCGGCGACTGCTGCAGCGACTATCAGGCGGCGTGCGTCGTTACGGCCGGCTCATGCGTCAACAAGTGCGGTACGACGACGGCGACCAGCGGCTGCTATTGCGACGCCCTGTGCGTGTCCAAGGGCAACTGCTGCAGCGATTACCAAGCCGAATGCGCGGTGCCGAGCACCGGTTCGTGCGCGGGCGCTGGCGTCTGCGGGACGAGCGCGGCACAGAAAGGCGCGAGCGGTCCGGCGTGCTTCTGCGACGCGGCCTGTGCGTCTGCGCCCTACGATTGCTGCTCGGATTACACGAACTTGTGCGCCGGCTCGACGCCAACGGCCGCTGACTCCTGCGTCGGCAATTGCGGCGGACAAGCGACGAGCGGCTGCTGGTGCGACCCCAGCTGCGCCAACGGCGCGTCCGGTTGCTGCAGCGACTACACCGGCACCTGCGGCAGCAGCAGCACGGCGGGCATGTGCCTCGCGGCCGCCAATTCTGAATGCGCGGTCTGCGGCGACGTGCCGGTGGCCGGGTGCTCCTGCGACCCTGCGTCGCTCGCGTGCAGCGTCGACCCATCTGGCGCGCTCGGCCTGTGCTGCCACGGCGCGGGCAAATGCTGTCCTTGAAGTAGCGCGGTCGCCCCAAGCCTGGCCTGGCCCGGCGACGACCATTCCGCGCTACCCGGCCAACGTGTGCCACAACGTCGGTAGCTTCGCGGAACAATTGGATGAATACAACTTCATCTACTACTACGGCTGCGTGAACACGACGACCGCAACCGCCTCACCACGGTCGGATCGCATCGACGCCGCGCCGCACAGTTCGGGACCGTCTTGCCCTGCCACAGGCAGGCTTCATCGGAGACCTTTTGGACCGCTTGTGCTTAAATCCGCGCCCGGCAGGAGCCTCAACTACCAGATCGCGCGGACAACATGGACGAAAATCAGAACAGCAAGGATGTGATAGAGCCCACTTTGTGGCGCAAATCAGGCTGGATTGCCGAAGTGATTGCCGGCGATGATGAAGGGTGGGCGGTATCCATGACGCGCGTGGGCGATGACGAACCCGCGCTGGTGGGCCCGTGGACGATGGGCCGCGACAAGAAGTCGCCCAAGCCGCTCGATCAAAGCGCCTTCCTGACCCTGGTGAAGACCGCGACTGAGGTGCTGATGCGGCATGAGCAAAGCGCGCGGGCTCAGTTGCACAATTCGCTGACTTTTTTCGATGACAACGGGCGGCGCGTGCGAGCAGATCTGGATATTGTGCCGGACGACGATGATCCGCACGCCATCCTGGCGGCTTTTGACTCAGTGACTGGTGAGCTTTTGCGGACCGGCCGAGTGAGCGCGAGTTTCAAGCTGACGGCAAAGGCTGCGCTGGAGTTCTTGGGGCTTGGCGGGAAGTAGCAGGCTTGGAAGTCCCGGATGACGCAGCGTAGATGATGCGCGGAGGCCGAGTGCGTACTGCGTCCATGGGCCGCGGCAATCACCGCGCCCGTCGGCGCGCGTCTTGGCGAAACACCGCGGTTTTGGAAACGCAGCCACGACACTCGTCAGCGCCACAGGGTCAAAGGCGCTGGTTCTTGCCGGGCTAGGTGCTTTGCCTGGACTGTCCGTCAGGGTCAATACGGATCGGCCGCGCTCCGCTCGCAGACCTTCGGCGCGCCGCACTTTCTCACGCCAAGCGCACGCCAGCGTTGGCCTACTGGTTGCCAATCGTGGCCTTGTTGAGGACCACCATGGTCTGTGCCAGCGCGCGACCGTGCATCGTGGCGCTGGTCTGCAGTGTAATCGACTGCTTGCCCAGGATTGTGCCCTCAAAGTGCGCGCCCACGCCGATGGTGACGATGCCCGCGACCTGCCAATATACGTTCTTGGCCTGGGCGCCGCCGGTGAGCGTCACCTTCTTGCCCGCGGCCACGCTCAAGTCGCCCGTGACCTGGAAGATCCACACGTCGTTCGTGCAGCCGTCGAGGACTACATCGGTCGGAATCTGCAGTGCGCTTGTCCACTTGTAGATTCCCGGCGCCAGCGTCTTGCCGCCGATGTCGCCCGCGCCCAAACCCACAAAATCCGCAGGCCCGCGGTTGGCTGCATCGGTGTAGGCGGCCATCATCTGCGTGATAGCGTTGGTCATGTTGCCCGGCGTGGGCACGGCGTAGTTCGCCGCGTACACTTTGCCGACCACTTGCGACGAGGCCGAAAACACGTTGCTCGCGTCGGCGACCAGGGCAAAGCCGGTGATGTACGATGCCGCGGCGGGGCTCAGGCCCACGTTGCCGGTGATGGCCGAAGTGGGGACGGTCGAGATCGCGGACTTCGCGAGCACCACAAAGTCGCCTGCCGTGCCCAAGTCGACCGCAGCCGGCCCTTTGGCGACGGTGCAAGTGCAAACAGGGGTGGCACCGATCTGGTTCGCGCAATTGCCGTTGCCGCATCCGCCGTTAGCCGTCAGGCACTCGTTGATGTCGGCACAACTGGAGGGGGCACCAATCTTGTTGGTGCAGCTGTAGAACGCCGGGTCGCCGCAGCCGCCGTTGTTGGTCGCGCACTCGTTGATGTCAGTGCAGGTAGGCGCCGCGCCGGCATTGTCTTTGCACGTCCAGTAGATGGGGTCGCCGCAGCCACCGTTGGCGCTGGCGCAGCTGCCCACGCTGCCGCAACTGGGGGCCTTGGCGTAGTTGTTGTTGCACGTGGCGACGCTGATGGCGCCGCAGCCGCCGTTGTTGGTGGTGCATTCGTTGATGTCGGTGCAAACGGCGGGGCCGCCCACAACATTTTGGCAGGTGATGAAGGTGACGCTGCCACAAGCGCCGTTGGGCTGCACGGTGCACTCGTCGATGTCGGCGCAGCTCGCAGGGCCGCCGACTTGGTTGGTGCAGGCAAAGAACGTGGCATCGCCGCAACCGCCGTTGGACACAAGACATTCGTTGATGTCGCTGCACGCCTTGCCATCGCCTTGGTAACCAGGCTTGCATACACACACGACCGCGAGGGTCTCGGTGCCGATGCACGTGGCCTGTGGGGCGCATGGGTTGAGCGCGCTGGCGCACACGTCGTAGGCCTGGACGACCACGGCGGGGCTGCTGCCGGGGCCGCTCGACTTGCTGCCGTCGCTGGCCACGATGGTGCACTGTAGCGTGGCCCCGGCTTGGATGGCCACGCCGCCCGTTTGCAGGTTCGCAATCACGATGTGCGGCGTGGTCCCCGCATCGACCGCCGCGCCGTCCAGCCACCACTGGTATTGGTACGTGAGCGCATCGCCATCGGCGTCCGTCGCCGGCACGGCCAGAAGGCAAGTGACTTCATCATGCAGATCAACGACTGCCGCGGTCAGCGCCACCGTCGGCGTGCTCGGCGCAGCGTCGTCGACCGTGACCGACGCGGTCGCAATCGGGCCGAACACGTAGGAATCTGTAGCCGCGACGATGACTTGCCACACTTCACCGCGCTTGGCCACGCCGGGCGGCACGGTCGCCGCAGCTTGGGTCGTGGCTTGGTCATTGCGGCGCCACGCGAAGCTGTACTTTAGATCCGACGGCTTGCGGTCCACATCGACCGCCGGCGTCACCACGGTAGCGGTCAGCGTATCCAGCGCGGTCGGCGCGGTCGGCGCAATCGACACCACGGGCGCGCCGGGCGCCGTATTGATGTAGACGTGCCGCTCGGCAGTGGCGCTGGCCCCCTTGCTATCGGTACCGGTGGCCACCAATGTTTGCGCGCCAGCCGGCAACGCCGCGAGTGCAGTTGAAACCAACCCAGTGCTGTTGGGGACGCCTTGATACAAGACCGCGCCGCTGCCCTTGAGTGTAATCTTCACGCTGACCTGGGCCGCACCCTGGTCGTCGTCAACCTGCACGACGGTCGGCAAGACGGTTCCAAGCAAAGCGAATTCGCCCTCAGTCGGCAAGACGAAGACCACGGTTGGCGAGCCATTGGCCGTGTCGCCACCCGAGGCATCGCTGTCGTTCCCGGTGGAGCTGATGTCTTGCGTGCTGTCGGCGTGGCTGTCTTGCCCGTCCGTGCACGCAGCCTGTGTGCTGACGGTGTCGCCAGCGCAGCCGGCAAGCGCGAAAAGTCCGACTGCGGCAGCGGCCACCGCAAGCCCCAACTGCCCGTTTACCAACGAAAATCGACTAGAACGCTGGAACGGACTCTTGGAACCCATGCAAACCCCGGATTGTTCAGCGCGCAAACCGGCCGCTCCGACTTTTCGATAGAAAAATCAGCTGCGCTGGCTCGTCGGCCGAACTGGATTGGGAGGAAGCAGCGACCGGTCAAAGCCGACCGCTGTCCTACAACGCAAGGTCGCGGCGAAGCGCCCGTCAAGGGGTCGTGGTGAAATTGGCCAATAAATTTGCTGGGATTCACAGGGCGTTCGGCGCCGTGTCGTCTGGAACTACACACGATTGGGGGCTGGCTGCCGCTGGTGTCTTGTGGACGCGCTGGCTGAGGTCCGGGCAAAGACGCCGAGCGATCAGCGAATCAGGTGCTCGTCGTTGCCGTTCCGGATCAGGGGCGATTCGGGTGTTTCAGTTTGCAGCGGCGCACCTCGGCGACGAACTTGACCGATCGAAGCGCGAACTTGCCTGCACAGGTGAAAAACAGCCGACCGCGCAGCGCCAGAACTGATTGCAGACGCCTGCCGCAGTTTGAGGTCGCCCGCCGGAACGCTCGCGGCCAAGCGCGACGATGAAAGACTTGGCAATCGCAAGGGAATGCGCGGCCGGTATTTGCCTAGAATAGCAGTCGCACGTAGAGCGTCGCGTCGATCAAGAAGAAGGCACCTCCGCGCGCAACTGCCAATCCTGGTGCCGCTTCGATGGCCAAGTCGAGCGGCAGCGGCAAGCGCAGATCGATGCCCACAGGCACCCGGCCGCCGCCAAAGATTCCGCCATCGCCGCAGCTGCGGCCCGTGTCGTACAACCGGCCGCACCAGCCACCGTAAACGCCGACAAGCGGTCCGAGGCCAGCGTACAAGTCAAGCGCGCCCTCCGAGTGTTCGCCAAAGAGCGCGATGAGCGTCACGAGGTAGTCGGCATGGACGCGGACGCCTGGCCCGACGCCAACGCCGATGTCCCACGCATGGCGACCGAAGTATTGTTTCAGCGACAAGCCAAGCGGCTCGCCGAGCATGACGCCGAACGCGACGGTGCCGGGTCCCGAGCTACTGCGCCCTCCCGATTCCGCGTCCGCCAGCGCGATGCGCGGCAGGAGAAGACAGGATACGAGCGAAACGACTGACAAGAGATGGGCCATTTTGGTGTTCATGATTGCCTCGTTGAAGTTACAAGAAAAAGACATGCCGGTTGGAAGCTGTGAAGCGTCGTTTTCGCATTGTTTTCCGCACTGTTGCTGCAAACAATGCGCCACACGCGCGCCCTTCGGCCGACCGTGCGGGAGCGGACCCGTCGCTACGTGCCCCCCTTCGCACGCGAGCCCTCAAGACCGCCGCAAACGATCAATCGCGGCCTGTCAGAAGGACTTGCCGCTAACGCATCTAGCCAGAAATGTTGGTAATTTGCCCCGGCGGACTGCTTTGCCAAGTCGCTTGCGCCGTCTGCGCATCGGTCTTGACGTGCACGCCCTTGGCGTCGACTCGCTTGACCGACGCAAGCGGAATCCAGTGGTGCACGTGTTCGTCCAAATCGCGCTCGAGCTTGATGCTTTGCGTGCCACCTTCCAGCCTGTCGACAATCCCCACGACGTTCCCGTCCAGGCCAAGGACCTGCATGTGTTCCTTGATATCGGCTTGTTTGACCATGACTTCTCCTGCGCAGACTCTAGCCCGGCGAGCGACTGCCGCGGCTTTCATCGCCTGCATTCGACCAACCTAGGGTGGCAGCGATGGGTGTCAAGCGATTGAGGCAGAACGAAGGAAACGTGTGCGGGCATCGCGTCCTATGCGGAACCTGCGCTACTTCGTGGGACGTTGGGCCAGCGCCGACTGCGGTTGGACTTCGTCGGCCGCGGCTTTGGCAGATGGGGAATTCTTCCCATTGCGTCGTGGAATTTCACGCGCTGTGTCTGCCAACGCGCTACCACTTTGGCATGGACGGTGATCCGAATATTCGAATGAGTGGGTTGCACAGGCGGCAGGTCAGACCACCGCGTAGGGGTCGGAACTCGCGGTTCGGCGATCCGGTTGCCACGTCAGTTGCCCGTCCCATGTTGACTGCCGCGGAGTTCCGCGGCGCAAGCATGGGTATACGACATAGGAAAAAGCCATGAAGATCAAACCGATCCAGAACATGAAGAGCGAACTGGCGCAGCGCCTCAAGCAGAGTAGCTCGGGGCGAATCGCGCCTGCGCTTCTGCTGTGGTTTCTGGGCGTGCCGGGCG
>CAINLT010000359.1 GCA_903850505.1 uncultured Myxococcales bacterium | reverse complement strand
CAAGGCGGGCGCCGTCACGAGTCTGCCTACCGTAACGTCGTGGACCAGCGCCAACAACGGCCCGGTAGCCAGTCGCGTTGCCTTCTACACGCAACTCCTTGACGTGCTGGCGATTCCTGGCGCAGCGGTTGTCGTTGCTCCGGGCGGTATCGACAGCCGCGGCCGTTCGGCTTCGTACTTCATTGAATACCCCGGGCATTTCGTGGGCACGCTGCCCGCGACGATGCGGCCGCACGTGCTGGTCGAGGTCGGCGACGCCCGCGTGACGCCGTTTGTGGAGAGGCGCATCTCGTCGTTCGTGCACGACTGGTTGGAGTCCGAGGGACACCTGAGTGATTTCATCGACAACCGGCCAGCACGGGTGCGCTGCCTGCACCCGGCCGCGGTCCTGGTCGAGAAGCTCGATGCGATTCGCCGGCGCTACCACCGCACGCCGATGTTGGGCCAGGAGTTCATCCGCCACTATGAGGACGCGGCACGCGTCGTGCTGCACCTCCGGCAGGATGAGCACGGCGGCGTCGACGTGGCCGAGATGATGGCGGAGATGGTCGCCATGAAGCAGATTGCGGGACCGCTCACGGCAGCGGACGAGGCGTTCGCGCTGAACGACGCCGCGGCGCGGACCGAGCTGCAGGCGGCACACGCCCTCATCGCCCCGATGTTCTGGGGCCGCCGGATCTCGTTGGAGGACGCGTGTCGGTTGATTCGAGAGTGGTTGCAGGCGGTCGGATGAGATCGCACTGCCGCCATGTTTGGGATCGGCAGCGGCCGCGTGCAAGGGACCGGTCGTCGTGATGGGCGTTCGATGCGACGCGATGGGACATTGCATGGCTTCCATGCGCGCAGATTTCCGTGGTGCTGCAATGCCCTACGCAAGGCGACCGCGATCTGCCGGGTGATTCACGCCGTCGGCCCACGGCACCTCGCCCAGATCGCGCGGGTTGACGCCTTCGAGGATCGCCACATTCACGCCAAACTCTTGAGGGTTCGAGCGGCGCTGGTGGTGGGTGTAGATGCCGCAGATCGAGCAGAAGTAGTGCTTTGCCGTGCGCGCACCCCATTGATAGAGCGTGAGTTTGTCTGCGCCTCTGACGACGCGGATGCCGGACAGGGGCGCCGAGACGGCGATGGCCCCGCGGCGGCGACAGAAGGAGCAGTCGCAGCGGCGGGCAGTGGCGAAACCGTCCGATAGCGTGACGTCCAACTCGACAGCGCCGCAGTGACAGGTGCCTTGCATGGGGCCTCGCGGGCGCGGGGGGCGCCGGGTCCCGGACATTGCTGCGGCGCACGGCGGTCATCAAGCGCTCAGCCGGCGTTGCGAAGGCAGTGCTGGTGAATCCGCGGAATTCTCAGCGAGCGGCTCGTCGTCCGAAACTTGCGCGGCTACGACCGGCCAAGGTGGCTGCGTCTCCGCCGCAGTCCTGCTACCTTCGCCGTCATGCGCCTCGCCATCCTCTCCGACCTTCACCTCGAGTTTCACCGCGACCGCGGCCGTGGCCTGCTCGCCAGCCTGGATGCGACCGACGTCGACGCCCTCGTCGTCGCCGGCGACCTGTGCACCTGGGAGTTCCTCGGACTGGCACTGAACGCCCTGTGTGCCCGATTCGCAAGTGTCGTCTATGTCCTCGGCAACCATGAGTTCTACGGCTGCTCATTCGCCGAGGTGCGCAGCCAGATGCGCGCCATCGCCCGCAACCACGCCAATCTCCATTGGCTGGACAACAGCACTGCGGAGATCGGCGGGCGACGCTTCGTCGGCACGACGCTATGGCATACGCCGTCCGATGACGACCCGAAGTACGCGCACTATCTCAGTGATTTCACAGCAATCGAAGACTTCGCCGCCGAGGTCGAACGCGAGAACTTCCGCGCGCTGTCGTTCCTGCGCAAGACCGTTGCCGCCGGCGATGTCGTCGTGACGCACCACTTGCCCTCGCAGCGCAGCGTCGCGCCGCAGTACGCCACATCGTT
>CAINLT010000358.1 GCA_903850505.1 uncultured Myxococcales bacterium | reverse complement strand
CCTCAGGCAACCTGCTGAGATTCTATGCGATCTGGGGATCGGAGTCGAGCTTGTTGGGCGAGTTTTTCAACAGCCTGCTAGCGCAGGCAGATTTCGTCGACCTGATCGTCTACCAACTCATGGCTGGAAACGAAACGTACGCCCTTGCGACCTGCGAGGCGCTAGTTGGTACAGATGTTCGCTATGTCGTCCCGCTCGCGGCGGACCCGCGCGTCGTGGGCGCACCGCGCCGAGTTTTGGACGGATGGCTGCAAGACATCTTCGCCGAGTACGAGCGCTGGCTTGCTCAGGTCTCGGAAAGGCTGACTGAGGTTTTGGACGCGGCTGAATCCAAGCCGAATGGTTTGGGGAAGTCCCAATTCTTCGCATCCGGTGACGCATCCGTCGACCAAAAAACCGAATCGACGCGAATTGCCTTCGCGTCCACGCTTCAGGAACTCGCCGCAGATGCTGGCTCCGCTCAACGCGCCCACGCGCTCATCGACTGCGCATCGATCAGCGACCGATTGGCGTCTTTGCCGGCGCAGCACGCGGGGGTCACCACATCGTTACAAACCGCGCGCGCACGCGACGATGACGCAGCGCGGCTCAAATTGACGTACGAGTCTCAGCGTCAACTCGAAGTGCAGACCGCTGGTGCTCCATTTCCGACGCTCGGTTGCGCGGGTACATTTGCGGCCGCTCTCGTCGGATTCTTCGCTCTGATAGACAAATTCTCCACGGACCGAGCCGATGGGGTTGGCTCGGTTCGCCTCGTCGGTTTCGCGATAGTCATCGCGATCCTTTTGTCGCCGTTGGGCGTGTATTTCGCGGCCGCCGCTTGGCGAAAGTCTCGCGCCGACCGCCTGCGGGGCAAGATCGCGGCAACATTGGCAGCCCGCTACCAAGCTCTATCGGGCCGTTCGCTGATTCTGTCGAAACCGTGGCCCAAGGCGTTGTCTGTCCTGGCTGAGCGCGGCTCGTGGCTGGAAGCTTTGCGTCGAGTCGAAGCGTAAGGCGCAAGCGCAGTGGTCTTGCCGGAGTGCGTGTGGCACGTAAGAAGCAAGGCCAGCACGCGCCGTCCTTGCTCCCCGCTTGCGCCGCGCAGACAGTACATTGAGCCGGTACTCCTCGAGGCTCGCGGATGTCGGGCCTTGCCGCCCGCATCGCCGTGTGCACGTCGCGCACAGCGCTCATCGCGTCGAATGGTGGTGTCGGTCGTTGCCGCGTTGACCGTTCGCCCGCAGCCGCCCTACGCCGCGGTCGACAGCGTCCCAATGAACTCGCTCGCCTCCTTGACCGTCAAGAACCCCGCCGACTTGCCGAACTGCTGCTTGGCCAGCTCATCCAACTCGTGCTTGCCCAAGGCGTTTGACCGCGCCAGTTTGCCGATGAACTCGGCCTGCTTGCGCGTCAGCCGGTTGTTGGGCGGTACATCCGGCTCTGGCGGCGGTTCCACCAGCTTCGGCTTCATGTGCGCTTGCGGCCGCTCCTCGGCGCCGCAGACATGCAAGCCCACGCCCAGCAGCGTCGCCGCCTTCTTGAGCGCGTCCGTCGCCGCAGCCTTCAGGTCGTCGGCCAGACTCACGATCTTGCCGTCGCGGGTCATGGTGACCTCGCCGCCGCCGAACGCTTGCTTGACGACGTCGCCAGCGCGCACTTCGCCCAGCACGATGACCTCGCCGTCGAGGATCTCCCGCTCCAGCACGCGGAAGCTCCAGTCGCCGCCCAGCGCCTCGTTCAGCCGCTGGACGATCGAATGTGCCTCGACGTACTGAATGCTCTGGCCGTTGCGGCCGGGCCTGCTCTTGATGTCGTTGAACGGCCGCATCAGCAGCCGCAGTTTCTCCTGGTCCATGTCGCACCTCCCCAAAAGCGCGGGCCAGCGCCGGAACTTCCGGCAAGGGCCCATGCCAACAGTTCACATATCACCGGTAATTTTGCGCAGACCACCTTGCTGGTCGCGGATGTTTCGCAGCCACATGGCGGCGAACGAGGACAGCTCGCGGTACTGCCGCGGACGCCAGCCTGTCGGTTTGTCGTTGCCGTCCAGCTCGACCGCCACGGTGTAATGGCCCGTGCTGAGCTGCAGTGTGGCCGGCAACCAGCCGGCCGCTGTCTTGAGGAACACGCCGTCCGGGTCGCCGACGAGGTCGCCGTTCTGCCTGAAGTAGTGCGCGACGCTGAACGTCGCGTTGCTCAGCCGGTCGACGTG
>CAINLT010000357.1 GCA_903850505.1 uncultured Myxococcales bacterium | reverse complement strand
GATGCGCGTCATCGAGCCGCCCAAGCCGCCGGACGAGCCGCCGCCAGAGCCGCCCAAGCCGGAAGAGGCGCCCCAGCCGGAGCCGACGCCGCTGGAGCAGCCGACGCCGCTGGAAATGCACAAGGTGCAGCCGCAGACGATGCACGTGACGGCGCGCGCGGACAAGACGCACGACACGCCGCGGAGCGAGCGCGCGGTGACGACGGGCGACAGCACGGACACGCCGACGTTTGGGTTTTCGCTGGAGTCGACGTCGGAGTCGGGCAAGGGCCCGGCGATGCCGGTGGGCAATACGCTGCAAATGCCGAGCGGCGGACCGGCGGTGGACAAGCCCAAGGCGCTGGCCGCGCCGGTGCTGGCGCGCGATGTGACGAAGGATCCGCTGCCCAAGGGCGATTGTCCGGGCGTCTACACGGATGAGGCGACGGCGGCTGGCATTGAAGGCGTCGTCGTACTTGCGCTTGTCGTCGATGCCGATGGCAACACGCGCGACATCCGCGTGGTCAAGAAGCTGGGCTACGGCCTGGACGCGGCCGCGATTGCCGCGCTCAAGGCCTGCAAATTCGCGCCGGGCGAGAGCAACGGCAAGCGGGTGCCGATCGAGATTCGCTCGTTCAAGGTGCGGTTCATCCTGCCGGATTCGGGCGGCTAGCGCGCGCAGGACCTGAAAAAACTCGGCAAATTTTGCCCGATTGGCCTTGGCGTGTACCCTAATCGTGCCCCCATGCGGCCAGCCGGCCCCCCGCGGGCGCGAGGTCCACGTGTTGCGAAATCTCAGCTATCTTCTTGTCATCTTTGCGGTTTGTTCCTGCACGACGCCGACACCCAAGACGGGCTGTCGCGACGACTCGGAGTGCGGCGGCGGCCAGGAATGCCGTCAGGGCGCGTGCGTGCCCAAGGGCTCGGTCGCGTGTTCGGTCGACAGCGACTGCAACCCCGCGGATCCCGCCCAGAATTTGCACCTGCCGGGCGCCTGCGAAGACCTGAAATGTGTGGAAGGCCTCTGCGCGTACCCGGTCAAGCCGGCCGGCACCACGTGCCCCAACACCGGCAGCGCCAATTGCACGACCGCGGCGTGTGACGACAAGGGCGCGTGCCAAATGACAGTCACGACCGGCTGCTTCCTCGACAGCACGTGCGTCAAGGCGGGCGCGCTCAAGACCGGCAATTCGTGCGAGAGCTGCGATCCCACGCATCCGCTGCAATGGACCGCCGCGGCCGACGACGCCAACGTGACGTGCACCGAAGGCGTGGGCGCGTGCCAATTGGGCGTCTGTGCCAGCGGCAAGTGCACGACGTTCGCCCAGGACGGCGGCGCGTGCGACGACAAGAACGGCTGCACCATCGGCGACGTGTGCAGCAACGGCACGTGCAAAGCCGGCGCGGCCAAGGACTGCCAGGACAGCAACCCGTGCACCGACGACGCGTGTGAGGCCAGCACCGGCAACTGCACGCACAAGGCCAACACCGCGGTCTGCGACGATGGCGTCGCATGCACGCTGAACGACTTGTGCGACGCCAAGGTGTGCGTCGGCGCGCCGAGCACCGCGACGTGCACGGACAACAACGCCTGCACCGACGACACGAGCGACACGGCCAAAGGCTGCCAACACTTGGCCAACACCGCCGTCTGCGATGACGGCAACGCGTGCACCAACGGCGACGCGTGCGTGGCGGGCAACTGCGCCAGTGGCGCGGCCAAGGACTGCGACGACAAGAACCCGTGCACGCTGGACACCTGCGACAAGGGCGTCTGTGGCCACACGAACCTGGCCGATCAGGCCACCTGCACCGACGATGGCCTCGCATGCACCGACGACACGTGCGCAAGCGGCGCGTGCCTGCACCCGGTGAATGCCGACAGCTGCCTCATCGACGGGGCGTGCCAGAGCAACGGCGCGCTTTCCGGCGACGGCTGCCTGACGTGCGACATCGCCCAGGACCAGCACGCGTGGAGCGTCGAGCCCGTGGGAACCGCGTGCCAGAAGGGCGCGGTTTGCCAGATCGGCAAGTGCACCGCCCAGCACGCGTGCAACGTCACGGGCACGGCGCCGGGCTACTGCTTCATCAACCAGGCGTGCGTCCCGGACGGCGCACTCAACCCGGCCAACTCGTGCGAATTGTGCAACGCCGCCAACCAGTCGATCTGGTCGCTCGCCGCCGATTCCACGCCGTGCGCCACTGACAGCGTCGCCTGCACCGACGACCTGTGCGCGAGCGGCGTCTGCAAGCACGTCGCCAACGCCGGGCTCTGCTCGGACAAGACGTCAGCCTGCACCGCGGGCGTGTGCGACAGCCAGAACGGCTGCGTCGCCGTGCCATCCGACGTCACCACCGCCTGCAACAACGACGGCAGCGTCTGCACGCTGGAGCACTGCGGCAACAAGAACGGCGTGTGCGAAACCACCGCGGCCAAGCTGAACTGCGACGACGGCGTGGCATGTACGCTGGACTCGTGTGACGCCATCGGCGGCTGCCAGCACGTGACGCAGAGCGGGACGTGCGACGACGGCAATGTCTGCACAAATGACGTCTGCGACGCGGCGAAGGACTGCCAGCACATCGCGATTCCCGGCACCTGCAGCTTGCCCGGCGACGTGGCGTGCAGCAGCGACGTGTGCAGCGCGGGCACGTGCAAGGCGGGCGCGATCGCGGACACGTGCATCATCGGCGGCGCGTGCGTGGCGATCGGGACGGCGACCGCGGAGAATTGCCAGACGTGCGATCCGGCCAAGGACGTGTTTGGCTGGAGCAACGTCTCGGACGGCAGCGCGTGCAGCGACGGCAAGGCGTGCCACGTCAACCAGTGCAAGAGCGGCGCGTGCGACCACGGCTTGGCCGGCGGATGGTGCGAGATCGACGGCGCGTGCCAATTGGCCAGCGCCGCCAAGAGCGACAACGTCTGCCTGGTGTGCAAACCCGGGAGCGCGACGACCGCGTGGAGTCCCGCCGCCAGCGGCACGAGCTGCGCGACCGACAGCATCGCGTGCACGAGCGACCAGTGCGACAGCGCGGGCGCTTGCCAGCACACTGCGACGGACAGCCTGTGCACCGCGACGCCGGACACATGCAGCGTGCCGCTGTGCAAGCCGACGGACGCGGGCGCAGACGCGGCGACGGGATGTGTGCCGGTGGACGACTGCCCGGTGGGCCACCATTGCGACGCGGCGGCGAAAGCGTGCCTGACGGAAGCGCCGATCGCGATCGTGACGGCGGGCGGCGATCATCCCAATCCGACCAATCCGGCGGTGATCCGGCACGTGCTGGATGCGACGACGGGGACGACGCGGACCTGGATCGTGTTCCAGACGGACACGTGTGCGACGGCGGCAAACAGCCAATGGAGCATTACCAAGCCGGCGGGGCTGCGGGCGGCGATCGTGGATTCGATTGTGGCGGCGCCGGGCGCGAAGGCGACGGTGGCGATGGCGCCGGTGCCGGTGGTGACGCTGCCGACCGCGACGGGGTGGAGCGATGGCGCGGCGGTGTGTCAGGGCTATCCGGCCGTGGCGCGCGACCCGCTGGCGGGGAACCTGGCGTGGCTGAGCTGGCTGGAGTCGGCGCCGGGCCAGAACCCGGCGTGCCTGACGGCAAACGGCCAGGGTGGACTGCTGCGGCTGGGGCGGCTGGACGGCGGGGCGCTGCCGGCGGGCGGGATTTGGAGCGCGGTGGCGGGGGATGCGACAACGTTGGCGAGCAGCGTTCTGTGCACTGCCAATCAGACGAAGACGCCGAGTTTCCTGACCGGCGGTTTTGCCGTTTCGTTGGCTTCGTCGACCGATCCGAGCACGAAGACGTTCATGTCCGCGCGGCCGAATGGATCAAATCTGAACGATTTTCCGGCGCAGCAGGTCTTCCGCTTCGGCGACACCGCGACCAACGCGCCGTCCACGTTGCCGTACAAGACGGGCGGATTCTCGATGGCTCACCCAGTCATCGTTGACGCAGGAGCGGCGAGTTCAGCGGGCGAGCGCTTCTGGATGATCGCCCTGAACGAAGACACAAGCGGCGACCCCATCCTGCGCAGCCTCTGGGCCGCGCCGATCTCCTCGACCGGCACTAAAGGCACGCCGGTTGAGTGGTCAACCGGCAGCAAGCCAGCCACCGGCACCGGCACCGGCGACCTCAAGGACATCACTGCCGTCTGCGCGATGGACGCGAGCGTGGACGCGGCGGGCACGGTCGGCGTGGCGCTGGTGGTGCGGCGCGGTGGCAAGGATGCGGTGCTGCTCGTGACGCGCGCGGCAGGCGCGGCGACGGGCGTGGTGACGACCGTGAAGGAGCAGATCAGCGCGGATCCGGGGTGCGCGATCGGGATCTCGGCCGTGCGGATTGCCGGGCGGAGCGCGGGGGATTTTGTGCTGGAGTGGCTCCAGTCGGCGGGACCGACGGACGTCGCGCTCGGCGGCATCTGGCTCACCAGCAGCGCGGCCAACATCCCGGTGCAATTGACCACGCTGACCGCCTGGGACACCGACGGTTCCGCGGCGCCGCTGGCGTGGCGCGGTCTCGGCGGCTTGGCCATCGGTCCTGGCGGGGTCGTCTCAACGGTCATCGAAGGCCGGACCGGCACCAGCCGGGCGCTCTTCTTGCACAGTCTGAAGCTCTAGTTGGCACCCCGTCCGTGACCGTCAATCAGGACCACCGAGGCCCGATTTGCCGGCGATTGAGCACGACGCGCAACCCGAGTATCTTCGGGACGCTCCGCCGCCCGTTTGGCGGGTGCCCAAGGTCCACCATGTCCCGCCGTCCCGAGATCGCCCACAAAAAGCCGCCGGAGATCCTCGCCGATCTCCTCGACGCCCACCGCATGGCCGCGCTCGACGGGCCGGCCAACGCGCGCAAGTACCTGGAGCGCTCGATCGACAAGCACCATTCGATGCCCAACGGCGTGAAATTCTTCCTCTACGATCTGCTCGCTGAAGCGGCCGCGCAGACCGGGCAGGCGGAGACGCGCGACGACGCGGTGCGCCAGGCCTTCACGTATTTGCCGTTTGCGCAGGAGGACTTGCCGCGTCAGCACAAGGAATGGCTGCCGGGCATCCGCTGCTTCCACGTGGCCATCGACGCGGCGCTGGACGAGGGCCAGTTTGACGAAGCGCTGCGCCTCGCGGACGAAGCCATCGCGCTCGGATTGGGCAAGGTCTACGAGCAGAAAGCGGAGTCGATTCGCTGGATGATGTGACCGCTCCGGCCTTTGCCGCTGCGATTTGTTTGGTCGCAGGCTTGACGTCTTGGCCTCCCCGGGTGTCAACTACGGCGCCTGTTGGACCCTCGGTCCGGGCAGGCAGGGCCTATAGCTCAGCGGTGAGAGCTGCCGGCTCATAACCGGCTGGTCCCTGGTTCGAATCCAGGTGGGCCCACCG
>CAINLT010000356.1 GCA_903850505.1 uncultured Myxococcales bacterium | reverse complement strand
GAGCCCGCGCAGTCGGCTGTGAGCGAGTAAGAACGTCCGGGAATGCGCCGCATTCGGCCGCGGCTGCAGACTGGCAACGGCCGAAATCGCCAGAATTCCTGAAAATTGCGCAATTCCCAATCTGAATCTGGGCCTTGACGGGTGCGACGGACGGGTCATGCTCGCGCCGGACGTCCAGTTAGCCATGCATTGGGCGCACGTACGCTGACGGTACTGACACGAGGCCAGGGATGCACGAAGTTCAACCACACACGATGCTGGGCAAAAGCCCATTCACCCGCACGCTTCCACCGCTGCTCCTTGCCCTCTGGCTCCTGGGCGCGACAGCGTGTTCGCCGCGGGCTGGCGTGACCGAGGATGCCGACGCGGTCGCCGATGGCGAGCTGAGTGACTTTGCGGCCACTGAAGTCCTGGCGGACATTGAGCTGGACGGCACCGATTCGCTCACTGACGTCGTCGACGCCCCAGACGCGCAGGACGCCGACAGTGGCGATGCCGCTGACAGCCAAGACATCCCGTACTGGATCGCCCACGACATCGACATCGCCGGGCTTGGCACAGTCACCAGCGGCGGTGAATGCGACATGTACCTGAAGGTCAAGCCAGGCGATCCGCCGAAGGGTCCGGCGTGCGCGAACGCGTGCCCGGCGCCGTATCCGTGTACGTGCGGGACGTGTCCGTGGGTCGAGACGCCGCTGATGAACAAGCCGCGGTCGGGGGGAAAGGCGATTTGGACCGGGGAGGAGGTGCTGGTGTTTGGTGGGGCGGACCAGTCGGGGATTGGCGGTGCTTCGCCGTCGACGCTAACGGCCGAGCGGTGGAAGCCGAGTGGCGGCAACGGCTTTGAGCTGATCGACTTGCCTGATTTTGCGACCCCAGTGGTCGGCGGCTCGAGTGCCTGGGTGCAGCCGGTTTGGACTGGCTCACAGGCGATCGTGTTCATGAAGGATGCGTTCTTCAGGTTCGATCCGACGACGTCCAAGGTAACCGTCCTACCAACAACACCAGTGACGGTGGGGAACGGAATCGGTGCCCGCGTGTTCTGGGCAAACGACTCCCTCTTGGTCTGGGGCGACGACCGGGCGACGTCGAATATGCCGAGTCCAACTACGCGAATCATGACGTGGAAGCAGACCATCGGCTGGCAAGACGTGGCAGGGCCACCCCAATTCGCTGCGATGCCCGGCCCACCCGCCTGCGCGACGATCCTGGACGGTCAGTTGTACGTCTTTGAGCCGTCCTATAACTTTGCCGCCGGGAGCGGCCTGGACGCCAGCAAGCCGACCATGATGCGCTATGACCTTGCGACAAAGATCTGGGATGCCTTGCCGCAGACCATGGCGCCGGACATCCATTGCAGCGGCATCGGCGCAATCCTGTTCCAATCCTTCCCCGACGGCATCGCGTTCATCCCCAACATCGGCACCAAGGTCGGTGGAACGCTGCAGACGACCGGCGAGATCTGGTGGAAGGCCACCGGCAAGTGGACGACGATGGCACTGCCGCCGATTCTACACGACCGGGCCCCGAGCCTCGCACTCTGGGACGGCACCAGGTTCCTGATGGCGACGACCCGTTTCGACGATCCAGCGACGGGTGCTCTGCCTGGCGACGCACTTTGGACGACCGAGCTTACGTCGTGGCCACTAAGCTATGATCCGTACGCGGATCAATTTTCTTACACCACGAGCATCGGCTTTCCCAAGCACGACCGCAACTTGATGGCCTGGGCATGGACCGGGAGCGAGTTGTTCGCGCTCGGCGGCGGCAATGGCGTAGGCATGGGAACGTTCCACCGGGACGGCGTCCGCCTCTCCCTCCCGCCCCTATGACCCAGACAGGAGACCCCATGCATCGCATACAGCTCGTTTTCGTGCTCCTGTCGCTGACCGCGCTCTCCGCCGCCCCCGCGACCGCTGACACGCAGAGCGCGATGTACCCGTGGCAGTTGCTCTCCGGCGGCTACGACTCCTCGGTCAATGACGGACGGATTCTTGGCTACCCGCAGCCCGCAGTGCCGCTCGGGCCTGGCTTCTTCAACCTGGTCGAGAACTCGATCATGACGATGACGGCCGACAACGGCGGATTCTCGCGCTCCGCCGCACCGTGGCCCTGCGGCGGCTTGCCTTGGTATCTCTTGCTCACCTGTGCGCTGGCGCCCCAAGGCGCTGGCGACCGGTGGGAGAACAGCAACGGCGGCCGCGGCTTCACGAATTCCTACTGCGGTGGCTATGGTGACGACTGCGCCGGATTGGCCTCGGCCACGCTCGGCGCCATCCTCGCCGGACCGCCGAGCGTGATGGACAACGCCTTGCCCAACTATTCGCCGAACGACATCGCGAGCGGCGGCTGGCCGGATAGTTTGCTGGACTGGGTCCGCAACACGAATGGCGCTGGTTTTCCCATCTGCATCGCGCCGGCAGGCTTGCCGGATGCGCAGGTGAACGACTGCGCACCGGGCATGACCTACCGCACCGGCCTGACGCACCTGTTTGCGTCGCCAGACGCGGGTCGCCAATGGTACCCATTTGCTTCCTCTTGTGGCTTGGCTTGGGAGGCCGGGGCTGACTACATTGCGGTCGATCCGGGCCTCCCCGGCCACATCGTGACGGCGCGCGCAGCGGAAGCGAGTGGCTGCACCGGGGAAAACCAAGCCCCTCCACCAGCATGCGCGCAACGGCGGATCGCCTGGACGCTGGACGTCAGCAGCCAGATTCAGAAGTCTATCGAGGCGACAGCGTCAGACGCGACGGACACGACGCACGCTGTCGATCTCGCGGGCGGCGAAGACACGAGCAATCCGCACGCGGGCTGGCGGTACGCGGCGCTCGGGCACTTGGCACTGAGCAACCAGAATGGCGTGTGTGACGTGGCGCACGCCGGGATTCAGGCGAACTGCCAAGCAGAGGCGACGGATCCTGCCAACAAGTACTGCCACGCTGTGGAAGCACCTGCCGATGCGAGCCACGAGCGGTTCTGCCCGAAGTACAGTCAGGCTGATGGCGCGTGCAAGTGCGGATATTTGGACGCAGACATCAAACTTCAGCCAGTGAATGCCGCCAACTGCGCCTTCCCGGAAGTCGCCTCCCTCGCCATCGACCCGCGCAACGGCCAGGTCTACGCGCCCAGCAACACAGGGCTGCTCTTCTCACCCGACGGCGGCCGGAAGTGGCGGCGGCATGGCCATTCCCCGTTCACGCCCTGGGGCGCAACCGCCGGCACGTCGCCCACGACCGAGCCGTGGCCGTACGCTGACCTGCCGCCGGGCGGACTGGACGAGGTCAACGATCCGGGCGTGAAGATCGTGACGATGCAGGGGCTGCCGGATTCGATCCTCAACGCGCTGATTGCCTCCGGTGGCCCCGAGTTTGCCGCGCTTGACCTCAATGCCCAGCCGACGTTGCTGCGCCACATGAGCCGGATTTCCTTCGCGACGCAGCCGTGTCCGTCGACGAGCGCCATGCCGGAGAATCCGTTCATTGATCCGATGGGCTTTCCGCGGCCGCGCGGTGAAGTGGTGGCGACGCTGGCGGCGAGTTGGGTCAATCCGCTGAACGCGGAGCAGGTGCTGGCAGGCGTGTTTGTCGCGCACGGAGATAGCTGCACGGACGCGGCAGGCAAGGCGCCGTTGGTGTTCTGGGATACCGCGAACGCGCACGCAACGAACGCGGATGCCCAAGCCCCAGCGGCGCGGTCCGGGGTGACGCGGTCGTGAGTGGGTGGAACCGCAGGGGCAGTGCGCGCAGTCGGCTGTGAACGCGCATCAACGTCCAGGAATGCCGCGCAATCGACTGCGGCGCGCGGGCAATCGACGTGAGGCGCGTTACAACGCCCTGTGGTTTGCAGGCAATGACCTGTGGACGCCCCGCAATGGCGTGTGAACGCCCCGCAATGGCGTGTGAGCGATGCACAACGTCCCGTGAACGCCCCACAACGTCCTGTGGGCGCCGTGCCATGTCGTGTGAGCGCCCCGCAACGGCGTGCAAACTCCGGGAAACCGCCCGTAAACTTCCGGCAACTACGCGCGCATCTCGTACGCGCCCTTGAGCGCCAGCACCTGCCCGGTCCACACCCGCTGGAACCGCGCGGCGTCGGGCGTCGGCTTGCGAATCATCCGCAGGCACAGCAGGCGCTGCAGCGCAGTGCTGCTGGTCTTGGAGTAGAGCTGCAGGGCAAACTTGGAGAAATCGCGGATCATAAAGTCAAAGATTTGCTCGAGCAGATCGTCGCTCTCCCCGTAAATCTTGACGTTCTCGATAATCAGCTGGCCGTACGCCACGAGCGTGAACAATTCGCCAAGGATGAGCAGGAAATCAAAGTCCTCGGTCTGCGCCTTGTCGGGCTTGGCGAGCGTCAGGAAGCGCTTGAGCACCTTGATCTGCTTGCGAAACACCTTGACGTTGGGCGTGTCGACGCTGCGGTAGGCCAGCTCGTAGTCGTGGAATTGAATCCGCGAGAGGCCCTTGGTCGGTCCCTGGGCAAAGAGGAAATCGTCGTTGGCGTCGTCGTCCCGCCGCGGAATCTGCGGCAGGTCGCCGGGCTTGAAGAAGTAATTGGCCATGAACTTGATGATGAGCGCCATGTTGACGTGGACCGTGCCCTCCAATTTCGGCAGCGCGCGGATGTCGCGGGCGATGGTCTCAAACATCATGTCTTTCTCAAAACCCTTGGCGGCGACGACGTCCCACAGGAGGTTGACGACCTCCTCACCCTGGGTCGTGACTTTCATCTTGACCATCGGATTGTAGAGCAAATACCGGCGGTCTTCCGGCGATGCGGAGCGCATGTAATCAGCGGCGCGCAGGGCAAACAGCTTCATCGCGGCGAGGCGCGCGTAGGCGTCCGTCATCATCTGCTGGATGTGCTGAAAATCCGTGACGTAGTGGTTGAACAGGCGACGATTGGCGGCGTGGTTGATTGTCTCGTACAGCGCGTGCGTGCACATGCCGATGGACGCCCATCCCAGGTTGTATTTGCCAACGTTGATGGTGTTGAGCGACGAGTCCCACGCCGCGGCGCCGCGCGACAGAATCTCCGCATCCGTGATGGGATAGTCGTGCAGCGCGTATTCCGCGACGTAATTCTGGGAATTGACGACGTTCTTCACCAGCTCGTATTTCTCGTGTGACGACTCGACGGCAAAGAACACGTATTCATCCGTGCCGGCGATCTTGCCAAACGTGGAGACAAGCGCGGCTTTGTTGGCATTGCCGATGTAGTACTTGCTGCCGCGCGCGAGGTAAGTGCCGTCGGGCTGCGGAAAGAGCGTCATTTCACTGCTGTACAAGTCGGCGCCGTGGGCTTTCTCTGACAGGCCAAAAGCGAAGATGCCGCCTTCCTTGAGCAGTTGCGCGGTCTTGCGCTTCATCGCCTCATTGCTGCCCATCCACAGAGGGCCGAGGCCGAGGATGCTGACCTGCCACGTGTACCAGTAGTTCAGGCCGTAGAAGCCGAGGATTTCACTGAATTCGCAGTTGCGCCACGTGTCCCAGCGCGTGCCGTCGCCGTACGCCTTGGGGGTCAAGAGCTGAGCGAAGATGCCTTCCTTGGCGACGAACGCGAGGAAGTCGGTGTACCAGATGCGCTCGTGGTCGTCGTGCTTGAGCACCGCCTTGCCGCGTTCCTCAAAGAACGCGAGCGTCTTGACCATGATGTCGCGGGAGACCGCGTCGGGATAATTCCGCTCGTGACGATGGGGATGGAGCAACTTCATGTCAGCACGCCTCAGGTCCACGGCGGATGCGCCGTGACGCAGAGTGTCGCGCTTTTGCGGCGTGAGGAAAAGTGTGCGCGGCGCAATTCAGCCGATGGGCGCGACGAAAAATGGTCAAGGAAATCGAGCGGGAATGGCGGGCAATGCGTGTGGCCGTGACGGCGGCATGACGGAGGCGGGCTACGCGCGCAGGCGGGCGGTCACTTCAATCTCGATCTTCATCCGCGCGTCGAGGAGTCCCACGACCATCGCGGTCGCGGCGGGGCGCGCCGTGCCCATGTACTCGCCAAAGATGGGCGCGAGCGGCTCAAAGAGCGCGACGTCGGTGATGAGGTAGTGGATGCGCACGACGTCATCCAGCGTGCAGCCGGCCTGGCCGAGCGCCTTGGCGATGTTGGCAAAAGCCTGGCGCGCCTGCTGGATCGGGTCGTCGCTGATGGTCATGGTGTCGTAGTTGAAGCCGGTGGTGCCGGAGACAAAGACGTCGCGGCCTTCCACGACGGCGCGGGAATAGCCCATGACGGACTCAAAACTGGAACCAGATGAGATGAGGCGGCGGTTGGACATGGCGGAATCCTGCGGGGCGTTGGGTAACCTGCCGACGCGTTCAACGCGAAGCGCGCGGCGGGCGCCGACGGTACACGCGGGGTCAAGCTGCGGCAAGATCCCGGCGCAGCTTGACCCCGCACGGCAGCAACGCCACTCTTCACGCGTGGCGGCATCCCGCGGCCCGAGGCGCGTGTTCATGAAAATCGCACTCATCACCGGCGCTTCGACCGGCATTGGCCTGCACCTCGCGCGCGAATTGGCCCGCCGCGGTTGGCGCGTGGCACTGCTGGCGCGGCGTCAGGAGCTTTTGGAGCAGGAAGTCGCGCTGCTTGCCGCCAGCGGTCAAACCGCGATGGCGCTCGCGTGTGATGTCGCCGATGCGGCAGCGGTCAAAGCCGCCGTTGCGCAGGTGGAGCAGACATGGGGGCCGATTGACCTGGCGATTGCCAACGCGGGTCTGGGCGACCCGACGCCGCTGGCGCAAATGCAGCTCGCGGACGCGGCGTACATCATGAACGTCAATTTCATGGGGATGCTGCACCTTTTTGACGCGGTGCGGCCGTCGATGCTCGCCCGCCGGTCCGGCCATTTCGTCGGCGTGGCGTCGCTGGCGGGCTTCCGCGGCTTGCCGCAGTCCGGCGTCTATTCCGCGAGCAAGGCGGCGATGCAGGCGTTCCTGGAAGCCGCGCGCATTGAGCTCCTGCCGCTGGGCATCACCGTGAGCACGGTGAATCCGGGTTTCGTGAAGACGCCGCTGACGGACCGCAACACCGTGAAGAAGCCGTTCATGATTTCCCCGGAGCGCGCGGCGGTCATCGTCGCGAACGGGCTGGAACGGCGGGCGCGCGAGGTCAATTTTCCCGAGCCAACCGCGACGGCGATGCGCTTGCTGCGCTTGGCGCCGAACTGGCTGTTTGACGCGGTCGTCGGTGCGGGCGCGCGGCGCTTGATGGCGCCGGGCAAGTAACTCCCTGTCACACGCTTGCCACATTTCCCGCGGTCCCCTACGCTGCGCGCAGCGGCGCATGGAGTCGTCGCATGGGCGGAAAAGCCGTTGTCTGGACGCGTTGAGCGTGAAATCCAGTTTGTCCTGAACGACCGCGTCGTGGAGCTGCGTGCCCACCCGGCGACGCCGCTGCTTGACGCGATCCGCGGCACTTTTGCCCAGAAAGCGACCAAGGAAGGCTGTCGTGAAGGCGATTGTGGCGCGTGCACGGTGCTGCTCGGCCAAGCGCGCGACGGTCAGATGGCGTACCGCGCGGTGACGTCGTGCCTCGTGCCGATCGGCGACGTGGCGGGCCAACATGTGGTGACGGTGGAAGGTCTGCAGGGCACGGCGCAGCAGCCCACGCCGGTGCAAGCCGCGCTGGTGGCGGAGCTGGGGACGCAGTGCGGCTTCTGCACGCCGGGCATCGTGATGGCGCTGACGGGGTTCCTGCTGACCGCGCCGCACCTCAACCAGGACGAGGCGACGCTCGCGCTGGCGGGCAACATCTGTCGCTGCACGGGCTATGCGCCGATCCTGCGCGCGGCGGCGGCGCTCGTGGCCCAGCACCAACCGCTCGCGCCAGTGACCGACCGTGTGCCGGGCTTGGTGGCGACGCGCGCCCTGCCCGGCTATTTCACTCGGATTCCGCAGCTGCTCGCTGACCTGCCGCCGCGCATCCGCCTGACGCAGCTGCCCGCGGGGACGCGCGTGGTGGCGGGCGCGACTGACCTGCTCGTGCAAGGGCCGCACGGTCTGCTGGATCACGACGTCGCGCTGGCGGGCGATCTCTGCGCCGACGCGATTGAACTTGTCGACGGCGATCTCGTCATTGGCGCGGGCGCGACGATGGAGGCGCTGTCCCACCATCCGCTGTTTCTCGCGTTTGTGCCGCAGATGCCGCAGTACGCCCGGCTGATTGCGTCCCAGCAGATCCGCGAGCGCGCGACGCTGGCTGGCAACATCGTCAATGCCTCGCCGATCGGCGATTTTGTCATTCTGCTGCTGGCACTCGGCGCGCACATCCGCCTGCAAGGGCCTGACGGGATGCGGGAAATGCCGTTGGACCAGTTCCACACGGGCTACAAGCAGATGGACCTGCGGCCGGGCGAGTGGCTCGCGGCGATTCGCATGCCTGCCGGCCAGCGCGAGCAGCGCGTGGCGTTTGAAAAAGTCAGCAAGCGCACGCACCTGGACATCGCGAGCGTCAATTCCGCGCTGTGGATTCAGGTCGATGGCCAGCGGATTGTTGCGGCGCGGCTGGCTGCGGGCGGCGTGGCCCCGGTGCCGAAATTCCTCCGCAAGACGTCAGAAGCGCTGCGCGGCATGCCGCTGGACAACGCGACGGTGCGGCTGGCAGGCGAGCTGGCGCGCGCGGAAGTGACGCCGATTTCAGACGTGCGCGGCTCGGCGGTCTACAAGTCGCGGCTGCTGGAGCGGCAGGTGTTCGCACATTTCCAGCGGCTGTTCGCCATCGAGGAGGGCCTGCCGTGAAGCCGCAAGACCCGCTCCTGCACGTGCTGGGCCAAAGTGTGTACGTGGACGATCTGCCTGAGCCCGCCGGCATGCTGCACGCCGCGGTCTTTGGCTCGCCCGTCGCGCATGGCCACCTGCGCGGGCTGGACGTGCGCCAAGCGCGGGCGATCCCGGGCGTCGTGGCGATCCTGACGGCGGCGGACGTGCCGGGGCGCAACCAAATCGGCGGCATGGTGCAGGATGAGCCGCTGCTGGCCGACGGTGCGGTGCATTTTGTCGGCCAGCCGGTGGCGTGCGTGGTGGCAACGTCGCGGGAAGCGGCGCATCGCGGCGTCGCGGCGCTGACGGCGGACATCGACGAGCTGCCCGGCGTGTTCGAGCCGCGCGAGGCGCACCGGCTGGGGCAGCTCATCATCCCGTCGCGGACGATGGCGTGCGGGGACGTCGATGCGGCGCTGGCGACGGCGGCGGTCGTGGTGCGCGGGCAGACGCGGACGGGCAGCCAGGAGCACCTGTATCTGGAGACGCAGGGCGCGCTGGCGCTGCCGGAAGAAGGCGGTCGGCTGCGGATTGTCAGCTCGACGCAGGCGCCGACGGCGGTGCAGCGCGCGGTGGCGGGCGTGCTGGGCGTGGGCATGCATGACGTGGAAGTCGACGTGACGCGGCTCGGCGGCGGTTTTGGCGGCAAGGAGGATCAGGCGACGCCGTGGGCGGCGCTGGCGGGTCTGGCGGCGTGGCAACTGCGCGCGCCGGTCAAGCTGGTGCTGAGCCGCGAAGACGACATGCGGATGACCGGCAAGCGCCATCCGTACGACGCCGACTACGCGTTGGGGCTGACGGCGGACGGCGACATCGTCGCGTGGCAGGTCGAATTCTTCCAGAACGCCGGCGCGTCGGCGGATTTGTCGCCCGCGGTCCTGGAGCGCTCCCTGCTCCACGCGACGGCGAGCTACGGCATCGCCAACGTCCGCGCCATCGGCCATTGCTGCCGCACCAACTTGCCGCCGTTCACCGCCTTTCGCGGTTTTGGCGGCCCGCAGGCGATGTTCGTGCTGGAGAGCGCGCTCGACCACGCGGCGCGCGTCCTCGGCGTGGATCGCAGCGTCCTGCAGCAGCGCAACTTGACCCGCACCGGCGACGTGCAGCCGTGCGGCATGCCGATTCGCAGCGACAACGCCGTGCGGACCTTTGAGCAGGTGATCAGCCAATTCGGCTTCGCCGCCAAGCAACAGGAAATCGCCGCGTTCAATGCCGCCAACCGGCGATTCAAGCGCGGCGCGGCGCTGATGCCCGTGTGCTTTGGCATCTCGTTCACGACGACGTTCCTCAACCAGGCGTCCGCGCTGGTGCATGTCTACACCGACGGCAGCATCGCCGTGAGCACGGGCGCGGTGGAGATGGGCCAGGGCGTCAACGCCAAGATCCAGGCGGCGGTCGCGGGCGTGTTCGGCGTCGCGGACGCGCGCGTGCGGCTGGAATCGACGAGCACGGCGCGGGCTGCCAACACGTCGCCAACGGCAGCGAGCAGCGGCGCGGACTTGAATGCGGCGGCAGCGGCGCAAGCGGCGCAAGAAATTGCCCAGCGCTTGAAAAACCACGCAGCAGCGCTCCTCGGATGCCAGGAAGCAGCGATTGCGCTTGCCGATGGTCGCGTGACCGCCAACGGCGCGGCGACGGAATGGACGTTTGAAAAGCTTGTGCAAGCGGCGTATTTCGCCCGCGTCAGCCTCTCCGCCCAGGCGCACTACGCCACGCCCGGCATCCTGTTCAACCGCGCGACGGAATCCGGCGTCGCCTTTGCCTACCACGTTTTTGGCACGGCGCTCACGGAAGTCACGCTGGACGCGCTGCTCGGCACCTACACCATCGACCGCGTGAGCTGCGTGCACGACGTGGGCACCAGCTTGCGGCGGGACATCGACCGCGGTCAGGTGGAAGGCGGCATCGTCCAAGGCGTGGGCTGGATGACGATGGAGGAGGTCGTCTATCGCGACGGCAAGCTGAAGTCGGCCAACCTGGGCACGTACAAAGTGCCGGATATTCTCGCCGCGCCGGCAATGGACGTGGCGTGGCTGGAGCAGCCGAATGCGCCGAGCCACGTGACGGGCAAGGCAGTGGGCGAGCCGCCACTGATGTACGGCATTGGCGCGTATTTTGCGCTGTTGAATGCGATCCGCGCGTGTGGTGTCGCCGCTGACGGGATGCTGGAAGCGCCGATGACGCCCGAGCGCGCGCTCCTGCTGCTGTGCGGCGAGCTGCCATGAGCGCCGCGCAGCCCATCCTCTGGACGCCGCGCAACGCGCTCCAGGGCTTGCTTATCTACACTTCGGGCGACGTCGTCGCGCAACTCCTGCTGCACCAATTCAACATCGGGCGCGTGATGGGCGTGATGATGCTGGGCGCGACCATCTACGCGCTGGAGATCCCGAACTGGTTCGCCTTCATCGATCGGCGCGTGACGACGACGATGCCGCTGCGCCGCGCCACGATGCGGACCGTGATGGCGCTGCTCTATTTCAATCCGCTGTGGATTGCCCGCCACTTGTTTTGCCTCAAGCTGTTCGCTGGCGAGGTCGTCACGGCGGACCTGCTGCGCGTCGCGATGCTGTCCTGGCTGGCGAACCTGCCCATCGCGCTGGCTGCCAACGCGCTCATTCAGGTCAAGGTGCCGCTGCGGTGGCGCTTCCTGGCGAGCGCGACGTTCTCAGGGCTGATGGCGGTGTACTACGCGCTGTCCGCGGTGTTCTGGCAGCGTTGAGATAGCCAAAAGGGCCAGTCCATCGGGCGCGGGCGCCAAACGCTACGGCGCGATCTCGCCCCAAATTCCGGCATCCGCGCCCATATAACCGCCAGCAGTCAGGTGCACGTCCGTCTCCGCCGACAGCCGACAGCCCGGCGTTGTCGTCCACACGCGCACGTGCGCCGTCTGGCCAATCAGATCGGCGAGCGGCGTGTCGTTGAACATGAACGGCACTTCCGTGGTTTCCATGCCGCCATTGGCGGTCGTACGCGTGTTCGCCGGAATCGGTCCGTAGGTCTGGTCCAGAAGCCCGGCAATTGTCACGTGGGTGGCCACTTTCACAATCGCCGGCAGCGGCAGCCCCGTCCGCAGCCCGACCCGCACGAAGATGAAGCCCTGGAACCCTTGCGTCACCGGCAGCGACGTCCCCAGCGTGAGCTCGACCGGCAGCTCCGCGACGTCGATGCCAAACAGCGTCGCCGTCGCCGTGCACGCGCTCACGTCTGGCTGCTGTTCCTGGGTCACGTCGTTCTGCGCCACGGTTGGCGGCGTGCAAGCCGTCAGCAGCAGCGGGCAGAGCAGGAGGAGGCGCAAAATCGGCATTCAAATCTCCAAGGTCACGTCAAAGGAGACGAGCAGCGCGGTCCGCGACGTCAGGAAGGCATAGTCCAGGTACCGCATGTGCAGCACGTCGGCGCCAAGGGAGAAGCGCAACGCGTCAACGCGGGAAATCTCCGGGCTCCACTCCAGGTGCGTGCCGCCCAGCGCGGTCCACATCGGCCCCAGTTCCTTGTCCGCCGTGCGGAAATCCGGCGCCATCGGGAAGGTGACGTAGCGCGAACGGTAGAAATTCGCGGCGTTTTGCACATGCCCACGGGCCTCGGCGGAGAGCGTCCAGACGTCGCTGCCCAGGCTCCAGGCCGCGCGCAGCGTCAGCGTGTGGGCCAACATGCCCCAGGAATCGGCGTAGAAGCGGTAGTCGGCGAGGCCAAACAGCGCCGGCAACAGCCGCGCACGAATGCGCGCCGTCAGCGTCTGGCGAAACCGCGTGTCGGGCGTCTGCTCGGCCACCGACGTCTGGTGCAGACCTTCACTCGCGGCGTAGAGGCGCACGTAGCGGTACGCGTTGGCCTGAAAACCGTCGACGAACGACAGGCCATAGGCGAGGTCGGCGGCGGCGGTCGGCGAGAGGACGCGCGTCAGGGAAAAATCGGCGTCGTGTGTCTGCCGCTGGCGGGAGAAGCTGGTGTCGTGCGTGCGGCCGATTTCGGAGTGGCTGAAGCCGTAGTTGACGCCGAGGGAGACCTGACGCGCGAGGACGTCGCGCGTGCCGCCGACGCGGACGGAATGGGTGAGGAAGTCCGGCTCGTAGGAGAGGTGATAGCCCGCGTCGAGGTTCTGGCCTTCGCCCAAAGCGTAGCGGCCGCCGGCATCGACCTGGGTGCGGGTTTCCGTGTAGCCTTTGGGCGACGCTGCGGTCACGAGGTCGACGGACGCCGCGGAGATGAGATCCATGCTGACGACCGACGTGACGGTCGCCTTGCCGGCGTCGACGCTGCCAGAGACGGTGGGCGAGATGACCTGGACGTGGTCGGTGTCGCTGTAGATGAGGACAGAGCTGTGCGCGCGATCGGCCGCCCACGCGGACGCGCTCGCGAAACAAACGACGAAGATCGCGAGTATTCTAGTCACAGCCACACGCCCCGCCGCCGCCGCCCGCACCGCCTGACGCGCCTTCGCGGACGGAGAACACGTGCGTCCGCGCGCTGTCGCGTTCGGGATCCCGCGCCCACTGCATGCGCCGATCCGCAAGCACGCCGCGCTGCCACGGCTGCACGGGCACGCATGCGGTGGCCAGCAGCAGGATCAACACCAAGAAACCCTTCATGGCTTCAACACCGGCAGGTCGCTGCTCTGCCAAATCTTGCCCGTCGCGTCGACCAGCACGCCCTTGGCGCCCTTGCCGCGGAGATAGTCCAAGCCGCGCGCGCCGCCGAGGATGAACGCCGTCTTGGTCAGGATCTCCGCGTCCAGCGCGTTGCGGGCGAGCACTGTCGCGCTCTGGCTGGCGGTTGCCGGGAAGCCGGTGCGCGTGTCGAGAATGTGGTGATAGCGGCGGCCGTCAATGATGGCGAAGCGCTCGTAGTCGCCGCTGGTGGAGAATGCCGCGTCGTGCACGTCCAGGCTGCCGATGAGCTCGCCTTTGTTGCGCGGATGGGCGATGCCGACCCGCCACGGTCGTTGGCCGTTGTGTCCGCCGCAGTAGAGGTCGCCACCGGCTTGCACGGCAAAATCCTTGAAACCCAGCTTGGCCAGCAGCGCGACCGCGATGTCCACCGCCGCGCCTTTGCCGATGCCGCCGAGGTGAATCGCCATGTTGGCCTTGTCCAGGAACGCCGTCCGCTTGGCCGCGTCCAGATGCAGATGCCGCCACCCGACGCGCGCCAGCCGCTCCTGCACTTCAGCGTCGGTGGGCACGCGCGCAAGCTTGGTCGGCTCGTGGCTGCCCGGCGGCGTGTCAAAGCGCCAGACTTCGCCCAGCGGCGCGAACGTGATGTCAAAAAGCCCGTCGGAAGCCTGACTGCCCTGCACCGCCGCCTGCAGCACCGCGAACGTCTCCGGACTCACCGCCACGGGCAGTTTGCCCGCCGCCGCGTTGATGCGCGACACTTCGCTGTCGGGCGACCACGTCGTCCACAGGCCCTCCAGCCGGCCAAACTCGGCGAACGCCTGCTCCGCCGCCGCTTTGGCCGCCGCTTCGCCTGCCTGCCCCGGGGCATTGGGGCACACGACCGCCTGCACCTTGGTGCCCATCGCCACGCCCGCGCGCGTCTGCGCACCCACGCACGCCTGGCCACCCGGCGGCGGCGGCTCTCGTGGACCGCCCGGCGCGTTCGGCAGCAGCTTCAGCACAGCATCGCGCAGCGCCGGGTACGGCTCGCCCGCCACACGCGCCACAATCCGCCCTTCCGCGTCCAACACAATCGCGTACGGCATCTCCGTCATGCCCAGCGCCTCGGCCGCCTTGCCTTCGGGATCGCGCAGCACCGGCACCTGCACGTGGTGTTTGGCCAGGAACGTCGTCACCGGCGTCACGTCTTCGCCCACGTCCACGGCAAACCAGTGGACGCGGTCGCCCAGCGCGCGCGCGGTACGGTCGTGCTCCGGCAGGGCGCGCTTGCAGGACTCGCACCACGTCGCCCAGAAATCGAGCACAACGGGCTTGCCGCGCAGGTCCGCCAGCCGCACCGGCGCGCGATTGAGTCCAGCGAGCGTCACGTCCGCCGCCACGGGCAGCGGATCCGCGCGGAGCATCGGCGCAAACAGCAGGAGCGGCAGGGACAGCAGGAGCGGGCATTTCACGGCGAGGTCCTCCTACAGCGTCCGCACGAAGTTGATGAGGTCTTGCAGCTGATAGCGATCCAGTGAGCTGGTGCCACCGTGCGTGTCCACCGCGCCGTCTCGCTCATTGCGGCCCACTTCGCCCGGGAGCAGGATCGGATGCCCGGGCGTCGCCAGTGACTCGCGCAGGGAGCGACCGCGACCGTCGTGGAAAAACCGCGTCTGCGGCCGGTCCCAAAGCCCGCGCAGCGGCGTCGAACCGACAAAAAGCCCCGCGGGCGATTGCTGCGTCAGCGGAAAAGTCGCGATGAAGGCGTCGTTGACCAGCATCGCGTCGGAGCCATCGGGCCGCCGCTCGGGCGTAATCACCGGCGGAAACCGGATCGGCATGCCAAACGGCGAGAACAGCGTCGGCGCCGACGCCGTTGTTGTCACCGGCAGCGGATGGCAATTGTTGCAGCCCACGCCCGGCTGGCGAAACAGCACTTCACCGCGCGTCGCGGTCGGCAGATTCATCGCGCGGTTGGGATTGGGCAGCAGGCGCGGCGTGCGCAGCATGAAGAGGCCGAGAGCCTTGGTGATTCCGTCAAAATCGAGGTCGATCGGCGTGCGCACGCCCGTGCCATCGTCCTTGAAGAGCACGTCGCCAAACGCCTTGTCGCGGCCAAAAAGCTTGCGCGCGCCGTCCTTGATGAAGTCCGCGCGCTTGTTGAACGGCGTCTGCGCGTACGGCCGCGTCGCGCACTCGGGTGGCGGATCGTCGGAGCAATGGAGCACGTGATTGCAGCCCGCTACCGTCGGATCGGCCTGACACGCGGTGATCTTTGGGTACTTGCCCCAGACCATCATGTCCAACTCCTCGCAGCAGAAGTTCTCGCGGCGCGCGAACTCATTGAGCACCGGAAAAAAGTTGTCCTCGTTCATCGCCTGTTCAAAGAACCACGGTCGCGTGTCGTACAGGCCGCGCTGGGCCATCACGTTGCGCAGGCTCCACGCGCGGCTGGATTGCAGCGGCATGACGAACGGCCGCGCGATGGTCCCGTTGTCGCGGTGGCATTGCACGCACGTCTGGTCGCCGTCGATGGTAAAGACCGACGTCATCTCATTGATGCCCTCGCCCAGCTCCGCGTCCGTCTGCGGAAACGGCCCGGCGGCCACGTCGCCAATCACGACATGTTGCTCCGCCAGCCCCGCGGGCTTGCCCGTGTCAATGAACGTCAGCGCCTCGCCGAGCCGGTCCACCGTGAGCAGGCGGCCATTGCCGACCGCCGCGATCGCCTTGGGATTGTAGCCCGTGCGGTACAGCTTTCCCGCGGTCTGCAGCGCCGTGAGCGCGCCGACCTGGGCGATCGCGAAGCCCTGCACTTCGTTCGATCCGGCAAACGCCACCCACAGCTTCTCGTCCTGCACCGCCATCGACTCCGGCAGCGCGCCCGCGACGATCCACGTGTCCTTCTGCGGCAGCCAATTCACGACGTCCGGCGACCATTGATCCGCCAGCGGCAGCGCCAGTCCTTTGTTGGGATGCTCCGGGTCCACGTCGCGGAAATCGCGGTTGGCAATCGTGTCTGACGTGTAGCGATGCACTTCCTGCAGCGTCGCGGTCTCGATGACGCCGATTTCATTTTGCTGATCCTGAAAGCTCAGGTTGGCCGTGTTGTCGCCGGGATGGCCGTCGGCGTCGATGTCCAGCCCTGTCGTCGGCTGCGCGCCCAGGCCCTTGCCCATGTCCGTCACGTAGAGGTACGGGCCGTGCACCAGCAGCCCGCCAACGGGCGAATGCAGGTCGAGGTGGCTCATGCCCTTGGGCGCCCCGACCGTCGTCGTCGCGGGATTGCCATCGACGTCGATGAGCTTGCCGGTCTCCGCGTCCAGCACCGCGATGGTGCAACCCGCGATGGAACCGACAAAAAGTCGCTTACCATCGCTGGACAGCGCCATCGGCCCGGGATTGTCGCTCACGGGCGTGCCCATCGCCTCCTCCGGCGCCGCACCGTCGTAGTTGGTCGACTGCACCGCAAACCCGTGCGTCAGATCCAGATTCCACCACAGCACGCTGTCCTTCCACCGATTCGCCAGGTAGAGGCGCTGGCCATCGGCGCGAAAGATCGCCGTTTCGGTGTAGTACGGCACCGGCACCCGCGCGACCTCCGCGTCCGTCGCCGCGTCCAGCACGATGGCGTGATCGGCGAAACGCAGCGTCACCACAACGTACTTGCCGCTGGGATCCACGGCGCACTGCCACGGCGCCTTGTCGAGGTGGACGCGCTTCACGGGCTGCCCGGTCGCGAGATCGATGACCGCGACATCGCTCCCCGGATCGTCGTCGATGCCCGCCAGCATGACCCACGCCTTTGTCGCATCGGGCGATACGCACACCGCGCGCGGGCGATCCCGATGCGGCTGCGGCGACCACAGCGGATCGGTGTTCGCCATCGGATTGGGATCCAAAGGCAGCACGTGGATCGGCGCGGGCGTTTCCGTACATGCCGCCAGCGCAAGCAGCGCAAACAGGAGGAGCCCGCGGTGCGTCATGGCGTCACCCCGTCGATCCAGTTGAGGATGGCTTGGCACTCCGGATCGCTCGGCGCGGCAAAGACTGCGCCGGGCTTGTGGCCGCCGACGCCGCCGACCGCGAGGGCTTTTTGGATGAGCGTGGTGTCGCGGCCGCGGGACGCGTCGAGGAAGCCGCGCGTGGCGTTGTAGTTCGCGTCCCATTCCGCTGTGCTGAGCGGGTGCGAAGTGAACTGATCGGCGGCAGCCAAGCGCCGACGGCTGACGGCGAACATGGCGTAGGGCCGGTCCGCGTTGCCGTGGCACGTCGCGTCGCCGCAGCGCTTGGCCAGGATGAGCCCGGCTTCAACGGGAAAGGTGGCGCGCGACGGATTCGGCAGCGCAGTCATGCCCGACGGATCGACCACGCACCCAGGCAGGCCGAGCAACAACGCCAGCAGGCGAACGCTATTTCGCAACCGGCAAGCCATGATAGGCCGCGCCATACTCGATCCAGCGGACAATGGCCAAGCGTTCGTCATCCGTCAGTTGCGCCGATCCAGCCGGCGGGCACGCCTTGTCCAGCGTGCGATCCGCATCATACTCGCGATTCATGACCTTCTCAGCCAGATACGATCCGCGCGCCCGGTAGCCATCGGCGTCAACATACTTGTATCCAGCGGCTGACCCGGCGCCTTTTTGCAGCAAATTTTCATAAGCTTGCGTGTAGTGCTGGGTCAGCGTCGCCGATAGATCCAGGCCACCGGCCGGCGTGACATTGCCATGACAACCGGAGGTCGCGCATTTCGCCGTCAGGACCGGCTGCACGTCCTTGGTGAAGTCACTGAACACGAAGAACGAGCTGTCGATGATCGGCAGCACGTTTGGCGTCCGGCGATCGGCTTCGGCGTACATCGCGACCGTGACGGAAGCTTGCGTGATGAAATCCGTCGGCGCTTGAAGCACGGAGTTCTTCTGGCCGTCCATCGCGCCGTGACAGCCGCCGCAACGGGCGTTGTAGGAGGTGAGCGGAATG
>CAINLT010000355.1 GCA_903850505.1 uncultured Myxococcales bacterium | reverse complement strand
GACCTCCGCGAGCCGCCGAAGGATGGGCGACACGACGCGTAAAACCGTCGTGGGATCGCATAGATGAGTCGTGTCCGGACGTCGGTTCGGCACGTTCGGCGGGGTGGGCGCAAAAGACGGGTGGGCCCCGCCGCGAAAGCCGGGAGATCGCCCGAAGCGCCCAAGCCCCACCGCACTCCGACAGCGCAACCGCTCAAGCCTGCTCCGCCCTTGAACCGCTACGGGTGCAGCGGCGACGGCGGGAAGAGGAAGAACGGCGACAACTTCGGAAGCTCGTAGCACACGAAAACGCCCACGCACGTGCCAAGCTTGCAGGTCGTGTTCACGGTGCACGGGTCGCCGTCGTCGCAGGGCGCGTTGGCCGCCAGCGGCTTCAGGCTGCACAGCCCCTTGCTGCATATCGCCAAGTTGCATGCGTTGCCCAACGCTTGGCATTCCTTATCCGTCGAACACAGCCACGGCTGCGTATTCTTCTCCACGCCTGTGTCATCAGGTTCCGTCACAGCGACGTCCTTGCCGCTGGCGATGTAGCCATCTTCGCCAATCAGCGGCACGTCGTCGTTCACTGAACCGGCGCTTCCACTGGTCGTATCCGTACACGATGTCGCGAACAGCGCCGCCATAGCCACCACGCCCCAATGAATCGTCTTCATGACCATTCCTCCTTGGCGCTCGGGATGAAAGCACCTCCACCCTCACCGCCAATTGTACGGACTGCATACCCCGTGCCACGGCCAGCCGTCGCGCACTGAACCCTTGATCTGTTTGGTGAAAATGGTGAAAAGGCGTTGCACCACCCGCGTGACTCTGCGGAATCCTGCGCACCGCCGCCGTGCAATCGCCCACGATCCTCCATCGTTGACGCCCGATCCCCATCAGTCCAAACTGCCTTGGCCGTGCCGTCACAACGGCCGGGAGGTCACCCGTGGACCAGAAGATCCTGAACGCCGCGCCACCGCGCACTTCCGGCAAGCTCGACTTGAAGGTCGGCTTCCGCTGCAACAACCACTGCACGTTCTGCGTCCAGGGCGACAAGCGCGATCACACGGCCGACTTGACGACCGCCGAAGTCAAAGAGCGCCTCGCGCAAGCGCGTTGCGAGTGCGACCGCGTGGTGCTCACGGGCGGCGAAGCGACGATTCGCGATGACATTCCTGAAGTCGCCGCGTACGCCAAGTCACTCGGATATCACACGATTCAGCTGCAGACCAATGGCCGACGGATGGCCTATCGCCAGTATTGCGAGTCCCTTATTGCCGCGGGCGTCAACCGCTTCAACCCGTCGGTCCACGGCCACAACGCCAGTTTGCACGACAAGCTCACCGGCACGCGCGGCTCGTTTGACCAGTGCATCCGCGGCATCCAGAACCTCGTGGCGCTCAAGCAGATCGTCCTGACGCAGACCGTGATTGTCCGCGACAACGTCGCGCACTTGCCGGAGATTGCCCAGATGCTGGTGCGGCTGGGCGTGTCGCAAGTGCAATTTGCCTTTGTCCACGCGATTGGCACGGCGGCGGCGACGTGGGATGACACGGTACCGCGCTACCGCGAAGTCGCGCCGCAAGTCGCCAAGGCGGTCGCTATCGTCCGGGCTGCCAATCGACACGCACTGACGGAGGCGATTCCGTTCTGTTTTCTGCAAGGCATCGAAACCGCCGCGTGTGAACTGCGGACGCCTTCCACGCTCGTCTACGACGGCCAAATCACCATCGGCGACTACGGCAAGTACCGGTTGGAGGAAGGCAAGGCGCGCGGCGAAGTCTGCAAGACCTGCTCGTGGAATGGCCGCTGCGAAGGTCCCTGGCGCGAGTACCCCGAGCACTACGGCTGGGAAGAATTTGTCGCCCGCACCGATCCGCCGCTGCCGTCCTAACATGGCCGTTGGGCGAACGCCCAAGGGGTTGGCCATGAAATACGCCATCAATCAGGACATCGCGGGTCGGCTGGATGAGGTCGCGCACGTGCTCGATGAGCTGGGCGCCAATCGCTTCCGCGTGCGGGCTTACCACCACGCTGCGGCCGTGTTGCGCGATTTGCAGGTGCCGGTCTCAAAGATTTACGCGGAACTGGGTCTGGAGGGGTTGGACGCCCTGCCCGGCATTGGCGAGAGCATCTCGCACGCGATCCGCGATATCCTGCGCCACGGCAAGCTGGCGATGCTGGATCGGCTGCGCGGCGAACACGATCCGATTGCGCTGCTGACGTCGGTGCCGGGGATCGGGACGGCGCTGGCGTGGAAACTGCACGACGAACTCGGCTTGGAGTCTCTGGAAGACCTGGAGACGGCGGCGCACGACGGACGGCTGGAGCAGTTTGGCGGGATTGGCGCCAAGCGGCTGGCGGGGATTCGCGATTCGCTGGCGCAGCGGCTTGGACGCATCCGGCGCGCGATGGTTGCGGAGGAAAAGGCGACTCAGCCCACGGTCGCGGAGCTTCTCGACGTCGATGCCGAATACCGCCGCGCCGCGAGCGCCGGCACGTTGCCGAAGATCGCGCCGCGCCGCTTCAATCGCACCGGCGAGGCGTGGCTGTCCGTGTTGCATACGACGCGTGGCCGGCGCGACTATCCGGCGCTTTTCTCCAACACTGCGCGGGCGCACGCGCAGGACAGGACGGGCGACTGGGTCGTGCTCTACTTCGATGGCCGGGACGGCGAACGGCAGTGCACCGTCATCACCGCGGAATTCGGCCGACTGCAGGGTCGCCGCATCGTGCGCGGCCGGGAGGCGGAGTGCGAACGCTACTACGGCAGGCACAGCGCGTGCGCCGCGTAGCGCGGGCTAGTTGCGACGCAGGTGCGATTCGGCGGCGAAACTGAAAGGCGCGCACCATGGCCGGTTGGCCGCGCAGCGATCCGCGTTGGGCGGCGAGTCAACGACACCGAGCGCGCCGAGATCGCGGAAGAGGTGCGGGTCGAAAATCGCTGACTTGCGCGTCTCCGTGCGGGCGAACACAAAAAGCAGCACCCACGCGAGCACTGGCAGCCAACGCAGCCACCATTCCGGCCGCCCGGTCGGCGGCGGAATGCCCGCTGGACGCCGCAGCACGCGCGTGTCAAACCACTGGCCAAAACGATCAAACAGCGGCACGGCGAGGTTGCAGACGACGACGGGAAAGACCTTGGCAAAGTAGTCGAGGCCCGTCAGTTGCACCAGCAGCCAGGCAAAACCGGAGACGCCGAGGCCCAGGCAAATGCCCTGAAGCACGCGACCGCTGAAGTGGCGGGCGGCGGTCATCGGATCGCCGGCGAACAAGGTGATCGAAAGGAACCACGCGGGCCAGAACGGCGTGGGCAAACGCCAGGCGCCCGGTACCACCGCCAGAACGGTCAGCATCGCCAACGCGGCGGGCAGGCTCAACGCACCGAGGCCAAAGCGCACGATGGGAATCAGCGAGAGCAGGAAGATCAGCTCCAGCATGTTGGGCGGCAGCTGCAGTTGGAGGGCGATGTCCTGGTAGCGGACGCCGGTCTGCGCCACCGCCAGCAGGCCGATGACGGCGATGCCAAATGCGGATGGATTGAAGATGTGCGTGCCATTGGCGCGGCGGAACAGCCACTTGGAGCCAATGGCCAGCGCGACGACGAGGAAGCCGAGCCACATGAATTCGCGCGGGAACCAGATGAAGAGGTTGGTGCTGAGCACGATGGGAAAAACAGCGAAGCCCGCCTCCCATACGCCGCGCAACGTCAGCGCCAGCAGCGCGTCAAACAGGAGGCCGAAAGCCAGCTGGAGCGGCACGTCGAACAGCATGTGGTCGCGCACCGGCGGCCAGTACAGCGCCCAATAGGCGAAGAACACCAACTGCAGGACCGACGGCAGAATGTGGTGCATGCGCGCCGCGAACGTCACGCGCAAACGCCGCACACGCCCGCGCAGGGCCACGAGCAGCGCGATCGCCCACGCGAGAAGGCCGCCAAACGCGATGCGCAGTTGCGGCCACGGCGAGAAGCGGTGGTAGAGGTCGACAGTGTCGCGCTGTTGGATGCCGCGGACCGCCCGCGCGACGAGCGCCTGCGCGTCAGGATCTGGCCCGAGCAACTCCGCGCGGATGGCAAAAGACGCGCCCGTTGGCTCGCCCACTCGGGCCTCGCCGCTCGGCACCAACTTGATGCGTGCGACCGCCAGCCCAGCCTTGTTGAGCACGCAGACAATCGACGAGCGGCCAATCTGGATGCTGTCGAACATGTACCCGCCGGGGAGCGGCACTTCAAAACCGGGATCTGCAAGGAGCGCCACCACCTGCGCCTCGATGCCCGGCGGCAGTGTCAGCGACTCGGCGGGCGGCGGATCAGCCACAGCGACGAGCGGCACGAACAGCAGCGCGAGCACGCTCCAGAGCAGCGAATGGCGAAAACGGGGACGAGCCGGAGACTGCCGCATGCGATGCGTCCGCGAGCGCCGCGCGATGCGACGGGTGAAGCGTAGCGGGTGAACCGCCAGTGGGAAAGCCGGAAGTTGGCTCAGTAGATGTTCAGGCCGAACTGGACCGCAGGCGTGAATGCGCCCGACCACGGCGCGTTGGGCTGCCAGAGCCCGCCGGCGCGGATGCTGAAGGCCATGCGGGTGGTCATGGCGATCTCGGACTCGACGCCGGCTGTGACGAACGGATGGGTTGCGGAGATGTAGGGCCAGTCGCCGCCGCCGGTGTTGATGTACTGCAAGCCGCCGCCGACGCGCGGGCCGAAATGCCAGAGGCCGACGTGGACGGGCAACCAGATGAGCTCCGCGCCGTAGCGGACAAACCACATGTCGCCGGGTGTCATGACGTCGCTGGCGGCGCCCGCGTCAAAAGTGCCGACGAGGCCTAGCGATTGGCTAAGGAAGCCGCCAAAGTTGGTGTGGAAGACGAAGCCGCTGAGCGCGCGGTCCTTGGCGACCTGCTGCATCATCCAGCCGCCGCCGAATTGCCAGGTGAAGCCGGTGCGATCGAGCGGCGCGCGGCCACGACGCCAGAGGCCAGCGCCTTCGTCCGCGACAATGATGGCGGAACCGCTCGGGTCGATGTCCTGTCGTGTCAGGTCGTCCAGGCCGATGAGCCGCTCGGCGCCGTTGGCGCTCAGCATGTGCACGGGATGATGCGGATGCACGGCGACGATGCCGTCGTAGCGCGCACCTTCGCTCGCGGCGAAGCCAATCGTCGCGACGAGGGCAACGGCGACGGCGGCAGCCACGAGGCCAGCGACGGCCGACTTGCTATCCCCGCGCGCGTAGTTCGCGCCGGACGGATCGAGCGCCCCGTAGTACCCTGGCCCGCCAACTGGCCCAACCGGGCCGCCAACTGCTGGCGATCGCGCGTAATACGTTGGTTGACCAAAGCCCAAGTAAAGTGGCGGAAGCACGTAGAAATATGCGACGTGCCCCTGCGGTTGATAGGGCGCATAGACGGTATCGCCACCGCCCAACGCACCGCCCGGCGGAACATCCTGAGGCTGCGGCGCCCACGAGGGTGCGGGAGGCGGTTCCGTCGCTGTTCCCAACCGCTGGACAGCACGCACGACCTGACCGCGCTCCTGCGGCGGCACGTCAACAAGGCGCTGCAGTTCGTCGGTCGGAATCTCGTAGCTCTTGGCCAAGCATCCCTGCAAAGCCACGGCCAGTAGCAACGCCGCAATCGGTCTCAGGTCTCGAGCGCGTCGCATCTTGGGCCTCCTGACGTCCATGATAGTACGCGCCGACGGTTTGCGGTATTCACGACCACACGAGGCGATCGGACACTGGCCGCGCTTGACAAGGAGCCGCGTTTGCGTCACTCTGTCGCCCGCCTCAAGCGTGCCTTGAGGCAGTCAGAGCCGGCGGAGAGCCGGGTGCGATGCGCGCATAACTCAGCGGTAGAGTATCACCTTCACACGGTGGGAGTCCTAGGTTCAAATCCTAGTGTGCGCACCAAAGAAGCCCCGGGAAACCGGGGCTTTTTTCGTTTTCAACTGCCGCGCGCTCCTGTGAGCGCCTGCCGGTCCCACTCTTTGCGCGGGGCCACCTGCCGGTCCCACTCCGCCGCAACGGGCCGTCGTCCCGGCCGCCGTGTTTGATCCGCAGACCTGCCCAACCACTGGAGCCGGTGTCGCCTCTCTGGGACCCGCGCAATCACACCGCCGGACTGGGCGTGGCTGCTGACTCTGGCGGCATGGGACGCTCAAGGAATTAGAATCACTTCACAAACATCTTGCTGTCGCCGCTGGCAGTCGTCAGCACCAATGTCGTCGAAGTTGCCGCGAACGTCTCCGTCGTCGGTGGAATCAGACCCTGCGCAGTGTACCCGGCGATGTCGGCAGGCGTCATCGGCGTCCCGGCGAAGTCGCTCGCGGCGTTGTTGCATCCCGAGATCGCATTGGCCGTGCCGCCGTCGAAAGTCCAGGTCAGCGTGTTCACGCCGCCGGAAACGGCCGCCGCGTACGTCCCGTAGAGGCTGTGCGTCGTGATGCAGCCGTTAGGAAAGTAGCCGACAGGCGTGGTTGCCGGCGCGACCGTCTCGGAGAACGTGAAGGACTTGTCGGACTTGAACGTAAGGGTGATTGTCACAATCGCGGGAACGTGTCCGTTGAATTGCCACGTCCCGACCAGCGGATCCGAGGCAGCCGTCGCATCGCCTGGCGCGTCGGCCATGGCCAGATCGCTGAGGCTGTCGCCGTTGCCGGTGCCCGCATCCGCGGAAGTTGGCGCGAGGTCCGTGCCGCATCCGGCAAGCCAGGCCAGGCATGCCGCGGCAATCAAGGCCTGGCCCCGTCGTCTCGCTGCCGCGCGCGGGAAAACCGACGCCTTCGCATTCCGGTCGCAGCTTGCAGTGAATCGATTCATTGCCACTTGTCCTTCGCCTCGGCCGCCGCCGCGCCCAGCGCGGAGCAGCAGCTGTCCTGACGCCGTCGAACCTCCAGAGCAGCGAGCGTAGGCCTCTGCCCGGAGGAAAACAACGCATGAAACCAGCGTCACGCGGAGATGGAGCCAAAGCGCGTCACGGGCGACAACTGCCAGTGCGGACGTCACGCCTGTCTGCGCTTCGCCAGTTCGGGTCGCGTATTTCTGGTGCCGCGCCCGAACCGCGTTCCCGTCCGCTCTGAACCGATTGCCGGGCATGCGGCTCCGACAATTGCGTCCTACCTTGGGGCGAACTTCATCGGAGCAACACCATGTGCAGTCGAACCACTTGTCCCCAGTGCGGTAAACCTACTTTTGTCGGCTGCGGCGCGCACGTCGAGCAGGTGCTCGGCGACGTTCCCCCTGCGCAGCGCTGCAAGTGCCGCGAGGAAGCCGCTGCCGCGCGCAACGGCGCCAACCAGAAAGGCGGCAAATAATGGCTGCGCAGCACCAGCGGCGGATCGTGATCGTCGGCGGCGTAGCGGGTGGCGCGGCTGCTGCGGCCAAAGCGCGGCGGACTGACGAGCATGCGGACATCTTCATGTTTGAGCGTGGCCCGCACGTGTCGTTCGCCAACTGCGGTCTGCCCTACTACGTCGGCGGTGACATCGCCGAGCGTTCGTCGCTGTTGCTGCAAACACCGGACAGCTTCTGGCGGCGCTTCCGCGTGCGCGTCCACGTCCGCCACGAAGTGCTCGGCATCGATCGCGGCGCAAAGCACGTCGAAGTGCGCAATCTGGAGACGGGCGAAGTGTACCTGCAGCCCTACGACGCGCTTGTGCTGTCGCCGGGAGCGGGCGCCATCGTGCCGCAACTCGCCGGTCTGCCGGCGCGCAACGTGTTTGTCGTCAAGACCGTGCCGGATTCGGACGCGGTGCGGACCTGGCTGGATGACGAGAAGCCGACGCACGCGGTGGTCGTGGGCGCTGGCTTCATCGGCCTCGAGACGGCGGAGGCGCTCCACACGCGCGGCTTGCACGTGACGGTCGTCGAGCTGCAGCCGCAAGTGCTTCCGGCGCTTGACCCGGACATGGCCGAGCTCGTGGCGCGGCGGCTGCGCGAGCGTGGCGTCGATCTCGTGCTCGGCGATGGCATCGCGGGGCTGGAGACCAACGCGTCGCAGACGGTGAGCGGCGTGCGCCTGGCCAGCGGCAAGGTGCTGCCGGCGGGCATCGTGATCCTGTCGATTGGCGTGCGGCCAGAACTCAAGCTGGCCGTGGATGCCGGGCTGGAGATTGGCAAAGCGGGCGGTATCGCGGTGAACGTGCGCCAGCAGACGTCGGATCCGGACATCTACGCGGCGGGCGATGCCGTGGAGGTGATCCAGCGCGTGACGGGCCAAAAAGTGCGCATGCCGCTGGCAGGTCCGGCGAGCAAACAAGGTCGCGTGGCGGGCGCGAACGCGGCGGGCGGCGATCTGCGCTTTCCTGGCGCGCTGGGCACCGCGATCCTCGGCACGATGGGCATTTCGGCGGGTCGAACAGGCCTGACCGAGCGCGACGCGCGGGCGGCGGGCATGGACGTGCTCGTGACGCACACGCACAACCTCGACCACGCGAGTTACTATCCGGGCGCGCAAATGCTCCACATCAAGCTGGTGACGGACGCGAAGACCGGGCGGCTGCTTGGCGGGCAGGTCGTCGGCGAGAACGGCGTGGACAAGCGTCTGGACGTGCTGGCGATGGCGCTGCAGGCGGGGATGCACGTTGAGGAATTGGAGGAGGCGGATCTCGCGTATGCCCCGCAGTTTTCGTCGGCGCGCGATCCGGTGATCATGGCCGGACTTGTCGCCGCGAACGCGATGCGCAACGACCTCGACGTCATCACGTGCCCGACCTTGCACGAACGCATGGACGCGGGCGAAGTCATCCAGCTGCTGGACGTCCGGACGGCGAGCGAATTCGCAACTGGCCATCTGCCAGGCGCCATGAACCTGCCGGTGGATGACCTGCGCGACCATCTCGGTGAACTCGACAAGGCCGCGGAGACGGTCGTCTATTGCAAGGTT
>CAINLT010000354.1 GCA_903850505.1 uncultured Myxococcales bacterium | reverse complement strand
GCGTACTTGCCGCAGCCGCCGAGGGTCTTGTTGGCGCACGGGCTGCCGTCCGCGACACCGGGCGTGTACGGAAGGCAGCCGCCGCCGCCGGGAAACAGGTTGCAGGTGGTACCGCTCGGGCAGATGGGATCGTTGAGCGCGGTGCACGTCTGCACGCACTTCGCCGCGTCGGTGGTCTGGAAGCACCAACTTTCGGTGGCCGTACAGTCCGATTGGCCACCGGTCTTGCAGTCGCCGCCCACGGGCTGGTCCTGCTTGCCGCACTGCGTGGCGTTGGCTTCCTTCAAGCAATACGACTGCTTCTGCGCGCCGCTGCCGTAGGTCACGCAGCAGAGCAGTTCGCTGGACGGCACGCTCGCGCAGTCGCTGCTGTCACTGCAGCCGTACGGCGTGCAGTACGCGTCCGCGCCGCCCTGGCCAGCGCAGAACGTGCCTTTGGGGCAACTGCTGGTGTTCTTGCAGAAGCCGCCGAGCTCGCCGGGCAACACCGCGACGTCGCCGCCGGGCTTGGTGTCGTCGCTGGCGTCGCCGTCGCTGGGAATGCTGCCGTCGCTCAAGCTGCTGCCGTCGGTGCCGGCGCTGGCGTCCGGGCCAAGCCATGCGCTCGCGTCGTCGCTCCACAACCAGCCGTCCGGCGCGGCTGCGTCCTTGTCGAATTGCCAGCCGTCGCTGAGTTTGCTGCCATCGAGCATGCCGCTGATCGCGTCGTCCACGGCCGAACCGCCGCTGACCGGTACGTCATTGCCGCAGCCGACGGCCAACAGCACGCCCGCCACGCTCAGACCCATCTGCCACGTCATTCGTCCGGCCATGGCGCACCTCCCGCACTGCGAGCGTAGCGGGTTTGTGGCGCTGCGTCAGCCTATTGCGTCGCGGTACAGCGCGATCCAGGCGTCGACGCTCCGCTCCCAATCCGCGTTGCGCAGCACCCATTGGCGCGCGGTGCGGGTCATGTCCGCGCGCATCGCCGGATCCGCGCGCAGGCGATCCAGCGCACGCCCGAGTTCCGCCACATCATCGGGAGCAAACAGCAGCGCGCGGGTGTCCGCGAGGATCGCCGCATACGCCGGCAGCCGACTCGCGACGATCGGGACTTGCAGCGCCATCAGTTCCGCGAAAGTCGAGGGCACGCCGTCCGTCTCCAGCGCTGAAACGGCGACGTCCGCCGCGGCGTAGAGGCCTGGCAGACGCTCGTACGCGCACGGCGGGGCAAACCGCAGGCGATCCGCGACGGCCAACTCCGCGGCCAATTCCAGCAACTGCTGCTTGACCGGCAACTCCGCGTCGCGTCCGTGCAGCTTGAACACGAGCACGTCGTCCGGACCGCGGCGCATGGCGGCAAATCCGCGCAGGATGCGCTCGGGATGGTAGTGCGGCAGCGTCTGCCGCGGGCTGAGGACCACGAACGCGCGCTCGTCGATCGAGAGCTCAGCGCGCCATGCCGCGACCGCGCTGGCCAGCCGGGAGGTGTCAAAGCGCGCGCAATCGACGCCCCACAGCACAAGTTCGTGGCGAATCGGCGCGGCGCCCGCAAGCTCCTGCGCGCGATCCAGCAGCGGTCGGCTATCCGCCGTCACCGCCGCCGCACCGCGCAACAGCGCCCCCATCTGCTGCCAATGGTCCGGCGGGCGCGGAAAATCCGCGTCGTTCAGGTCTGATCCCCACGCCGTCGCAACGTACGGCACGCCGAGCCGCTGCCAAATCAACTGGCCTGGATGCAGGTAGTTCAAGTGCACAACCTGCGCGCCCAGCGTCCTGACCAGCCGCCGCGTCAACGCATCGCGCAACGGCCGTGGCCACAGGCGCGGGAGATCGACGTGCATCACCTCCTGGCCAAATTCCGCGCGCGCGCGGTCGGCGACTTCCGGCGCGTTGACGAGGATGGGCGTGTGGCCGCGCGCCTGCAAAGACGCCGCGAGCCGCGCTTGGTGCGGCGCTTTGGGGTCACCGTCGAGCAGAATCGTCAGGTGTTGCATCGCGACCTATCGTCCGATCCGCAGCAGGGTGCGAACCATGCCCGACGGGAAGAGGCTGCGCCGCATCGCGCCCATCGCCGGCTGCCACAGCCACGGATCCCGCAGCAGGCCATTGTGCACCGCCTGCCAGAAGAGCTTGTGGGCGCACGCCAAACTCCCCGCGGCGTAGTTAGAGACTGCGGAGCGAAAGTACGCCAGAGCGAGGAAGCGGTGCCGCCGCAGCGGGTCGGCGAAGAACTGCGGATGGCGCCGGACCATGACCTCGTGGGTCTTGTGGTAGTCGCGATCGTAGCTCACCGACACTTTGGTGCTTTGGCCCAAACGATAGCGGTAAAACACGCCGCCGCAATGCACGACCTGCGCGCCGACCTCCGCCGCGCCGATGTGAAAATCGTAGTCGCCGTTGCCGCGCGCCAATTCCTGAGCAAAACCGCCCAACTGCCGCCATAGCGCCGTTTTGTACACGCACGGACCCGGCAGCGGCTGGCCTGCGAGGTAGTCGTCCGGCGTCACGTCGTGTGGGTACTGCTTCAGGCCCGAGCCACCGTCGAAATAGGCATAGTCGCCGACAATGATCGCCGCGTCCGGTGCCCGCGCGATCGCCGCGAGCACGAGCGCCACGCTCTCGGGCACCAACTGGTCGTCGCCGTCCAGATAGAAATGGTAGGGCGTCTCCGTCAGTTCAAACGCCAGATTGCGCATCGGGTATGGGCCCTGATTCACCTCCGCGGCGACCTTGCGCAGACGCGGGTGCGTCAGGCTATCGAACACAGCGCGCGTCTCCGCGTCATGGCCGCCGTCCAGCACCAGCACGGCCATCCAACGGTCATCGGTTTGCGCCAACACGCTGTCCCAGCACTGCTGCAGCTGCACGCCTTCGCGGTAGCTCGTGATGCCAATCGTGATGAGCAGTGGTTGCGCGTGGTCCGGCATAGACTCCCGTGGTTGCTTCAGCTTGGGACGTATCCCGACTCTATCTCGCAGTTGTCAGTACGGCCAGATGAGCCGCAGCCGCGCGCGCCAGTTGTGGGGTTCACGCGCCAGGACTTCCCGCCACATCGGTCGCGCAGCCCGCCAGTGCCCCGCCTTCTCAAGTCGCAGCGCTTCGTCGCGATACGTCGTCAGTTCAAACGCCGCTACCGCCTGGTGCGCTTCAAAGCCGGCGCGATGGTGCCGCAGCAGCGACCAGCGCGAGCGGAACACCCGATCGTCGCCGCCTGCGTTCGTCGATGACCAACTGTGCTTGTGCATGCGGTAGTTGTAAAGCGATTCAGCCACATAGACGCCGCGGTAGTCCGCTTCGACGAGGCTCAGCCAGAAGTCGTAGTCCTCGTTGCCGATCGAGAAATCGCCGTGGTACCCATGCGTTTTCGCCCATGCCGACTTGCGGAACAGCGACGCGCCGCCGATGAACTGCTCGTGGTACAGCCGCGTCAGGTCAAAAGGCTCGGCCGTGCGCGTGCCGTGGCGCACGCCAAAGATCCGGTAATCGGTGTAGACAACGCCCACGTCCGGCTCAGCCAACAGCAGCGGCACGGTCTTCTCAAAGAACCGCGGGTGCAGCGTGTCGTCCGCATCGAGGTTCAGGATCGCTTCTGTCTCCGCGAGCGCGATTCCGTGGTTGCGCACCAGCGCGCGGCCGAGGTTCTGGGGCAAGTGGATGATTTGCACGCGTTCGTCGGCCTGGGCGTCGCACAGCGCGGGCGTCACGCCGTCGGTCGACGCGTCGTCCAGCACGATCGCGCGCCAGCTCGTCACCGTCTGCGCGCGCAGGCTGGCGATGCACTCAGCGAGGAATTCGCCGTGGTTGAAACACGGAATGACTGCGGTCACAGTTGGCGTCACGATGCGGCCTCCGCTTTGGCGCCGTCTGGCCAATAGCGCCATGCCAGACCTGCGCACGTCGCGTGGAGAAGCGCGCAGCCTGCGAGTTCAACGCCCAACTGCCACAGCGCGGGCCTTGGCCACGTGTGCAGCAGCCCCATCGCCAGGAGCGCAGCGGGCGCGGTCACCGTTCCCACGCGCACGAGCCGACCGGCCCAGAATTCCGCGCGACTGACGCCCTGGTGTTTGAGCGCCACGCCGGGATTGTACCAGGTCGTGGTCAAAAGCTGGCTCACGAGCGTGCCGAGCGCGACGCCAGTCAGGCCAATCCGCCCGACGAGCAGGAGGCTCAGCGCGAGGTTGCTGGCACCTTCGAGGATCGAGATCGCGGCGACGCTGCGGATCAGGCCGACGCCGGCGATGTACTTGGAGGCGACCGAGACTGGCGCGGCGGTCAGGATGATGCCGCCCAGGCCCCAGACGATGCCGCGCGGCACGTCGCCCGGCGGCAAGGACAGCCAGAACTCGACGAGTTGGCCGACAAACGCCATGAAGAGCACGGCGAAACCGGCGGAAATGTAGAGCGTGCCGTCCATCGCGCGGCGAAAGATGCGGCGGAGTTCGGCGAAGTCGGCTTTTTGCGCGAGCGCGGCGTAGGAGGGATAGAGCGTGCTGGAGATGCGTGAGGCGCCGTTCATCACCGCGCGGCTGGCTTGGCCGACGATCGCGTACGTGGCGACCGCCGCGGTGCCGATGGCGCCGGCGATGACGATCTCATCGGTCTTGAAGACGATGAGGACGATGACCGAGTCGAGCGCGAAGAACGCGCTGTAGCCGAGCAGTTCGCGGGCGACGGGGCGGCTGGCCTCGCGCAAGGCCAGCTTCAAGCCGGGCAACGCGTTGCGCAGGCTTTGGCGGTTCAGCAGGCCCGCGACGATGGCGTTGAAGAGCGCGAGGACGGCCAGCGCCTTCATGCCGAGGTCAAAGCGCACGATGGCAAAGCCGCCCGCGGCGTCGATGAGACCGGTGAGGCCGCGGATGCCGTTCATTGTCGTGATGTTCTGGATGCCGTAGTTGCCCGCGGCGAAGATCTGCAGCGGCGTGGCGACGGCAAATTCGAGGCCTTTCACGCCGAGGAACAGCGCGCACGCCGGCACGAGCGCGGCCTGTAAGTGGAAGAGGGGGCCGATGTTCGCCGCCACGCCCCAAGCGATCAACATGCCTACGGTGCCGAGGCCAATGAAGAGCGCGAGCGTCGTGCTCAGGAGCGCGACCGTGCGGCGGCGATCGCCGGCCGCTTCACTCGCCGCGACAAACCGTGTCAGTACGGGCGTCAGGCCGATGTTCAACAGCCCAAGATAGCCGAGCACGGAATCCGCAACCGCGAGCAGGCCGTATTGTTCCTTGCCCAGGTAATGCAGCAGATAGGGCGTCAGGAACAGGTAGACGACGAACTGCAGCGCATCGGACGTATAGAACGACGCCAGATTCAGCAGGAACGAGCGGCGTTGTTGCGAGGCGTCTTGCAAAAGGGGCGTCCAAACCAGCGCGCGCATGCGCCAGCGTGCGCCGAGGATGCACTGGATGACGCGGCGTATCAAAAAGCTTGGGGCTGCGGACCATGACGCGCCGCGTTGCCGCGGCTACACTTGCAGCATGGTCGCACGGACGCACAAACCACCGGGGCACTGGCCACGCGAACACGGCGCGGTGGCGCAGTTGCTGATTCCGCTCGCGGCGGCGCTCCTGCTGGGTCATCCGAACCCGTCGGCGCTGCTGCTCGCGGTGGCGGCCCTCGCCACTTTCGCCGCGCACGAGCCGCTCCTCGTGTTGCGCGGCCTGCGCGGCAAGCGGGTGCAAGTGCAAGAGGGCGCGCTGGCGCGGCGGCATTTGCTGCAGCGCCTCGCCGTGGCGACGTTGGCTGGATTTTGGCCGTTG
>CAINLT010000353.1 GCA_903850505.1 uncultured Myxococcales bacterium | reverse complement strand
GTCGATCAGGCCGTTGCAGTCGTTGTCGATGCCGTCACCGCACAGTTCGTACGGCAGCTTGAACTTGTCGGACGAGCAGACCGCCTTGGTCTTGCTGGTGCATAGCACGACGCCGCCCGCGCACGCGCCGGTGCCGCACGGCTCGCCGATCTTCTTCACCCGGCCGTCGAAGTCGAGGATGCCGAAGTCCTCGTCGGTCAGGCCATTGCAGTTGTTGTCGACGTTGTCCGCGGCGAATTCGACTGCGCCGGGGTTGATGTACTTGTTGTTGTCGTTGCAGTCCTGGCAGCCCGCGTAGCCGTCCTTGTCGCCGTCCTCGTTGGCATCGATGATGCCCGAGCAGTCGTTGTCCTTGCCGTTCTTGCAGTTGCGCGCGGCGCCGGGATGAATCGTGATGTCGTTGTCGTCGCAGTCGTCCGCGCAGCCGCTGTAGCTGTCGCCGTCATTGTCCATGTCGTCGGCCACGTCGTTGCAGTCGTTGTCCTTGCCGTCGCAGATCTCCATGTTGCCGGGGAACCGCGTCGGGTCGTTGTCATCGCAGTCCACGCACGCGGGCGAACCGTCCTTGTCGGCGTCCAGCTTGTTGTCGATGAAGCCGTCGCAGTCGTTGTCCTTCCCGTTGCTGCAGTCCGTCGGCGCGCCGGGATGGATGGCCGGGTTCTTGTCGTCGCAGTCCTGGCACGCCGGAAAGCCGTCGTTGTCGTCGTCCTGATCCGCGTCCACTTCGCCGTTGCAGTCGTTGTCCTTGCCGTTCGTGCAGTCCGCGGGCGCGCCGGGATGGACTTTCGGGTCGCTGTCGTCGCAGTCCTGGTTGGCGCCCGGGCACGCGCTGTAGCCGTCCTTGTCCGAGTCGTAGTTGTCCACAACGCCGTCGCAGTCATTGTCCTCGCCGTCGCACGTTTCCATCGCGCCGGGGTGCGTCGTCGGCTTGGCGTCGTCGCAATCGCCCTGCATGGGCGTATAGCCGTCTCCGTCCTGATCCTTGTCCTTGTTGGGATCGTTCGGATCGACCGGATACGGCACGTCAGGCGTTGCCAAAGCGTCCTGGCCCGGAGCGCCATCGGCGGCAATTGCGCCATCCGCCCCGACCGTCGCCGTCGCGTCGTCACCGGGATTCGCGGCACCGTCCGTCAAGCCGCCGATCGAGCCGTCCTTGCCGGGGATCTGGTACGTCGGGCCGCCGCTGCCGCCGCTGTTGCTGGAGCATGCGGCGACGAGGCAGAGCGCGAGAACCCAAACGCCGCGCGCAGCAACCAAAGAACCGGACGTAAGCCGAGGGGGAAGGCGCATGGAGCAACTCCGGGCTGGGCAGCCAATCCCTGAGCGTACCTGCCGCTTGGCAGCGCTGCAAGCGCCATCTACGACGTTGCCAAACCCTCACAATTCTCAGGATTTGCCGAACAATTTCGCGGCTAGAAGATGCCAGAAGCCCGCATGGCATTGTTGGCTCGAACCGCGTCGACACCGAGCACACGCCGCGGCACATCGGCCTCGCGGAACACGGCCAGCAAATCCCCGTCGATCTTCTTGTCCCGCGCCTCGTCGTCCAGGATGCGCAGCGCCATGTCGTGCGGCACGGCTTTCTTGTAAGGCCGGTCCGACGCCGTCAGCGCGTCGTAGATATCGGCGATGGCCATCATGCGCGCTTCGATGCAAATGCCATCGCCCGACAGCCCGCGCGGATAGCCGTGCCCGTCAATCTTCTCGTGGTGGCCATGGGCAATTTCCGGCACGCGCTTCAGGCTGCGCGTCCACGGAATCTGCGACAGGAAGCGGAACGTGTGCGTGACGTGGCTCTCGATCTCCAGCCGTTCATCGGGCGACAGCGAGCCCTTGGGAATCGACAGCACCGCCACTTCCTCCGGCGTCACCAACTGCTGGCTTTCGCCATCCGCGCCGATGAACATCGACTGCGGCAGCATCTGCAAGCTCTCAAAATTGCCGCCCTGCAAGACGGTTGGCCGGTTGCACGTCAGCACGAGCTGGAATTGCGCGTCGAGGTCCGCCGTCCGCCGCGCCAAGCTCTCCTGCTCGCGCTGGACACTTGCGGGATCCGCGCCCGCAAGCAGCATCGCCACACACTTGCGCAGCGTTTCTGCCTCCATGCTCGTCTTGGCATAGTCAAAACGGTGGCGCAGGAGCTCCAGCTGATGCGGATACAGCTTCTGGGCCTTGACCAACACGTCCTCGCGCACGCCGACCTTGCCAAAATCGTGGAGCAGCGCCGCGTACCGGATCTCCATCCGCTCGCTCGGACCAAACGTCAGCCCGAGATGCTGCGGCAGGCCAACCAGTTCCACCGCGTCCGCCAGCCCCAGGGTCAGCCGGGACACGCGCTCCGAGTGACCCGCCGTGCTCGGATCGCGCGACTCGATCGCCACGACCGACGCCTGCACGAAGCCTTCAAAAAGTTTCTGGATCTCATCGTGCAGCTTGGCGTTCTCGATCGCCGCCGCCGCTTGCCCGCCCAGCGCCACGAGCACATCCGCGTCATCCTGCGTGAAACGACCGTGCTTCTTGTTCAGGACCTGGATGACGCCGACGATCTGGCCGTGCATGTCGACCATCGGCACTGCGAGCAGCGAGCGCGTTTGGTAGCCCGTGGCGCGATCGATGGACGCGTTGAAGCGCGGATCGTCATAGGCGTTGCGCAGCTTGATGATTTCGCCCGTCTGCGCGACGTGGCCGGCCAAGCCGACGCCCGCGGGAATGCGGATCTCGCGATCGCCGCCGATTCCCTGGGCAATCTTGGCCCAGAGTTCGCCGGTTTCGCGATCGACGAGGAAGAGCGAGCCGCGGTCGGCATCCACGACGCGCGACGCTTCATAGAGGATCTTGCCCAGAAGCGAATCAAGATTGCGCTCTGAGATCAGCGTCTTGGCGACGTCCAGCAACGCCGATAGCCGGAGCGCGGTCTCACTGTGCGGCGTCACCGCCAGGTAAGTGCCCGTCGCGTTGCCAACGTAAATCTGGCCGGTCTGCCCGGTCTTGAGATTGTCTTCAGCCATGTTTCTTGTCCGCCCCGTGCGCCTGTAAATACCACGCCAATGGATTGCGGCCAAGCCATTCCGTCAAAGCCGCGGTGCGCGTAGACTGCGCCGCCGCCCCGGGTGGCAACGCAGGAGTGGCCGATGCATCGTCAGAATTCCGCGCGCCTTGTGGTGCTGGCGGCCGGTCACGGCTCCAATCTTCAGGCGATTTTTGACGCGATCGACGCGGGCGCACTTGCCGCTGAGGTCGTCCTCGTCGTGAGCCATCGCGCGGATGCGCACGCGCTGGTCCGGGCGCAAACGCGCGGGATCGCGACCGCGGTGCACACGCTCGCGGCCATGAAGGCGCAAGGCGGCACGCGCGGCGATTTTGACGCGTGGCTGACGGAGACCGTGGCGGGCGCGCAGCCGGATCTGGTGGTTTGCGCCGGTTGGATGCTCATACTCGGCGAGCCGTTCCTGACGACCTTCGCCGGTCGCGCCATCAACTTGCACCCCGCCCTGCCCGGCGCGTTCATCGGCAAGGACGCGATCGGTCAGGCTTGGGAGGCGGCGCAGCGCGGTGAAGTGAGCGAAACAGGCGTGATGGTGCACGAGGTCGTCGCCGATCTGGATGCCGGCGCGCCCATCGCGGTGCGGCGCGTGCCCATCGTCCCCGGCGAGCCCATCGAGGCGCTGACGGAACGGATTCACGCCGTCGAGCACGAAGTGCTGGTGGCGGCGATCGCCAGGAAAATCAGCTAGTCGACGATCTGGTCCAGCGCGAGCAGCAGGTGCGTTTCTGCAACGACGGTGTCGCCGTGGCGCAAGCGCAGGCCGAACGCGTCGCCCCAAATCAACCAGGACGTGCCCGCGCCGGAATCCTCGACTTGCACGGCCCGCGCCGTCGTCATCCGGCCGCCAGCATCTTGCCCTGCGACCTGCCAAACGGCGTCCGGGCCGTCGTCGGGCTCGTACCGGACGCGCGCGACTTGCCGCACCGCCGACTCCGCCTTGTAGCGCAGCGCGCAGCCATCCGGCAGCGCATCGTGGGGCTCCACGAGAATCTCCACGAACGGTTTGAGCGACGGTCCTGCCATGCCGACGACTTGCCAGAATGTGTAAGGTTTGCCAAGCCGTGACATGCATCCGCCCTTGAAATCCAGTATCCTCCCGCGGTGCGTATCCAACGCCCTTGGCCGCAACACAAAGGATCTGCTATGAAATCAGCGTTCTCCCTCGCCGCTGCACTTGCCTTGGTCCTGTCTTTCGCTGCGTGCGGCGATGACCTGGCGATTCAATCGACCCTCGTCGACAACGACCAGAGCGGCGCGACCGATGACGTCGGCTTGGGCGACACGCTGGGGGACGCGGACCAGGGCAGCGACGCGACCACGGGCGTCGACGTCCCCAAATGGGAGCTCCCGCCGCTGGACAGTCAGGGCACGGACGCCATCTCACTTGGCGACGGCTCAACGTCCGTGGACGCCGACATCGGCGGCTCAGACGTCAAGCCTGACAGCAGCACAACCTGCCCCGGCGACTTTGGCTGCCCCTGCAAGATCGACGCGGATTGCCCGGCCATCACCGTTTGCGCGGACACGGCAGCGGGCAAGCAGTGCCTCGCCCCCTGCCTTTCCGGCACGCCGTGCACGGACGGCACGACCTGCGTCAACATTCCCGGCCCGGACACGCTGACGACGGACGACGACAAGTCCGTGTGCGCACCGAAATTTCCGCACCTGTGTGACCCGTGCGCAACGTCCGCCGCCTGCCCAAGCGTCGGCATCGACAAGGTCGCGTGCATTGGCCTGGGCACCGCGCCCACCGGCACGGAACTGGACGGCGCAAGCGGCTGGTACTGCGCCAACTTCTGCCTCTCCGACAAGGACTGCCCCGCCGACTACGCGTGCCAGAGCGCCAACACCGTGGACGGCGACACCGCGACGTTCTGCCGGCCCAAGAGCAACACCTGCAGCTGCAGCAGCCTCGCCACCGCCAACAAAGCCAGCACGACGTGCGCCAGCAGCAAGACCGCCCCGGACGGCTCGACCATCACCGGTTGCACCGGCTCCCGCAGCTGCGGTGACGCCGGCTTGACCGCGTGCAGCGCGCCGGTCGCCGTGACGGAAATCTGCGACAACGTCGACAACGACTGCAATGGCACCACGGACGACGGCATCCAGACCGGCATCGGCGCGATGTGTGACGACAAGAACGCGTGCACGAGCGACGCCTGCACCGGCGGCGCGTGCGTGGCGACGTCGATTTCCGGCGACTGCGACGACGGCAATTTCTGCACCGTCAAGGACGCCTGCAGCGCCGGCAAGTGCACCGGCACGGCCGCCGATTGCGACGACAAGAACCCGTGCACCACGGATTCCTGCGACAACGCGCTGGGCTGCCAGCACGTCAACAACACGGCCACCTGCGACGACGGCGACGCGTGCACGAGCGGCGACATCTGCAAGGACGGCGCGTGCCTTGCGGGCAGCCAAAATGCCTGCAACTGCCAGGCCGACGGCGACTGCGCCCAGTACGAGGACGGCAACAAGTGCAACGGCACGCTCTACTGTGCCAAGTCCGCCGCGCCGTATGTGTGCAAGGTCAACCCGACGACGGTCGTGACCTGCGACCCGGCCAGCGACACGCTCTGCCATGTCAACAGCTGCGACCCGGCGGACGGCGCGTGCAAGTTCGCCGCGCAGAACAACGGCAAGACGTGTGACGACGGCGACGTGTGCACGACCGGCGAAATCTGCGCCGCGAGCGCCTGCCAGCCCCAAGGCGCGCTGCCCTGCAATGACGACAACGACTGCACGGTCGACAGCTGCGACCCCAAAAGCGGCTGCGCGCATGTGGCCAACACGGCGGCGTGCAACGACGGCAACGCGTGCACCAGCGGCGACATCTGCGGCGCGGGCAGCTGCGCCGGCACGCCGCTCTCCTGCAACGACGGCTTCGCGTGCACCGCCGATAGCTGCGACCCGGTCGCGGGCTGCGTCAACACGCCGCTCGCCGGCAACGCCTGCCAAATCACCAGCACCTACGCAGAGCCGTTCAACTGCGGCTCAGGCAGCCTGGACTTGTGGCAGCGCTCCGATGCGCTCTTGCCCGACGGCGCCGTGAAGTGGGGCTTTGACGCGACGCCCGCCGTGCCCGCGCCACAGTCCAAGTCGTGCTCGCTGAACATCAACAACGGCACCGACGTCCAGTGCGGCAGCGGCCAGGCCAGCCTGAACGCGACCGCGACTTCGCCGAGCATCGACCTTGCCGCCATGGCGACCGGCACGACGACGAAGCTGACGTTCTACAGCGCCGGCAATTGGGCAGCGACCAAGACCGCGACTGTCGCGGTGCAGATCGACGGTGGCGCGTTCACCGACTTGGCCCCTGTCACCGCGACCGCGACGTGGACCAAGCTGACGTTCAGCAGCACGACGTGGGCTGGCCACAAGCTGCGCTTCCGCTTCGCCTTTGTAGGCGCGTGCGACGCGGACCTGAACGCCGGCTGGTTCATCGACGATTTCGCCGTGTTCGAGGACCTCTGCACGACGCAGCCCGGCGTCTGCGGCGCCAACTCCCTTTGCAACATGGACACGACGGGCCAGTTGAACTGCACGGTCTGCCCCGCGGGCTACGCCGCCGAGAACGGCGGTTGCGTGGACGTCGACGAATGCGCGCTTGGCACGGCGGTCTGCGCGGCCGAGGCAACGTGCGCCAACACCGTGGGCAGCTACACCTGCACCTGCAAAGCCGGCTACGCGGGCGACGGCAAGACCTGTGCGGACGTCAACGAATGCACGACCGGAAAGAGCAACTGCGCCGTCAACGCGACCTGCGCCAACACGCCCGGCAGCTTCACTTGCACCTGCCCCGCGGGCATGGTCGGCAACGGCACGGTCTGCGGCACGCTCGGCAGCGGTCCCGGCGCGCCGGCCATCTCCTGCCTCGCGATTTTCCAGGCGCTGCCCAAGAGCGCGGACGGCACTTACTGGCTGGACATCGACAGCACCGGCCCCATCGCGGTCGGCCAGTACTACTGCGACATGAAGAACGGCGGCTGGACGCGGCTCATCTCCGACGACTTTGAGAAGAGCCAGGGCGGCTGGAGCCAGGGCACGGTCAGCGGCTGCGGCAACTACGGCAACATCCTTGGCGGCGCCGGGCAATTCGGTGTGGGTGCCGCGCCCGCGAAGACGGTCAACGCGCCGCCACACACGCAGACCAAGCTGTGGTTCCAGTACGCGCGGCTGGATTCCTGGGACGCGGAGTACGCCATCGCCAAGATCGACGGCGCGCAGGTCTGGTCCAAGCAGAGCATCGCGAACGAGTGGACGGGCGGCTGGAACAACAAGTGCGGCCGCTGGGACTATCAGGACGACTTGTGGGATCCGGGCAACCCGATCGTCACGGCGCACACGGCGGCAACCGCGACCGTCACGCTCACCAGCAACCTCGACCAGGCGGCATCCGACGAGGCCTTTGGCATCGACAACGTTGTGCTGTTCGTCAAATAGGAAGACCGATGTCCCGCATTGCGACCCATGAGATCCTGCCCCTGCTCCTCCATCGCTCCTCCACGCGCGCCATGAGCGGCCAGCCGCTGAGCGATTCCGACCTGCTGCGGATCCTGGAAGCGGCGCGCTGGGCACCGTCCGCGGCGAACTTCCAGCCGTGGCGTTTCCTGTACGCGCAGGCCGGTACGCCGCTGTTCGGGCAGTTCCTGAGCTTCCTGGATCCGTTCAACGCCGAATGGTGCGTGCGCGCGGGTGCGCTCGTCGTCGTTGTGTCCAAGGTCACGACGCCGGACGGCAAGCCGCTGCCGCCGCACGCGTTTGATGCCGGCGCGGCGTGGATGGCGATGGCGCTGCAGGCGTCCTCGATGGGCCTCGTGTCGCACGCGATGGGCGGAATTCAGACCGACAAGATCCGCGCGGAGCTGGCGATTCCCGAGGGCTTCGCGATTCACTGCATGGTCGCGCTGGGCCACAAAGGCGACATCAACGACCTGGCCGAACGCAACCGGCCGCGCGAGACGCCCAACGACCGTCGGCCGCTCGTCGAGTCGATCGCCGCGGGTTCCTTTCCGCAGGCGTGGACGCCGACCGAAGCCTGAACACGCTGACCGGATTCGGCGCTCAAAGCCGGTCCTGCCGCAACTGTCTCTGGACGTGAACAATCCGTTTCCGCCGGCAGACCTTGTTGCCGCCCTCGGCTGTGCTTACCTGTCCCGACGCATGCCGCGTCGGAGAATCCAGTCATGACCCAGCCTACCCTGAAATTGCTCACCCCGTTCACCATTGGCGACGTTCCCGTTGCCAACCGCATCGTCCTCGCGCCCATGACCCGCAGCCGCGCGGGTGAAGGCAACGTCGTGGCGCCGCTCACCGCGACCTACTACGCCCAGCGGGCGTCGGGCGGCCTGCTCATCACGGAAGGAACCCAGGTCTCGCAGGAAGGCGTCGGCTATCCGGCGACTCCGGGCGTGCACACGGACGCGCAGGTCGCGGGCTGGCGCGTCGTCACGGACGCCGTTCACGCGGCTGGCGGCAAGATCTTCGCGCAGCTGTGGCACGTCGGGCGCATGTCCCTGCCGGCGTTCCAACCCAATGGCGGTCTGCCGGTGGCGCCGTCGGCGTTGGCCGATCAGAGCAACGCGTTCACCGCGACTGGACCCGTGCCGTACGGCGTGCCGCGCGCGCTCGAAACGGCGGAAATCGCCCGCATCGTCGCAGATTTTGGCCACGCGGCGCGCAACGCCAAGGCGGCGGGCTTTGACGGCGTGGAATTGCACGGCGCCAACGGCTACCTCATCGACCAATTCCTGCGTGACGGCAGCAACCAGCGCACCGACCAGTATGGCGGCTCGGTCGCCAACCGCGTCCGCTTCCTCGGGGAAATCATCGACGCCGTCGTGGCCATTTGGGGTCCCGGACACGTCGGCATTCGCCTGTCGCTGCCGGTCAGCCGCCCGAGCCTCACCGACTCCGATCCGGTCGCGCTCGTGACCGCCATCGCGCAGCGCGCGGAACAGGCGCACATCGCGTACGTGCACATGATCCAGCCGGTCGCGGGCGTGATGTTCGCGGCCGGTCAGCCGCAGCTGGCGCCGGTCATCCGCAAGCACTACCACGGCGCGCTGATCCTGAACGGCGGCTATGCGGGCGACACGGCGGAAGCGGCGCTGCAAGCCGGTACGGCCGATGCCATCGCGTTTGGCGTGCCGTTCCTGGCCAATCCGGACCTGCCGGCGCGCATCGCCGCGGGTGCGGCGCTCAATCCGCCGCAGTATGACAAGCTGTATGGCGGTGGCGCGGAAGGCTACACGGACTATCCGACGCTGCCATAGCCCGGCAAACGGCATCGGCCCAGGGGGCTGGAATCCTTGAAATTTCCGGCCTCTGGGCTACCGGCCACCGCGTCGGCGCATTTCGTCCGCTTCGTCCGCTTCCAGCTCGCGGATCAGCCCGCGCAGATCCACACGCGTCTCCGAGCCCTGGTGCTTGCCCGTCAGCGTCGAATCCGGGCGCAGCTCGCCGCGCGCGTATTTCTCCCACATCTCCGCGCCGTGCTTGAGCGGCTGATCCTCCGGCGCGCCATGGCCGAGCAGGAAGCGGTTCAGGTTGCCGACGTCCCGCAGCAGGATTTCCCGCGCGTTCTGGTTGCCAGCCGCGTCGAGCGACTGCGGAAAATCGATGATGACCGGCCCGTCCGCGCCCATGAGCACGTTGAAATCCGACAGATCCCCGTGCACGACGCCCGCGCACAGCATCTTCACGACCTCGCGCAGCAGGAAATCAAACGTCTTCTGCGCCGTCGGCACGTCCATGGCGACTTCGCCCAGGCGCGGCGCGGGATTGCCATCGGCATCCTTGACCAGCTCCATCACCAGCACGCCGTCCAGGAAATGGTACGGTACCGGCACGCGCACGCCGGCATCGCGCAGCCGGTAGATCATGTCGACCTCCGCGCACCGCCAGGCCTCTTCTTCCTGCGCCTTGCCGTGCTTGCTGCCTTTCTTCATCGCCCGTTCATCGCGCGAGCTCTTGGACCGACGGCCTTCCGTATAGTCGGCGCGGTGCTTGAACGACCGGTGTTCGGCGTCCTTGTAGACCTTGGCGACGCGCTCCTCGCCATCGGAGACGACGAGGTAGACTTGCGCCTCCTTGCCGCTCATCAGCGGGCGGACGACCTGGTCAATGATGCCTTGGTCCAGGAGGGAAATCAGGCCGCTGGGTGTGCGCATGCGTTGCTCGTTGCCGCCGGGAGTTTGCCGAAAGCGGCACGAACGGACTTGCATGCTGCACGTCCGGCGGGGACAGGGCAAGTTCCGCGTTCAAGCCGCGGTTCTACGCGACCGGCCACTTCGCCTGCAGCGCCGCCCACTCGCCCGCGAGCCGCGCATCCGCCAGCGGGTACACGATGTGCTCTTCCTTCATGTTGTGCTGCTGGATGAGCATCAGGAGCGTATCGCCATGGTCCATCAGTCCCTGCGTGTCGCCCGACGCCAGCGCACCGGCCATCGTGTGCAGCACGCGGCGCATCTGCTCGTGTTCCATCCGCATCACCGCCGTCGGACCGACGCCATGCATCCCGGTCGCGTTGTCCAGCGCCACGAAGAGCGACTCCTCCTCAAACGTAAAGTGCCGCTGCATCGCCCGCTCAAACGCCGCGAACCGCGTCCGCGTCTCCGCGACATCGCCCGTATCCGCGCTGCTCTCCACATCCGCCCACAGCGTGTCGCATGCCGCGTGGTCGTGTCCCAGAAATTCGCTCGTCGTCGCCATCTGCATCTCCGTCTTGGCCAGCCCGCCGGACTGGCGGGGAATGTTATCAGATGATAACATCGTGTGCAGCGGAGGCAAGCGCGAGCCTTGCGCACCCGCCCGGAGCTGCTCATGACCGTGCCCCTGCCGAACCTTCCGCGCCGCGAACAGATCCTGACCGCGGTGCTTGACCTGCTGGCGACGACCCCGCTGGAGCGGCTGACCACACGGCACATCGCCGAGCGCGTGGGCGTGACCCAGCCCGCGCTGTTCCGGCATTTCCAGTCGCGCGAGGCGTTGCTGCTGGCCGTGGCGCAGGAGGCGCGGCTGGCGCTGAGCATGAAGCTCACGCATCTGCTCGCCCAGCCAATGCCGCCGCTTGAACGGTGCCTGGCCGTAGCGAACCTGCTGGCGGATTTTGTCGATCTGCACCCGGGCCTGCCGCGGCTGCTGTTTGCTGACCTGGCTTTTGAGGCGCCGGCGCTGCGGCTGGCGGTTCAGCACCTCGTGACGATGCAGCACACGCTCGTGACGACGTTGGTGGGCGATGCCCGGCGCGACGGGACGGTGCGACAGGCGGTCCAGCCGGAGGCGGCGGCGACGCTGTTTGTCGGGATGGTGCAGGGTCTGGCGCTGCAAGGGCTGCTGGCGAGTGTGCAAGCGCCGCGGCCCATGCGCGAGCGGTTGGGGCCGGTTGTGGCGCTATGGCGGGCGGCGCTGGAGTCGACGGATGCGCAGGAGGTGCCGCAGCCGGAGACGCCGGCGCTGACGTGCGGCGTCCTGGCGCTGGACGTGCGGCCGATGCTGGCGCGCGGCGTGGATCCGCTGGCGGACGTGCTCGCGGTGATCGCGACGCTGGCGCCGACGTCCGCGCTGGTGGTGACAGCGCCATTTCGGCCCAAACCGCTGGAGGCGCTGCTGACCGGGCGCGGCCATCGCGTGACGGCGCACGCGGGGCCCAATGGCCTGTGGAGCCTGCTGGTGATTGTGGACAGCGCGCTGCCCTGCCTGGATCTGCGCGATTTTGAGCCGCCCGAACCGCTGGAGCAGCTGCTGACCCACGCCGCGCGGCTGCAACCGCACACCGCGCTTCTGGCGCATCTGCCGCGCAATCCGCGGCTGGCGTTGCCGCAGTTGCAGGCGCGCGGGCACGCGGTGCAGGTCGCTGAACTGGCTGATGGCTCGGCAATCGTGCGGGTCGAGGCGGCATCGTGAATACGAACGGGCTGTCCACCGACCAGGCGCCGCCGCTGACGGTGCCGCTGAGCTTCTATGCGCTGATTCCGCTGGCGCTCGTCGCGGCGGGCGCGCTGCTCGCGTGGCACGGCAACCTGCTACTGGTGACGCACTGGCTGCCGCAGACGATCGCCTGGACGCACCTGGGGACGCTGGGGCTGCTGGCGTCGGCGATGCTGGGGTCGATGTACCAGATGGTGCCGGTGGTGCTGGGGACGCCGGTGCCGGTGATTCGGCTCGCGCATGCGGTGGCGGGTGCGCTGGCGCTGGGGACGGCGGGGCTTGTCGCCGGGCTGCTGTTGGCGATGCCGCCGCTGCTGCTGACCGGCGCTTCGCTGCTGGCGCTGGCGCTGACGGGCTTCCTGCTGCCGATGGGCGTGGCGCTGATCCGCGCGCAGGGAGGCGGCGACACGCGGACGGGGATGCGCGGCGCGCTGGTGTGCCTGCTCGCGGTGGCGCTGGTGGGGCTGCGACTTGCGTGGGGGCATGCGACCGGCGCGCTGCCGGAAGCGCGTGGCGTGTGGCTGGCGGTGCACATCGCGCTGGGGCTGGTGGGCTGGGTCGGCGGGCTGACGATGGCGGTGGCGTGGCAGGTCGTGCCGATGTTCTACCTCACGCAGCCGTTTTCGCCGCGGCTGACGCGGCCGTTGGCGCTGCTCGTGCCGCTTGCGACGCTGCTTGCGGCGGTGCTGGCGCTGATTGGTCTGCCGCTTTGGGCCGTGCTGCTGGCCGCCCTGCCCGCCGCGCTGGCGATCTGGCTTGTGCATCCGCTGCTGTTGGGGCGTCTGCTGCTGCAGCGCCGCCGCCGTCGCCGCGATCCGACCCTGCAGTTCTGGTGGCTGGCGCTGGCCTGTGCGCCGTTGACGCTGCTGGCGGCGCTCGCGGCGTGGCTGACCGACTGGCAGCCCGCGCCGCTGCTGTTTGGGTGGCTGGCGATTGTCGGTTGGGCGGGCGCGATGGTGCACGGGATGTTGACGCGGATCGTGCCGTTCCTCGTGTGGTTTCACCGGTTCGCTGCGGTGGCGGGGCTGGCGGATGTGCC
>CAINLT010000352.1 GCA_903850505.1 uncultured Myxococcales bacterium | reverse complement strand
TTCCTGTGCTGTCATCGCTTTTGTCCACGCGCGCCATGTGTACTCCATCGGGCCTCCGGCCCTCCGTCCTACACTGCCGCGCCAAAAGCGGACATTTCACTTGCTACGCGATGCGGACATTTCAAAAGCTACCAACAGCGCTGACGCCGATGAGGCCCGGCGCGCTCACGGGCTCAAGCTCAATCGCCTTCATCCGCGTCGCGCGCCAGACGCCGCAGCGCGCCGCGCAGCAGGTCGCGTTCCGCCGCGATCAAGCCGTCCAGGAGCGTCTCTTCAACCTTGAGGGCGATGGCCGCGACGCGCGCGGTCGTCTCCACACCGGTCGGTGTCAACGTGACCGCGTGCCGCCGTCGATCCACGCGATCCGGCGTACGGAGGACCAGCCCCAAGCCCTCAAGCTGGTCCAGGAGCGCGACGAGATGCGCGCGTTCGATAAGCAGGAGGTTGGCGATCTCGACCTGAGCAAGCGCGCCGCGATCGGCCAGCGTGAGCAGGATGTCGCAGTGCGCCGGACGCAGACCCAGCGGACCAATCTCCAGTGAAAACAGCCGCTGCGCGTGCTTGCCGAGGCGCACAAGCAGGTAGCCGATGTGGTTGGACAGCGCATCAGGCAGGTCTTCAAGTTGCGGGCTGCTCATGCGAAGTCTCCAGGTAGTTCATGTTGACATTTATTGTGTCGCACAACTATAGTCAGTTGCACACAAAGGAGGACCTATGTCGCTTGAGACCGAGAAGAACAAAGAAATTGCCCTGTCCGTGTCCCGCTCCATCCTGAACGGCGAGTGGCAGAAGCTGGATCTCTTGCTGGACAAGGGGTTCACCTACACCGGCGACAGCGCCGTCTACACCCGCGACCAATACATCGGCTTCATGCAGGCGCTCAAGGACGCGATGGCCAACATGACCATGGAGTTCACCCACGTGATTGCGGAAGGCGACCTCGTCAGCATTCGCTTCGTAACGCGCGCCAAGAACGTTGGCAAGTTCATGGGCGCGCCTGCCACCGGCAAGGACGTCGTGATTACCGGCCAGTTCACGCGGCGCATCGAAGGCGACCGCGTGATGGAGGAATGGCAGACGACGGACCTGCTGGGGCTGATGACCCAGATGGGATTCGGCACGCTGCTGGGCTACACGGTCGTCGCGGGGCTGCTGAAGAAGCAGGCGCCACGGCCGGCGCGCCGGCTGAACTGACCGGACGAATCAAAGCCGTCGTCACCACTCTCCGCGTCGGCGGTCGTGTACCGCGTGCGAATCCGGACGTCCAGGGCGAAACTGTCGGTCATGAATTCGCCGTTGAGATCTGGGATTGACCTGCGATCGCTCCAAACTCTGGCCGCAGCGCATCTATACACTCCGACCGAAGTTCGAGATCAAACTGCTTCCATCCGCGGCGTGCCACCGGAGGTGCACGCTCGCGGATCCAGTCCGAAATGCAACAGGTCTGACTGGAAGAAGTGGTGTTGGACATAGGTCAGCATGTCCAGGGCCGCATGGGCACGTCAACCCTGCTGCATCTCAGCACGCACGCTCGACTTCCGGCGTGGATGGGGCGATGCTCGCCTTACGTACAGCAGCTCGAGGAGAGCGGCATGATGGCTTCGCACCGAGACCAGATGTTCGAGCTGATGTCGCAGGGAGTCTGGCAGGTCGACGCTGCGGGCAAGACGATCTATGCCAATTCCCGCATGTCGGCGACGGTCGGCTACACACTTGAAGAGTTCCTGCTTGTGCCGTCGCTCTCGCTCGTTCGCGCCGAGGATCGGAGTTGGATCGCCGCGCGGATTGCGAGCCGCCAGCATGGCATCCGAGATGACTACGAGTGCCAGATCGCGCACAAGGACGGCTCGTGGGCCTACGTTCTTGTCGAAGCCGTGCCGCTCTACCGCGACGACGGGCAATTCGACGGAACCATCGCGCTCGTCACCGACATCAGCGATCGCCGGCGAAGGGAGGACGCGCTGGCCGAAAACGAGCGGCTCGTGATGGCGTCCGGCATGGCGCAGGAGATTGAGGAGGTCGTTTGGGCCCCCGATGGCGAGCGCATCCTCCAGACCGCGAAAGCGCCGCTGCGCGACGACGACGGACGCGTGGTGGGCATCGTCGGGTGCGCGCGTGACGTCACGGAACGCAAGCGGGGGGAAGAGGCGCTGCGGACGGCGGCGCAGGCTCTCCAGCAGAGCGAATCCCAGATGCAGGTGGCGCTGGCGATGGGCCACGCCGGCACGTGGCGCTACAACGTCAAGACCGCGGAGCTCTGGGGATCAGCTGAGGGACTCCGCATCTTCGGATATCCGCCCGTTGCCGGGAACTGGTCGCTCGAAGACATTGAAGTCTGCATCCCGGAACGCGAGCGCGTTCATCACGCCCTCGTCGCGTTGCTCGAGGAGAACAGCCAATACGCTCTTGAATACGTGATCCAGCCTGCGGACGGGGCGGCGGCCAGGACGCTGTATTCGGTCGCAACGGTTGTGCGCGACGCCGACGGAAGCCCGGTTGAAGTCGTCGGCTTCGTGCAGGACATCACCGAGCGGAAGCGGGCGGAAGACGACCTGCGACGCCTCGCTGCTGAACTGACCGAGGCGAACCGCCTGAAGGACATCTTCACCGACGTCCTGCGCCACGACATCATCAATCCGGCTAGCGCGATTCAAAACGCGACGGACGTGCTCCTGATACGCGAGTCGGACGCCATGAAGACTGAGGTACTGCGCGGCATTCGCCACGCCGCCGCAAACCTCATCGAGATGACGGATCTCGCCTCCAAGCTCGCGGCCGTCGCGGCAGGAGATGGCTTGGCGTTTTTCCCGGCAAACCCGGTTGATGCCTTGCAGTCCGCGGTCGAGGATCTCGCGCACACACTCACGGAAAAGAACATCACCCTGGTGAATCATTCTGGTCCGGGGTTTTCTGCGCACTTTCACCCGCTCATGAAGCAGGTGTTCGCCAACTTCATCTCGAACGCCATCAAGTACAGTCCCGACGGAACACAGATCGACATCTGCGCGGAAGAAGACCGGAGCGAGTCTTGGCTGTTCTTCGTCAAGGATCAGGGCATCGGGGTGCCGGACGCGTACAAGCAGACGATCTTCCATCGTTTTGCCCGTCTGGGACGAGATGGCGTGCGAGGCACCGGACTGGGACTGGCCATCGCCGAGCAAATCGTAGGCCTGCACCGGGGGCTCGCGTGGGTGGAGGACAATCCGTCCGGCGGAAGCATCTTCTACGTGAGGCTGCCAAAAATGCCCGGATGAGTCGGTCTGCGCCGCGTGGCAGACCCCATAAAGGCGCGATGTTCCCCGGCGCTCCGCCCGCACCGTCCTTGACTTGTCGCTGGGTCATCCTGTCCGACGCCGGCGCATCATCGCGGTCCTCATCGGCTTGGGCGCCGCGGGTCTTGGACCGAACGGTGATTTGTCCCGTCGAACCCGTCAACACCTAACAGCACAACTGGATCAGCGAGCGGAGGCAAGTAGCGCGCACGTCGTGGTCAGGATCTCACGCTGGGTCCCCGCTGGCACTCTCCGTTTGCAGCCTGCCGCAGCCGCACCGCGATGGCGGACAGCGTCTTCGCGGCCGGCCTGATTACGGCGCCACAATTCGACCCGGCGCGCCGCTCAAGCCAGCGGCCGTGTGGCAAGTGTTGCAGTCGCCGCTCGACTGCGCCTTGGTCATCGCGCGGACGCCGCCGGCGCTGTCCAGGATGCGCGCCTTGTACGGCAGGGCGAATCCAGGAAGCGCGTTGGCGCTCATGCGAAAGTTCCCGGACGTGGCCGACGACTTCGTCGTCCACACCTTGCCGGTGGCGTCCGTGATCTCCACGGTGAAGCTGGTGGGCAATGCGGGGCTGCCGGCAGCGTTGGCGTTGCAGCCATCCACGGTCACGAGGTTGCGGAAGACGGTGCCGGCGATGAGGTCGGTCGGGCCTTCGCCGCTGTTGTGGCATTGGATGCACGCGCCGCCAGGCGCCATGTCCTGGCCCTCGCCGACAATCGACGCAACGCCCGACGGACACGGCAGGTTGTCGATGGAGGGGCCGCTGTCGACGCTCGCACCATCCGTGCCGGCACCCGCGTCCGAGGAGGCATCCGCGCCGCCCAGACCTGTGTCATCGCTGGCCGTGTCGGCCGTTGCATTGGTGCCCGAGCCTGCCGCCGCAGTGGCGCTGCAGCCTGCTGCCATCGTCGTGGCCGTGAACAAGCAAAAAGACGCACAAAGGGCTCGCAACATGGCAGGTTCTCCAGATGAGGGGCGGATAGCCGGACATGCACAAGACGGCCCGGAACAGCGCAGCCCAAGGCACCTGCTCAGAGCGTAGGGCCGTGCTCGTCCCCTCGCAAAGTTTGTAAGGACTTCTTCACAATTTCCGGGTGCGACAAGCCGGATGGCTCAGCTCGCGACGGTCAGCCTTGCCTCGCAAAGAACGGCAAATCAACGGCCCTCAGTCCACGCCGCCCAGCCGGGCTCCGCAGCTTGCGCGGGAACTCCGGCCGACCTGGCAAGTACCGATGTCGGCGATGAGGCGGTCCTGGCCGCCGACGCCGGATGGTCGACACCGGGTGACGTTGGCGCTGATACCCAGGCAATTCAGGCAATTGACGCCGGTCCCATCCAGCCCAAGATCCCCGTGGTGATGGCCAAGATTCGCGCGCTGTTGGACCCGCAGCGGCCAGCCTCGCGGAGGATTCCCTGAATTCGCCCCATCAGCTTGACCTGGCAATCGCTCTGACGCCAGCAAGTCTCCGCACGCGGCGGGCGACAAGCACCCGCCCTACAGCGGGTCCCTCCAACATCTCAACGATTTCCGCCCAAAACGCCCAAGCCCCCGCCGCAGCATCACGCCGCGACGAGGGCCCAGGTCATCTCACACACGGAAACACGCTCGCCCGCGGACCTTAGCCCACGAATTCAAACGCGCTGCCAAAGAAGTACGCCAGCTCGCGCGCCGCCGAACCCGCGCTGTCCGAGCCGTGCACCGTGTTGGCGCCCTTGCTCTCCGCATACAGCTTGCGAATCGTGCCGGCATCGGCCTGCGCCGGATCCGTCGCGCCCATCAGCTCGCGGTTCTTGGCGATCGCGTTCTCGCCTTCCAGGCAGATCAGCATGACCGGGCCGGACGTCATGAATTCGACGAGCTCGCGGAAGAAGCCGCGCGCGCTGTGCTCGGCGTAGAAGCCTTCGGCCTGCGCGGTGGTCAGGCGAACGAGCTTGGCGGCCTTGATCGTCAGGCCAGCGCCTTCAAAAAGCGAGATCACGTGGCCGATGTGGCCGTTCTTGACGCCGTCGGGCTTGATGATGGAAAGGGTCTGTTCGGTAGCCATGGAAATCCTCATTGCTGTGGTGAACCCAGCCGTAGGGCGGGGGCTTGTCCCCGCCGCGGGCCGGCGGAAATGGTGTGGTTGAGATCGCCCGCCCGCCGCGGGCCGGCGGAAATTGTGGTCTTGCGGCCTGTCGCGCCGCGGGTCGGGAAAGATGCGACGCTTACTTGGGCTGCCAAACTTTCAGCAGCGTGGACGCGAGGTCACCCGGCGTCGGCGCGACGCGGATGCCGTTCTCTTCAAACGCCGCGATCTTCGACTGGCCAGTGCCCTTGCCACCGGAGATGATCGCGCCCGCGTGGCCCATGCGGCGGCCCGGAGGCGCCGTGAGGCCGGCGATGAAGCCGATGACCGGCTTCTTCAGGTTGGCCTTGATCCACGCCGCGGCTTCTTCTTCCGCGGAGCCGCCGATCTCGCCAATCATGATGATGGCGTGCGTGTCCGGATCTTCGGCGAAGAGCGTGAGCGCGTCGATGAAGTCCGTGCCCTTGATCGGGTCGCCGCCGATGCCGATGCACGTCGACTGGCCGATGCCCAGCGCCGTCAGCTGGCCCACGGCTTCGTAGGTCAGCGTGCCGGAGCGCGACAACACCGCGACGTTGCCCGGCTTGTGAATGTGGCCCGGCATGATGCCGATCTTGCACTGACCCGGCGTGATGATGCCCGGGCAGTTCGGCCCGATGAGCCGCGTGCGGTGGCCGGCGAGGAACTGCTTGACCCGCAGCATGTCCAGGACCGGGATGCCTTCCGTGATGGCGACGCAGAGCGCGAGCTCGTTGTCCGCGCATTCCATGATGGCGTCGGCCGCGAACGGCGGCGGAACGTAGACCACGCTGGCGTTGGCGCCGGTGGCCTGGATGGCGTCCGCGACGGTGTCGAAGATCGGCACGTTGTCGTCAAACTTGGTGCCGCCCTTGCCCGGAACCACGCCCGCCACCACGTTGGTGCCGTACGCAATCGCCTGCCGGGTGTGAAACGCGCCGGACGTGCCGGTGATGCCTTGAACCAGCAGCCGGGTATTCTTGTCGACCAAAACAGCCATTAGGAGCCTCGCTTCTGGTTTAGGCGTGAGCCGCTGCGTATTGCTTCGCTGCTTCCACAGCCTTCTGTGCGCCGTCTTTCATGTCATTGCCCGTCAGGATCGGCAGGCCAGAATCCCGCAGGATCTGCTTGCCGAGCTCAACGTTCGTGCCTTCCAAGCGGACGACCAGCGGGCGGTCGAGGCCCACTTCTTTCGCCGCCGTCACCACGCCTTCCGCGATGGTGTCGCACTTCATGATGCCGCCAAAGATGTTGACGAAGATGGCGTGGACGCGCTTGTCGCTCAAGATGATCTTGAACGCCGCCGTGACCTTCTCCGCCGTCGCGCCGCCGCCGACGTCCAGGAAGTTCGCCGGCTCGCTGCCGTAGTGCTTCAGGATGTCCATGGTCGCCATCGCGAGGCCCGCGCCGTTCACCAGGCAACCGACGTTGCCGTCCAGGTGCACGTAGTTCAGGTCGTACTTGGAAGCCTCGATTTCGCGGGGATCTTCTTCGTCCAAATCGCGGAACGCCATGATGTCCGGGTGGCGGTACATCGCGTTGTCGTCAAAGTTGACCTTGCCGTCGAGCGCGATGACCGAGCCGTCGCCCTGCACCACCAGCGGATTGATTTCCACGAGCGAGCAGTCCTTGGCCATGTACAGCTCATACAAGCTGTTCAGCGTCTTCACAAACGCGTTGACCGTCTTGCCCGTCATGCCGAGCTTGAACGCGAGCGCGCGGCCCTGAAAAGCCTGCACGCCGACGGCCGGGTCGATCCACACCTTGGAGATGAGTTCGGGCGTGTTGTGCGCCACATCCTCAATGTTCATGCCGCCTTCGGTCGACGCCATCACGACGATCTTGCCGACGTCGCGATCCAGCAGCATACCGAGGTAGAGTTCGCGCTTGATGTCCGCGCCGCCCTCGATGTAGAGCCGCCGCACGAGCTGGCCCTCAGGACCGGTCTGGTGGGTCTTCAGCATCATCCCGAGGATTTGCTGCGAACGTTCGCGAACTTCTTCTTTGCTCTTGCAAACTTTGACGCCACCGCCCAGACCGCGGCCACCCGCGTGAATCTGCGCTTTGACGACCCAAACCGGACCCGGCAGCTTGTCAGCCGCGGCCATGGCTTCCGGCACAGAGAAGGCTGCATAGCCTTCTGGCACCGGAACGCCGTATTGGGCAAAGAGTTGCTTGGCTTGGTACTCGTGGATTTTCATGGTGGCCAGCCTGGGTAGCGCGGGGAGAGCCCCCGATCGGGGCCGCCGTGTACCACACGCGAGGCCAAGGGGCAATCGACCGACCGCGATTGTCCTACTTGGCGGGCGGCAACAGGCGCTGGAAGACCGGACACCGTCGCTGCGGCCAGGGCGCAGACGGTCCGATAACCGGCAGGTGCGGCCGCGCGTGCAAGGTCTGGCGCCATGGCTCCGGCCACGCCAGCGCCTGCCGCCGATCCTGCGCCCGCGCCCACGCCAGCGCCCGCGCTGCCGCTTCCGGGTACACAGGCGCGCGCCCGGGGTGGCTCACGAGAAACGCCGCCAGGTTGCCGTTCGCCATCGGCGTTGGGTGCGCGCCCTGGACATCCTCGGCAAAGACGCATTCGGCGTCGTCCTCCGCTCCGGCTTGCGCCAGCGACGCCGCCAGCGCGCTCAGGTACTCCTGCGGATAGTCGGCGCGAAACAACTCCGCCCACGCTGCTGCGGCTTCCGCGTGGTGGCCGTCAAAATCGCGCGCTTGCGCCAACAGGACGCGCGCTTCAGGCCACGCGGGCCAACGCGCCACGACCGGCTGCCACAGGGCATCGCCATTGGCCCAGCGCTGGCATTGCCCAAACGTCGCGCTGGCCGAGCCAAGCAGCGCAACGACGACAACGCCGCCGAGCACGCGCCGCGCACGCGGACGGGCGGCCAAGCGCGCGGACAGCAGCGGCGCGAGGCCAAACGCGAGGCACGCCAGCGGCAGGTAGGCGTAGCTGTCCGCCAGAAAACGGTGAAACGGCAGGAGGTTGCTCACGGGAAGATAGGTCGCGGCGGCCAGCCACAGACCCAGCGCACCGGGCGAACGGCGCACCCGCCACAGCACCGCGAGGAAGCCCGCCAACGCGGTCAGCCCCAGCCAGGTCAACGGATCCCGGAGCCCCGCCGCGCGATCGATGAAATAGCGCGGCTGGAGCGACACCGGCCACAGCGCGTGCCAGATCTGGTGGCCCAGCGCGAGCGGCGCTTGCAGGACGCCGGTCAGCGCGGGATCGTCCGCCTGCGTCTGCACGTTCTCCGCCTGGCCGATGAGCGCGATCGGGATGGCGCACGCCAGGATCGCGATCACCAGCCCGCGGCCCCGCGCGCGCACGGCGGCATTCGTCTCCGCCATTTCCAGCCACGCGAGCAGCCCGCCGGCCCACAGGACGGTCCCCGGCGTGCACAGGATCGACGCGACCGCCAGCGCGCCAGCCAGCCACAGCCAGCCAGCCCGCGGCGATTCGCGCCAGCG
>CAINLT010000351.1 GCA_903850505.1 uncultured Myxococcales bacterium | reverse complement strand
GGAAGATGCTCGGCTCTGCGCTCGCGCGCATCGCTGGGTGGCCGCCGGTGATTGGCTCTGCGCTCTCGCGCATCGCTGGTGAACGGAAGATGCTTGGCTCTGCGCTCGCGCGCATCGCTGGGTAGCCGGCGTTGCTGCTGGCGGCTACTCCGCGGCCTTTGCGTACCACGTGTACAGCGCAATCGCCGTCGCCGTCGCCGCGTTCAGCGACTCCGTGCCGCCTGCCATCGGGATCGACAGCGACGTTGGCCGCAGGTCAGCCGGCAGCCCGGGACCTTCCACGCCGGGCAGCAGGATGAAATCCTTGGGCAGCACCGCCGAATCAATCGGCGCGCCGTCCGCTGACAGCGTCACCAGCTGCGCGCCGTTCTGCTGCGCCAGCTCCGCCACCGTCCCCGCGCGCCACAGGTTCAGGCGCAGCGCCGCCGTACCGCCCGCCCGCAGCGCCTTGAAGCTCCACGGGGACGCCGCTTCCTTGGTCAGGATCACGTCCGTCACGCCAAACGCCGCCGCCGTCCGCAGCACTGCGCCGACGTTTTCGGGGTCCTGGAACGGAATCGCCAGCACGCAGCCTTGCACGTCGCCGGTCCACGGGCGCAGCTCGTCCACGCGCACGCGCAGGATCGGCGCGTTGGTGCCTGACACGTCCAGCTGGTTGAACAGCCCCGGCGCCAGCGTCGTCACGGCCAGCTCTGGCGGCAGGTCGTCGGGCACGTGCTCCGTTGTCCGCGGCAGCAGGAGTTCCACGCAGCGATGCGGAAAATCGCGCAGCACTTCTGGCACCAGCTTCTTGCCGGCGATCAGGCACGTCCCGTCTTTCTTCACGCCGCGCGGCTCCAGCAGCGTCTTGAGCGTGCGGAACCCGTCGTTCGCCTCGCTGTCGATCGCGCGCGTGCGCCGCCGCTGCACTTCGGTCGGATCGTCCAGCCGCCGGAACGTGACGAGCCGGCGGTCGTGGGTCGACATCGGCAGGCGATACGCGATGTCATCCTCCAGCGCGAACGCGTTGCCCAGCGCGGCTTTGGCCTCGGCGATTTCCTCGTCGCAATTTGGACCTTTCATGAAGACGCACAGCCCGCCCGGCGGCACGAAATGGCGCGTCCGCTGCAGCGTGACCGGAATGCGCTCCAGCGCGCGACTGATGGTGCCCTGCACCGGAATCGGGAACTGCGACCACACCTTGCCGTGCCACGTCTCGATGCCGGTCAGTCCCAGCAGTTCAATCGCGTCATTCATGAACTGGATGCGCCGCGCGCGACCTTCGCCCAGGATGATGTGCAGCTGCGGCAGCGCGATCTTCAGCGGAATGCCGGGAAAGCCCGCGCCCGACCCGATGTCCAGCAGCGGCGACGGCAGCTTGTCGGCGAGTTTCTGCGCGACGAACAGGCAATCGACGTAGTGCAGCGTCACCATCGACTCAAAAGCGCGCAGGCGCGTCAGGTCGCCGTCATCATTGCGCGCGTGCACGAGCTGGTGAAACGCCCAGAGCTGCTTGAGCTGGTCTTCCGGGAGGTCAATCTTGCTGGCCACGAGCATTTGCCGCAGGCCTTCTTGCGTGGGGGGATAGCGCGTCACTTGGAATCTTCCTCTTGGCGAATCTTGACTTCAGGCCATCGAACAGACGCCGCCACGCCCGCGCCGAGAATCAGCAGGATCGCCAGCAGCGACCAGCCCGACGCGATGTGCACGTAGTCCTTGGCCAGCATTTTCAGGCCGATAAACGCCAGCAACACGACGAGGCTGGCCTTCAGGAAACGGAACAGCCGCAGCAGCCCGGCGATGGCAAAATACAGCGAGCGGAGACCGAGAATCGCGAAGACGTTGGACGTGAACACGAGGAACGGGTCCTGCGTCACCGCGAAAACGGCGGGAATCGAGTCGACGGCGAACAGCACGTCCGTCGTCTCCACCATCAGCAGCACGACGAGCAGCGGCGTGACCGCGTGGCGGCCATCGTGCGTGTCAAAGAACTTGTGACCGCGGTAGTCGGGCGTGACGGTATAGAAGCGGCGGACGAGGCGGATGACCCAGGAATCGGCGATGTCTTTTTCGTCATCTTCCTTGTCAAACGCCATCTTGGCGGACGTCAGCAGCAAAATGCCGCCAAAAACGTACATCATCCACGCGAACTGGTGCAGGAGCAGCGCGCCCGCGCCAATCATCAACCCGCGCAGCAGCAGCGCGCCGAGGATGCCCCAGAACAGCACGCGGTGCTGCATGTTGTCGGGCACCTTGAAGGCCCGGATGAGGAGCGCGATGACGAAGATGTTGTCGACCGACAGCGAATATTCCAGCACGTAGCCGGCGAGGTAATTCATTACCGCATCAGGCGCCGTCGTCTCGAGCCCCGCCTGCAGGCCGAAGCCGCCGAGGTTGAAGCGGTAGATGGCGAAGACCGCGCCGGCAAAAAACAGGGAAATCGTCACCCAAAACAGCGTCCAACGCAGCGACTCGCGAAACCCGATGATGTGGTCTTTCTTGTTGAGCACGCCCAGATCCAGCGCCAGAAGCGCGAGGATGAGCAGCACAAAACCTGTCCAAATCGCCACTGCCATCGTCAGCCTGCGTTGGTTTCGGCGAGCGCGACGCGCGGATCCCTGGGGCCATCGACGCGCTGCACGCCAACGCCGTGCGCTTCCAGGTACTCGCAGCCGTTGGCGCCGCCGTAGCCGCCGTCCACGACGATGACGCGCGCGATGCCGGCGTGGTGGATGAGCTTGGCGCACATCATGCACGGTTCGCCGGTGACGATGATCCAGGCGTTCTGCGTGGCGACGCCGGAAGCGGCGGCGTTGCAGATGACGTTCATTTCCGCGTGGTGGCAGCCGATTTCCGTGCGTTCGCCGGACTTGATGCCCATGGTTTCGCGCAGGCAGACGTCCCCGCCGCAGAGTTCGCCGCCGCCGCGCGGGCCGCCGTTGTAGCCGTCCATGAGGATGACGTTGCGGTCGGGGTTGAGCAGCAACGCGCCAAACTTGCGGCGCGGGCAATTCGACGCCTTGGACAGCGTGAGGCACTGTTCAATCCGGATGCGCAGGTGTTTTTCTTTCATGGTCGTGCGGCTCCGGGTGCGGGCTGGGACGCCGATGGTACGGGGTGTCGCGCCGATCGGGAAGGGGCGCGCGCCGCGTTCACGCCCGCAGCCGCCGCTTCAATGCCACCACGTCGTTTTCCAGCGGCTCCGCCTGCAGTTCCAGGTGCACCAGCGCCGCGAGCTCCGGCGGCAGCTCGACCGCCCTGCCCGTCACTTCCACGACCGCGTCCGGGAACTTTGCCGGATGCGCCGTCGCCAGGAACACGCCCAGCTCACCGGGTTTACGCAGCTTCTGCAGCACCGCCGACGCCACCGCCGCGTGTGGATCCGCCAGCCAGCCCAGCTGCCACAGCCGGGCGATCTCGGCGCGCGTCTCCGCGTCCGTCGCTGAATCCGACCGCATCGCCGCCTGCATCGCCGCCCGGTCCTGGCCAAACAGCGCGGCGATCCGCTCCCAGTTGGACGGCGCGCCGACGTCCATCGCGTTGGACAGCGTCGCGACCGACGGCTTTGTCAAGTATGCGCCACCATGGAGGAAATCCGGGACTGTGCGATTGGCGTTGGTCGCCGCGATGAACGGCCCCATCGGCAGGCCGCGCCTTTGCGCATAGAGCCCTGCGCACAGGTTGCCAAAATTGCCCGACGGCACGGACACGACCGGCGCTTGCTGGACCCCGCGCGCCCGCAGCGCCGCGCTGATCTCAAAATAGTAGAGCACCTGCGCGAGGATCCGCGCGAGGTTGATCGAGTTCGCCGACGTCAGCCGCAGCTCCCGGGACAGCGCCGCGTCGTTGAAGCACGCCTTGGCCAAGGCTTGGCAGTCGTCAAAACTGCCGTCGACTGCCAGCGCCAGCACGTTGTCGCCCAGCGCCGCGAACTGCCGCTCCTGCATCTCAGACACCCGCCCGCGCGGGTACAGCACGACGACGCGCGCGCCCGGCTGACGCCAGAACGCGTGCGCCACGGCCGCGCCGGTGTCGCCGCTCGTCGCGGTCAGGATCATCCGCGGCGTCGCGGACGTCGTATCAGCGTCGTGCAGCCGCAGCAGCCGCGCCAGCAGCCGCGCGCCAAAATCCTTGAACGCCAGCGTCGGACCGTGGAACAGCTCCAGGGCGTACGTTTGCTCGTCGATCTGCGTCAGCGGCAGCGGAAAATTGAAGGCATCGTGGGCGAGCGCGTCGAGATCGGCGTGGCTGAACTCGTCGCCGATGACGCGCTTGAGGATCTCCGCGCACCGATCCGCCAGCGGCATCTCCAGCAGCGCGTCCAGGTTGGCGAACGGCAGCAGGCGCGCCGGAATCCACAAGCCGCCGTCGGGCGTCAGATTGGCGGTCAGCCCGTGGCGAAACGTGGCGTGATGCGCCGGATTGCGGGTCGAAACGACGTCCATGGGTTCCTTTATGGCAAGACGCGGGCGCCGAGGGTGTCGATGCCGCAGACCTTGGCGATGGCGGGCACGCCGACGGCGGCAAAACCCGCGATGAGCGCGTCGGCGACGGCGGCGGCGTCCTTGGGTTCGGCGACGGCGAAGACCGCGGGACCGGCGCCAGACAGCGAACAGCCCCATGCGCCGGCAGCGAGCGCGGCGGCTTGGGCCTGGCGGAATCCCGGCACGAGCGACGCGCGGTGCGGTTCAGCGATGAGATCGCGCAGGCAGGCGCGGATGCTCGGCAAATCGCGGACGTGCAGCGCGTGGACAAGATGCGCGAGGTTGGCGGCATGGCCGATCGCCAGCGACAGCGGCACTTCCCGCGGCAGCACGGCGCGCGCCTGGCGCGTGGCAAGCTCCAACTGCGGGCTGGCGACCGCGACGAGCAGCTCTTTGGGCCACGGCAGCGCGAACGCCCGACCGTCGGCGCACAACTGCAGCCCGCCCAGCAGGCACGGCGCGACGTTGTCGAGGTGGACGGCGCCCGATGCGTCGCTCTCCGCCCGCGCGGCGACCTGCAGCAGGATGTCCCGCGACAAATGCGCGCCAACGACCGCGTCAAACGCCACGGCAGCAGCGACCGCAGACGCGGACGACGATCCAAGCCCCGACGAGACCGGCAGCAGCTTGTGCAGCACGATGCGCAGCGGCGGCAGCGGCTTGCGCCACGCGTCCTCAAAGTACGTTTTGACCTTGAGCACCAGGTTGTCGGCGGGATTGTGCGGCAGGCGATCGGCAAATGGCCCGACGCAGGCAAATGACGGCGTGTCGGCCAGCTCGACCTCCACGATGTCGCCCCAGAGCGAGCCGTCAATCGGCGCAAAAGCCGCACCGAGGACATCAAAACCAGCGGCAACATTGCCCATGCTGGCGGGCGCATAGGCGCGAATCGTCATGGCGTGCTCCACGCGTTGTTCTGGATTGTCGCCAGCTTGAGGACGTCAGCGAGCACGCCCGCGGCCGTCACCGCAGCGCCCGCGCCATAGCCGTGCACAACCAGCGGTCGCGGTTGATAGTGCTTGGAAAGAAACGAGAACGCGTTGGCGCCGTCGCGCATGGCAAACAGCGGGTGCGTGCGCCCGACCGCCTGCACGCCCGCGCGACAGCCGTCGGCATCAAACGCCGCGATGAAACGCAGCACTTCGCCCTTGGCCTGCAAGCCCGCGATCTTGTCGCGGAAATAGTCGTCCAGCTGCGGCAGCCGCGCCATGAACGCTTCGACGTCGCCCGTCGCGTCGAAGTCCGCCGGCAGCACGCCCGTGACCTGCACATCCGCCAGTTCCAGCGTGCTCCCCGTCTCCCGCGCCAGGATGAGCACCTTGCGCGCCACGTCCAGACCGGACAGGTCGTCGCGCGGATCCGGCTCCGTGAACCCCTGCGCCTTGGCCTGATGGACCGCCTCTGAAAACGCCACGCCGTCCTGCAGCAGGCCAAACAGGTAGGACAGCGAGCCCGACAGGATGCCCTCAAAGCGCACGATGCGATCCCCGCCCGCCAGCAGGTTGCGCAGCGTGTCGATGACCGGCAGCCCGGCGCCGACGTTGGTCTCGTACTGGAAGCGCCGACCGTGGCGATACCCCGCCTGGCGAATCGCCCGGTAGTGCGCCATGGACGACGCGTTGGCGATCTTACACGCCGTCACCAGGTGCAGACCGCCCGCGAGAATCTGCGGATACTGCGCGGCGATGTCGGCAGACGCCGTGCAATCGACGATGACCGGCTGGTCGGGCAGCCGCTCGTGCACGGACGCGTAGATGCGCGCGAGGTCCGCCGGCTCCCGCGACTTGGCCAGCAGCTCCAGCGCGCGCTGCGGCGCGATGCCGCCGGGATCGAGCAGCATGTGCTGGGAATTGGCGACGCCGCACAGCCGCAGCTCCGTCGGACTGTCCGCCAGCGCCGCCTGCTGCGCCGCCAGCTGCTCCAGGAACTGCCGCCCCACGGTGCCCACGCCCAGCAGGTGCAGCTCAATCACCTGCCGCGTCTGGAAGAAGCAGTGGTGCACGTGGCGCATCGCGCGATCGCCATGCCGCGCTTCCACGACGGCGGAGACCGAACGCTCCGACGCGCCTTGGGCAATCGCCACGACGTTGCACGCCACGGCGCCGAGCGCGGAGAAGAACGTCCCCGCCGTGCCGACCTGCTGGCGCATGCCGTCGCCGACAATCGAGAGGATCGCCAGCCCGCGGCGCACTTCAATCGGATCGACGCGCCCAGCGGCGATCTCCACGTCAAAAGTCTCCTGCAGCGCTTGGGCGGCTTGGTCCGCGTCCACCTCGCGGATGCAGAACGACACCGTGCATTCACTGGACGCCTGGGTAATCAGCACGACGGAGATGTCCCGCTGCGCCATCGCGCCAAAGATCCGCGCCGCCACGCCGGGCACGCCCTGCATCCCCGGACCCGCGACGTTGAGCAGCGCGATGTCCTGCAGGAAGGAAATCCCGCGCACCGGCTGGCTGGACGGCTGCGTGACCGCGCGCACGAACGTGCCGGGCGCCGAGGGCCGGAACGTGTTGCAGACGCGCACGGGGATGCCCTTCTCGCGCGCCGGGGCAATCGTCTTGGGATGCAGGACCTTGGCGCCAAAATGCGCGAGCTCCATCGCCTCGTCAAAGCTCACTTCCGGCAGCGGCCGCGCTTCTGGCACCACGCGCGGATCGGCGCTGTAGATGCCGTCCACGTCCGTCCAAATTTCCAGCAGGTCGGCATCGACCGACGCCGCGGCGATGGCGCCCGACCAATCCGAACCGCCGCGCCCAAGCAGCACCGTCTTGCCGCGCGCGTCGCCGCCAAAGAAGCCCGGCATCACCGCCAGCCGCGCGTCGCCCTGACGGAACGGCGCGAACCGCTTGTAGATTTCCGGCATCTGCGGCGTCGCCGACAGCGGATCGCCCGTGCACAGCAGCAGCTGCACGGGATCCAGACGCACAACCGGCTGACCACGCGCCTCCAGCAGCGCCGCGAGGATCGCGCACGACGCGCGCTCGCCCAGGCTCGCCACGTGCGCCTGCACCTGCGGGGAACACTCGCGCAGGAGCGACACGCCGCGCAGGAGGTCGCGCAGTTGGTCGCTCAGCTGCTGCAGCGTCGCGTCGAGCTGCGGGAGGTGGGCGGCAAGGTCAGTCGCCAGCTCATCGCGGATCGCCCGGTGGCGGGTCTGGTACGCGGCGAGGAACGGCTCAATCGCCGCGCCGTCCGCCGCCTTGGTCACCGCATCGATGAGCAGATTGGTCACGCCGCTCGCGGCAGAAGCCACAAGCACCACGCGCGTCTCGCGGAGCGCGTTCTCCGCCAAGTGACAGACATCGCGCATCCGCGCCGCGCTGCCGACCGACGTACCACCAAACTTGAGAACGCGCATGAAGACTCCGTGACAACCCCGGCGGAGTGTACGGAAGCGGGGGCGGTTGGGCAAACGGCGGGTGAAGCCAAGGCCCAACACATCGTCATGAATCGTGTCGACTGGCTGCGGGCAGGAACGCCAGAAGACTCGGGCGCTTGAAGTTGCCGTTCACAGCCAATGCCTCACTGGACCGGTGGTTCCAACCCAATGGAAACGCGACGTAACCGGACGGGCCCGAGGCCCGTCCCTACCCGTTTCGCGTGGCCATTGTTGGTGTCGACCATCACCACCGGTAGGGTCAGGCCTCCGGCCTGACCGGTTTTGGCGCGTCGTGACGTGGTTGGTCCGTCCGGGTCGCCCGGCGCCGGTTCTGTCTCGGTGTGCCGTCCAGCTTTCCCCGGTCAATACAAGCCGCTAGCGCGTCTTTTCAGGCGAAAGTTCAACAGGGGATCAAGGGTAAGACCTCATACACCGCAGGCCCCTCACACCGGAGGTGCCGGACACGATGTCGCTGGTGCGATAGCCCGCGCGCAAGGAGCCAGCGCTGGCCCAGAAGCCGCCGCCACGAAGGACCCGGACGGGGGCGCTGCCGGGCCCTACTGGATCCGTCACCGCACCCGCGCTGTATGTGTCGTACCAATCCCGATTCCACTCAAAGACATTCCCAGCCATGTCGTGCAACCCGTACGGACTGTCGCCAGCCGTCTTGGAACCCACCGCCCACGTCGCGTTCGTGCCACAGCCGCTGTTCGTGCCGTCGTACATGACCGCATAACTACAGGTCGCAGTCGGCTCGCCCCACGGATACGTCCGCATCGCCGCCGCGCAGCCCGCGTCGCCAGCCGTGCTGCCGTTCTTCTCGCAGCTGCCGCGCGCAGCCATCTCCCACTGCGCTTCCGTTGGCAAATCGAACGCCGCGCCCCGCCATTTTGCAGTACGCCTGCGATTGCGTCCAGTTCACGAAATTTACCGGGTTCGTCGTCAGCCCAGGATACGTCGCATACAGCGCCGGCTGCACCGAGCTCGGCACCGTGCAGACGCCCGCATCGACGCACGCCTTGTACTGGGCGACCGTCGTCTCCGTCACGTCCATGTAGTACGCCGACAACGTCACTTTGTGCTGTGGGCTCTCGCTCGTGCCGCAGACGGTGTCCTTCGTCGCGTTGCAGCCCATCCAGAAAGTCCCCGCCGGAATCAGCACCATCCCCGCGGGGGTGGAGGAGCAGCCCTCGTCGGTCTGCCCATTGCAGTTGTCATCCAGATTGTTCCCGCACACTTCTGACACCGCCGGGTTGATCGCCTTCACGTTGTCATTGCAGTCGCCGCCGAGCGTCACCGTGAAGCCGTTCATCGGCCCGCACTGGCTCCTGCCCGCGCCGCCGCCGTAGCCGTCCCCGTCGATGTCCTGGTAGTACGTCATGACGGTCAGGTTCTCGTCCGTCTGGCCGTTGCAGTTGTTGTCCAAACCGTCGCAGATCTCGCCCGCGCCCGGGTTGATGGCCTTCACCGCGTCGTTGCAGTCGCCGTTGACCGTGACCAGGAAGCCGCCGCCCGGGCCGCATTGCAAGTTGCCGACGCCCACGCCGTAGCCGTCCAGATCCGCGTCCGTGTAATACAGCGTCGTCGGCAAGCCGTCGTCGACCAAGCCGTTGCAGTTGTCGTCGATGCCGTTGCACGTCTCCGCCGCGCCGGGGTTGACGCCGGCCTTCGTGTCGTCGCAATCGCCGCCGGTGGCGACCTTGTGCGTGCCGTCGGGACCGCACAGGCTGACGCCAGACGCGGTCTGGCCATAGCCGTCCAAGTCGTTGTCGGTGTAGTACGTAGCGATGAGGCCTTCGTCGGTCTGGCCATTGCAGTTGTCGTCGATGCCGTTGCACAACTCGGTCATGCCGGGGTTGACCAGCGCGTTGCTGTCGTTGCAGTCGTCCTTGGCCGTCGCGCTGAAGAGGCCGTCCGCGCCGCACAGGCACTGCGAGAGGCCGCTGACGCCGTAGCTGTCGCTGTCCTGATCGACGTAGTACAGGACGCAGCCGCTGGTGTTCTTGGGATCCTTGACGCCGTCGCAGTCGTCGTCCTTGCCGTTGCAGATCTCCTTGGCGCCGGGATTGACCGCCGGGTCGTTGTCCGCGCAGTCGCCGCCCTGGTTGGCGTAGCCCGTGATGCCGTTGCACAGGCACTTGGACGCCGCGCCGTAGGTGCCGTAGCCGTCGCCGTCCTTGTCCACGTACCACAGCGTGCAGCCGTCGGCGTTGACCGGGTCGGTCGTGCCGTCGCAGTCGTTGTCCACGCCGTCGCAGATCTCGGTCGCCTTGGGATTGATGGCCTTGTCGCTGTCATTGC
>CAINLT010000350.1 GCA_903850505.1 uncultured Myxococcales bacterium | reverse complement strand
GTGCCGTTCTTCCAAGGTGGCTGGGGCGGCTTGCTCTTCATCGCCGGCGTCGTCGGCGGCAATCTGGCAGGCTGGCTCTCCGACCTGCTCTTCCAGAGCCGCCGCGGTCCTGTCGCGGGCGGGCTGTACGCGCTGCTGGGCGTGCTCGCCGTGGGCATGTGGCTTGCGCTGGCGCCGCCGACCAACGTCGTCGCTGTCGCCGATCCCAAGAGCGGCCTGCAAGCCGGGGACGAGGTCCTGGAGATCGCCGGCAAGCCGGTCAAGGGCTGGGCGGACGTGACGCCGGCGGTGGCGTGCGTGCCGCCGGTGTGTCAGGACTCGGTTTGGAACGCGGAGACGTGCGCCTGCACGGGCGAAAAGCCGACCGGCAAGGTCGTCGCCACCGTCACGACAATTCCGGCGCGCATCCACCGCGGCGGCGTGGATCAGGCCATTGCGCTCCGCGATCCGCTGCCTGTCCAGCGCGCCGGCGACAAGCGCCTCCTGAAGGATCAGCCGGTGCTGCCGCTTTCCGCGCTCTGGCTCGGCCTGATGGCGTTCCTCGTCAGCCTGTCGGTCATCGGCGTGCATGGCGTCCTCTCAGGCACCGCGACCATGGACTTTGGCGGCAAGCAGGGCGCGGGCACGGCGGTCGGCGTCATTGACGGCTTTGTGTACCTCGGCACCGCGCTCCAATCCGTCGCGCTCGGCTGGCTGACCACCCGGAGTTGGAGCTACTGGCCGCTCTTTCTCTTCCCGTTTGGCGTCATCGGCTTTCTCTTGTGCCTGCGCATCTGGCACGCCAAGCCGTCGGGCCATCGCGGCCACTAGCGCGCGTCACCGCTGACTGGTCGAGTCAGCACAGCCAACGCCCCAGACAGCGTTTCTGCGTGGTCCAACGCAACACTGACGACCCGTGAAGTTGTGCAGGTGGTTTGCGCGGTCCGGGGCGACGGGGCCAAGAAGTTTGACGACCGTCAATGACATGAGCCGCCACGGCGGTACCTTCTGACGCAGTTCATCGGCAGCTACGGCCTGTCCGCAGCAGCAGGAAACTGCCCCGACTTCGGGTGATAGATTGAAAACCGCATCCAACAAGCCCGCCCGATCCTCAGGCTGCACCGAATGCATATTCAACAGCGCGTTGATGGCTGGCGATGCTGCTGCCGGCGCCGTGTGCGAACGCGCGGTGGCGCGCAAGCTGCAGGCGCGCGAAGTGCTCTTTCGCGAAGGTGAGGCGGCGACGGGCGTCTACACAGTTCGCTCCGGCTCGATGAAGATCGTGACCGTGGACACGACCGGCCGTGAGCACGTGTTGGGCGTCTTTGGCGCCGGCGAAATGCTGGGGTTGGATACGCTCGATGAAGGCATCCACAACGTCTCAGCGATTGCCCTGCGCTCGGCTGAAGTCTGTGGCGTGCCGAAGTTGGACATGGTCGAGGCGCTCAAGTATTCGCCGCAGTTGGGCAGGTACATGACACGGCGGCTCATCGGCCAACTGCGCGAGGCGCGCGCGCTGCAGGTATGCCTCGGCACGGTGCGGTCGACGGCGAAGGTTGCGGCGTGGCTGACCCGGCACGTGCGGCAGTGCGACGATGGCCAGCTGTGTGTGCCCAAGAACATTACGCTCGCGGATCTGGCGGGCGTCGTGGGCCTGGCGCAGGAGACGGCGTGCCGGGCGCTTGGCGAACTGGAACGTGACGGCTGCATCCGGGGCGAGACCAAACGCTGGGTCATCACTGACCGCGAAGGCTTGAGCCAAGCGGGAAAAGTCCAGAATCGGCCGGCAAAACGTTGACGGGTGCCATTGACGCGTGGCGGGCCGCCTGCTCAGACGCAGGCAGGCTTAAACCATCTGGCCATTGGCGGACGCGTGTCCCTCTCGACGTTCGAACACCTGTTGGCGGGCGTCCTTGACGCTGTGATCCGCACAGATGATTGAGGCGCCATTCGGTTCGTCAACGCGGAAGTGGAGCGGCTGTTCGGCTGGCTTCGCCAGGAGTTCAGCGGCTTGGCATGCGGTCCGCGCTCTTGATTCCCCGCGAGCCGGCTGATCGCGTGCAGACGCTCCTGCTTGTGGCACGGCGTGAACCCGGCGGCCGCGCAAATGGCGGCGGATCAGCATGGCGGCCGCCTGGACATCCGTTCGGCGCTCGGCGCTGGTACGACGGTCGCGCTGGAGTTGACGCTTGTCCACGATCAGCTGCCCGAGGAAGCGCCTCAGAGCGCGCCGCCCGTGCGGTCGCGGCGCGTGCTGGTTGCGGACGACGAGCCGCTGGTGCTGCGCGTGATGGGCCGCATGCTCGCGCATCTGGGGCATGAGGCGGCGGTTGCGGCGTCGGCGGAGAGCGCGCTCCAGACGCTGCGGGGGATGCCGACGGACAGGCCGTTTGACGTCGTCCTGACGGACCTGGGCATGCCGCACATGAATGGCCGCGACCTGGCGCGCCACATCCGCAAGGGGTGGCCGAACCTGCCCGTCGTGCTGATGACCGGCTGGGTCGAGCGCGCGGACGGCGAAGGCGAGCCGATGTTCGCCGGGCGCCTCGCCAAGCCGCCGAGCGTCGATTCGCTGCGGCAGGCGCTGGAGAACGCGATGCACCAGAATTCGCACGTCGCGGCGGTGGCGGCCGGGAGCTTGTAGTCAATCCAGCCGCGGAATCGGCACGGTCATCCGGTGGCCCAACTGCACCGGACTGACGCGATCCTGCCAGCCAAACGCGCGCAACAGGTCGGCAAACACGGCGTCGCCCAGCGCACGCATCGGCGGCAGGTGCGTGCGCGTGGCCAAGTGAATGCGCTGACCCGCCTCCAAGCCCTCCGCCGCGGCCAGATCCGCTTGGTAGACGCGCAGCCACCGGTCGATGACCGGTTCGTCAGCCTCCAGATGGAACTGCAGGCCGTAGGCGTGCGCGCCGTACCGGAAGGCTTGATGCGCGCACAGATCGCTCTCCGCCAGGAGCACCGCGCTCTCCGGGATCGCGAACATGTCGCCGTGCCAGTGGAAGACCTGCTTGCCGTCGCCCAGATGGTGGAGCGCCTGGTCGCCGCGTCCCGCCGCCGTCAGCCGCACTTCATGCCACCCCAGCTCCTGTGACCGATTGCGCCCCACGCGCGCGCCGAGCACGTGCGCCAGCAACTGCGCGCCCAGGCAGATGCCCAGGATCGGCAGGTTGGCGCGCAGCGCAGCTTCCAGCAGCCGCATCTCCGTCAACAAGTGCGGGTGCAGATGGCCCTCGTCGACGTTCATCGGCCCACCGAGCACGATGACCGCGTCATACCCGGCGATATCGGGCACTGCGTCGGGCGTGCGCGAGAAGTTGACGAATTTGATGCGGATCTTGTGGTGGCGCAACAGCCGGTCGAGCGTGCCGAGCGGCTCATGCGGCACGTGTTGCACGACCAGAATTTTGCGCAGCGGCTGGAGCATCGCGTCCCGTCCGGGTGGCTGACCTGTTGCGAGCGTAGCGGATTTGCCCGTCGTCCGCGAGGCCAGAACGACCGACCACGGCGTTTTCCGCGCCGTACTAGATAAACCCTATCACCGTAGTTGACATTAGCGGCTGGCCTTGTTATTGACCTTGACGGCACGCGGGGCTCTCCCCATGCTGCGCCCACAGCTTTTCGCGATTTTCTTTCCCAGCAAGGACCGCACCATGAGCAACATCTATCCAGACAATTCCCAATCCATTGGCCGCACGCCGTTGGTCCGTCTGAACCGCATCATCGACAATCCGAACGTGACGGTTCTGGCCAAGATCGAGGGCCGCAATCCGGCGTACTCGGTCAAGTGCCGCATCGGCGCGGCGATGATTTGGGACGCGGAAGAGCGCGGTTTGCTCGGACCGGGCAAGGAAATCATCGAGCCGACGAGCGGCAACACCGGCATTGCGCTCGCGTACGTTGCGGCGGCGCGCGGCTATCCGATTACGCTGACCATGCCGGAGACGATGAGCGTAGAGCGGCGCAAGATCCTCGCCGCGTTGGGTGCCAAGCTGGTGTTGACCGAAGGCGCCAAGGGCATGAAGGGCGCGATCGCCAAGGCGGAGGAGATCGCCGCGAGCGACCCGAAGTATTTCATGCCGCAGCAGTTCAAGAATCCGGCGAATCCGGCGATCCACGAGAAGACGACCGGTCCGGAGATCTGGAATGACACGGATGGCGCGGTTGACGTGCTCGTGAGCGGCGTGGGCACGGGCGGCACGATCACCGGTGTTTCGCGCTACATCAAGAAGCAAAAAGCCGGCGCGCCGTTTCTCGCCGTGGCGGTGGAGCCGGTCGCGAGTCCGGTCATCAGCCAGAAGCTCGCGGGGCAGGAAATCGTCCCGGGACCGCACAAGATCCAGGGCATCGGCGCGGGCTTCATTCCTGAGACGCTGGACCTGTCGATTGTCGACCGCGTTGAACAGGTGACGAACGAAGAGGCGGTTGAGTACGCCCGTCGGCTTGCGCGCGAAGAAGGGATCCTCGCGGGCATCTCCTGCGGCGCGGCGGCGGCGGTTGCGGCGCGTTTGGCGCGGTCAGGCCAGTTTGACGGCAAGACCATCGTGGTCATCCTGCCGGACTCCGGTGAGCGCTACTTGAGCGGCATCCTGTTTGAGGGCGTGTTTGACCAGCAGGGTCTGGCCATCTGACGGCGGCTATTTCGCGCCCGTTGGCAGGAAACCGAACCACGCGGCCGCGAGGATCAAGGCAAACGCCACGCCGTGATTCCAGCGCGGCGTTTCGCCCAGCGCCAACACCGCAAAGACCATGAAGACCGCCAGCGTCAGCACTTCCTGCAGGATCTTCAGCTGGAACGCGCTGTACTTGCCAAAGTAGCCCATGCGATTGGCGGGAACCTGCAGGCAGTACTCAAAAAACGCGATGCCCCAGCTGACCAGGATGGCCTGCCAAAGCGGCACGTTCTTGAAGCGGAGGTGGCCGTACCACGCGAGCGTCATGAAGACGTTGCTGGCCAGGAGGAGCAGGAGGGTCGACATCGCGAGGGTCCCGGTCAGGTGGTCTTGCTGCGGTCCAGACGCCGGATCAGCAGCCGAATCAGCGCGAGAAACACAATAAAACCGAGCAGATCGCCAGCCAGGAACCACGGATCCTTGACCACATGGACCGCATCCGGGGGCGGATTCGCGGCGTACTTCTCGCGGCGCTTCTCCGCTGCTTCCAGATTGTCGAGGCACGCCCGCCGCAGCCGTCGGCCGGACGCGTCAATGCTCGCCGTGTCCAGCGCCTTGTAATAGATCCGCACCGCCGTTGCCGCGCGCCGGAGCGACTTGGCCTGAATGCGCGCCATCGTGTCGATCGCGGCTTTGACGGTCGGATCCTTGCTGTCGCCCAGATACTCGGCGTGCCAGCCTGCGTCATCGGGCAAGTACGTCCCCAGCGCCGTCAGCGTCGGCGCGCCCGCCAGCAGCGCTGCCTCATACAGCGCCGCGCCATCGCGGGACGCCAGCTTCGCTTCGGTCTCCACCAGCACCGTCGCCAGACCGCGGCCGTCCTCCCACGGCGCCGGCTTGGTCGGTCCATCCATATACGGCTTGAGCTTGTCGCCCAGCGCCGCCATCAACTCGGGATCGTCCTGATCCATCGCCGCCCAAGCCTTGACGATTTCCGGGTGCGCCGGGCGCTTGGCGATCGCGTTGTAGACCTGATCCTCCAGCCACGCTTCCGCCATCAAGTGGTGGTTGTGCAGAAAGCCGAGGCCGATCTTCGGGAAAGACGGCAGCGTGCCGCAGTAACCGCCACACGTTTTCACCGCCTCGGCCCAGAAGGCGAGCTTGGCGCGCTTGAACAGCTCGTAGCTGCCGATCTGCACCGTATGCAACGGCCCCGCGGCGTCCTCGACGTAATGCATCCCCGCGGCGAGCCAAGTGACCTGGATCGGCTCTGCCGCGCTCGTCATCTTCACGTGGCCCCAGAATTCCGCCAGCGTCGACACGTCCAGGTGCATCTGCGCCATCCACGCGGCGTAGGTCGTCACCGGTCCGGGAAAGCCGATGGCCATAACGAAATTCCACGGCTCCTTCTTCAGCACTTCGATGTCGTCCGACGGCTTGTCCGCGGCAAGCTGATAGTGCGCATGGGCCTGACTGGAGAGGCCGGTCATCTCGCCCATGTTCAGCGTCATCGGGTCAAACGGCACCATCCGCCCGGACTTCAGGTGCATCGGATCGCCGTGCCGGTCCAGCAGGATGCGGTCCTGATTGCGGCCGTCCAGATCCGGGAGCGCGGAGCCTTGAATATGGGCGTCAAAGCGCTCCGTGCCGTTCAGGCCGTCAATGGTGTCCAGGCCGGTGATCTTCCGCCGGACGTCAAAGTTCAGGCCGAGATACCCGCGGACCGCCGCCGCGGCGAACGATTGCGGCACCGGGAAGTGCTGACGGAAACGCCAACCATCGAGATCGCCCGCCTTCATCTCGTCAACGGCTGAGGTCTCCCCGAACCAGACCCAGAAGTTGATGAGGGAATCCTCGGGCAGGCCCGACATGTTGCCGATCGGGATGATCCCGCGCAGCGCGCGCTCCGTGATGAAGCGGTGCGTGTTGACGGAAAACGCCGCGGCATTGCGGGCGTCCAGCATCGCACTGAGGCTGAAGACCAGCGAAAGGCTGGCGATGAAGCGAAACGGAGCGGTGATGCGGGGCGGCAATTTCATGCGCCGATGGTACAGAAGCCGTCGGGGCGGCGTCTACAGCGCAAACTGAATCGGCTTGCCGGCGGCCTGGCTCACGGTCCAATCCAGCACCGCGCCGAGATCGTCGCCGTTGCGCGGATCCACCCAGCGATCGCCGGCCTGCTTGAAGTGCCACGCGCGATCGCCCGCGGCGTACCACACTTCCTGAAGCGGCGGCTGCACGTTGAGCACGTAGACCTGACCGCGACCGCTGCGGATGCGCACCACGCCCGCGTTGGTCTCGCCCTCAATCACGTCCGGATCTTCCAGGTCGAGGCGCTTGAGCACCTTGGCGTAGATCGCCTCAACAACGGTGCGAAACGTGCGCTCATCCATGGTCAAACTCCGGCTCGGCTATTCTTTGACGGCGTTGCGATTCCAACTGGGAATCTCCACGACGAGATCCTGGCTGCCGTCCGGCACGCACTGGCACGCGAGGCGCGACTGCGGCGTCAGGCCCGGTGCCGTGTCCAGCATGTCTTCTTCCGCTTCATCGGCGGGCGAGCAACTCTGCAGGCCCTGCTTGACGACGATGTGGCACGTCGAACAGGCATTCACGCCGCCGCACGCGTGGTCGATTTCCACGTGCGCGCCGTTCAACAGGATGTCCAGCAGCGAGCCGGGACGACCGTCGCGGCCAAACGGCAGCTGCTCAGGCCGCACCTCAATCAACGTCGGATGCCCGGCGAGACGCACGGTGAACGGCCGCTTCGCAGGCGGGATGTCAGTAGACTTGTGATACGGATTGACGCCGCCCATGGGCTGATTCCTCTCGACCGCATGCGGCCGGCGTGCGCAGTGTAGGGGACCGACCGCGGCGTGCCAAGCTAAATCCGACTACTACGGTCGCACATTGAACTTTGTCGCGGAGCGCCGCAGTCCCAGCAGCAGGAACGCGAGCATCAGCGGCCACATCCCCTGCGGTCGCGCGCCCGCCTGACACCCGCCCGCCGCCGATGCATCCGCCGCCGCAAGCGTCGCTTCGGTTGCCTGAGCCGGCGCGTCCAGGGTCTTGTCGCCCACCACCAGCGTCGGCTGGGTCGGCAGTTCCGCGCATTTGTACAGGCCCAGGTGCTGGCCGATCGTCTCGACGTTGGCGCCGTGCTTCTCGACGAGATCGAGGAAGCTCTGGAACTGATCGGGCGTCACGTACGCATCGCTCGGCGCGTCCGCTGACGCCCGGTGAAACACGAGGATGACCCAGCCGCCGTCCACCTGCTCCGCGCGGGTCAGCAACTCTTCCAGTTCGTTGTCCTTGGAGGTGTTGGTCAGGACGTGGCCGTTCAACTCGTGGACGTTGTACGGCGGCTGGTTGACGTCCGGATGCAGCGTCCGCATGTATGCGTAGCGCTGGGTCATCACCGTGAGGATATCCGCGTTGTAGGCGCCGAACGGCGGAGCGATGCCCAGCGCGCCGGAACCCCAGCTCTTGAGCGTGGCGATCGGGTCGAAGACCTCAGCCGACCACTGCGCCGCCGTGAGCGTCGTCAAGTCCGGATGCGTCAGCGTGTGGCTGGCCACTTCATGGCAGCGATCCATCAGCGATTTCACGTGTTTGGACAGGATGTAGTCCGACTGGTAGCCCGGCTTGTCCGGGTAGGTCGTGATGATGAAGTTCGTCCCCTTCCAGCCTTTCTTGTCGAGGCGCGGAATCAGCATGTTGTACGCGGACAGCCAGCCGTCATCAAAAGTGAACGAGACCGTGGCCTTGAACTTGCCGGTAACGGGCGTGGTGCTGCCCTCGTTGCCCTGGCACGACACGTCGTCGATCTCCAGCGTGCCGATTTGGCCGACGGTGTGCAGCACGCGCAGCCGCTGGGCGCCTTCAGGCACGGTGACGATGGCGTTGACGTGGGCCCACTTGTCGGACGGCGGCAGCGTCGTTGCGGTGATGTACGACTCCGTGCCGTCCGCGTAGCGCACCCACAGCAACAACGTGCTTGGCACTGTCGCGCGGTACCAGTCGCCGACCTGGTAGGTCTTGTCCTGACCATCGGCGGCGAAGTCGACGCCCCACCACTTGGCGTCACCGCCGCCACCGTCAGCCGTCACGTCCACGCGCGCGCCGCGGCCGGCATGGCCTGCCATCGTCCAGGTGAACGTCGCCTTGACGCCGCCCCACTGGTCCGTCGACCAGTAGGCCGGACCCGCGCCGCCGTCGGCGTCCGCCTGCTCAAAACCGGCGTTGGGAATCGTCGCGGCGAACGCGGACGTCGCAAGGAAGCAGCTGCACAGCAAGCCGGCGAGGCGACGCATCATCACGGATTCTCCGCAAACGCCGTTTTCAGCGCGTAGAAGAGCGGCTTCCGACGCTCGACGACGTTCGGCACCGTATCCCAGGTCGCCCAGGAGAAGAGCGGCAGCAGATCGGCGGCAATCGTCGCGCCTTGCACGGCGGCGCGCGGGGCGGCGTCGAGGAGCCGGTAGTGATCCCCGGTCTTTTGCGCCGTCGCCACAAACACGCGGATGCCTTCGGTCACTTTGACGTCCCAGTCAGGCGTCGCCGGGTCATCCCAGAGGATGCTGCGGCTGGACGGGTCCGTGACCCAAATCGCGTGCCATGGCAGGCGAATTTCCAGCACGCCGTTGGGTCCCGGCTGGACGTTCGCAAGCGTGTTCGTCAGCGCGTTGCCGACCTGCAGCTTGCCCCACGGGTGGAACTGCTTGGGCGGCGGCGGCCATTGCTTGCCGTCGACTTCCACGTCCATCGCCATGTACTGCGCGTTGTTGTTGACGAGCTGGTTCTGCAGCGCGAATTGGCCGTCGTGCGTCGCCAGCGGCGTTCCGCCCGTCTTCTTCTCGCCGTTGATGCGCGGCATCGCGTCGTACGCCGCGTCGATCCGCAGCTCGCGCGTGTCGCCATCCAGCAGCACCATCGACTCAAAGCCCAGCCCTTGCGCGGTCGTCAGCGTCGTGTCCGAGAACATCGTCAGCGCGCCCAACTGGTGATTGCCCACATCGCCTTCCGCTGTCGACAGGCCGATGAACAGCTGGAGCTGGCTCAGATCAGGCGTCTTTGCGGTCGCGAACTGGATGCGCAGGTACAGGAACGCCGGATCCGCCGCAACCTGCACAGCCGTGATCGCGTTCGGGTTCTCCCCGCCAAGCTTCGGCTGCCCGCCGACCAACGCCGCGTTGGATTGCTGCGCGGCGAAGAAGTCCGTGTCCGTCCAGTCGCCGAGCTTGCCATCGACGGTCTTGGACCAGTCCGGCAGCGGGTAGTACGACAGGATGCCGAAATTCTCCTCCGGGCTCATCATGTCCGGCCACAGCCGGCCGCGATCCGCGGGCAGCATCGTCGGCGTCGTCACCCACGTGCGCTTGAACCACTCGTCGATCCACTCAAACGCGACAGTGCCCGCCATGCCGGCTTCCAGGCAGCTGTGGTAGAGGTCGTAGACGATGTCCGCCTGCTCCGCCTCGCTGTATCCGCCGTGGTTGTAGGCGTACGGATTGACGTGCGCGACGCCCTGGCTGGACGGAATTCCGTACTCCGCGACGAGCACCGGCAGACCCTTGTGCCGCGATTTCAGGTCCTTCATGTAGCCGAGGTAGCTGTTGACCGCGCCAGCCGCATCGAGCGTCTTGTCGTAGTTCGGGTCGTAGATGATGAACTCGGGGTTGAACGGGTAGATGTGGTAGCTGGTAAAGATGCCCTTGTCATACGGCGCCACCAGTTCGAACTGGCCAAAATCGCAGTCCACGATGTCCTGGCCAAAATTCGGCGACTCGGTCGGGTGGTGGATCGGGTCCAGCGCCGGCCAACTCGACCAGCCAATCGGTCGGAACACGTCGTAGCGGTCGTGCTCGTAGGCCAGCACCGTGTCCATCTCGTGCGCGACCCAGCCTTCCAGCGGCAGCCCGCCTTTTTTCATGTGCAGATAGCGGCCCTTGTACTCGTTGTAGCCGGCCCAGAGCTGATTGGACTTGGCCACGAGGTTGCCGTCCATCTCATCACCTGGCAGCCAGGCCATCAGCCACGGCGAGGCGTCGGCGGTGTAGTGCCCGGACGCCTTGCCAAAACGCTCCGCGATGTCGGCATTGCCGTGGATGGCGTCGATGTCCTTGCGGATTTCATCCTCAAAAAGCGCGGTCGAATCGGTCATGTAGTCGCCGTCTTCGCGTTCATCCAGCCAGATGCCATGCAGCAGGTAGAGCGGCTTGTCCGGATGATTGACGTTCCAGTCGCGCAGCGCCTCGTAGAACACCGGATAGTGGAGCGTGTAAATGCGGATGACGTTGGCGCCCATGTCGGCGATGCCGGCCAGCCAGCGGTCGTAGTCGTCCCGCTTCGCCGCCAGATCGCCCGGGTAGAAGCCCGGCTTCGCGATGGCGAGATCGACGCCGTTGACGATGAACGTCTGCCAGCCCTGACCGCGGTCGATCTCAAAGTAGTCGCCGTGCGTGCGGAACTGCGCGACGCCGGGCGTGAGCGTGACTTCCGGGTGCGCCTCGGGCGCGTCAGTGCATCCGCTGAGTGCGATCAAGAGCAAACTGTACAGGCAAAAACGCAGCATACGTCCGCCCTCCGCGGGTCGCGCAACGATACGGCATGACGGTCAAGGGCGCCAGTAGTTCGCAATTGGCCGGCTCGTGCGCGATAGGTTATCGTGCGGACTGTGAACGACGGAGGACGCATGCGGTTGGCGAATCTGTGGGTGATGACAGGAATGCTCCTGCTCTTGGGCGCGTGCGGCTCTGATGCGGGAACGCCGGCGGGCGACCCCGACGCCGTGGATGACGCGGAGTTTGCCGACTGGCATCCGTCGGGCAAGGACGCGATCGCCCCAGACGCGACCGATGCAGGCGACACGGCAGACGTTGGTGACGCGGTCGGTTCGGACACCGCCGATACGGATGCGGCAGGCGATGCGCCGGATGCGCCAGATGTCCCTGACGCAGCCAAGAGCGACGTCATCGCGGACGTGGGCGGCGGCCTGCCTTCTGAAATCACGGCGATCACGCCCGCCGCTTCACTTTTTGACGTCCAGGGCATCCATGAAGTGAAATTGACGTTGAACGCCGCGGATTGGACCGCCTACATGGCGGGCGTCGACAAGCCGGACAGCATGAAGGTCTACAACTGGTACCAAGCCGACGTGGAAATCGATGGCGTGGCCTACGCATCCGCCGGCATCAAGGGTTTTGGCAACGGCAGCCAGATCGACAACCCCGCCAAGCCAAACGTGCGCGTGAAGTTCGACCAGTTCGTGACTACGGGCATGGGCCCGCAGGGTGAAAAGGCGTTCCGCCTCAAAGCGTCCGGCCAGGACCCCACGTTCATCCGCGAACCGATCGCGGGCGCGATGCTGCGGGCGATCGGCGGCAACGGACCGCATTTCAGTTGGGCGCACGTCACGATCAACGGCGCGGACTTTGGCCCGTATGAGCTGCAGGAGAGCGTCGACAAGCGCTTCTTCCACAACTTCTTTGGCAACAATGACGGCACCAAGTTTGAGCCAGTCGTCGGCTGCATGGGCATCGACTGTCCAGCGGCCGGCGGGTGCGCGGCGCTCAAACCGGCGTACGTGGGCAGTCCCGGCGACGCGCAGGCGATCGTCGATGCCGCGCAGGCGATCACCAACGCGACGGATGACCAGCTGCCGGCCGTGCTCGATCAGTATTTCTACACGGACGAGTTGTTGGCGGATTACGCCGTCGACGCGCTGCTCTCCAATCTGGACGGTTTCGCCTCCGCGGGCCAGAACTTCACGTTCTATGGCGATGAAAAGACCAAGAAGTTCCACCTCATCGCGACGGGCGTGGACCTGACGTTCGGCAACTTCGCGGACGCGTGGTACGACCTGCTGACGCCGTGGGGGCCGCCGAACGCGTGGTGCGGCGATCGGACCGATCAGCTCTACCTGCGCATTTGGGCCAATCCCGTGCTCAAGGCCAAGCTGCTGGCGAAGTTCCAGTCGCTGCAGTGCGGGCTGTTCAAGGCGTCGACGCTGCTGCCGATCGTGGAGTCGTACCAGACGGCGCTGAAGCCGTTTGTCTACAGCGACCCCAAGGGCATCTACACGGCCAACCAGCTCGATGCGAACTACGTGAGCCTCGCGGAGTACATCACCAAGCGCCAGAAGACGCTCAGTGACCTTCTGGGGCCGTGCAAATAGCCGAGGCGGCCCATGGCGATGCTCCCGTTTGAGTATCTGGACAAGGCTTGCCTGGCCGCGACGAGCGGGCCGCTGGGCTGTTCCAACGCGCCGACGTGGGAGCTGCTGATCGACGGCCAGCCGCCGCCCGACGCGCTCCGCCAAGCGCTGCAGTGGCTGTGCGTCGCCTATCCGACTTGCGCCGCGACGGTGGTCCCGCTCGATGGCACGCAGGATTCCGCGAAACATTTCGCTTGGTCGCTGCCCGAGACGCCGCCGCTGGACCACCTGCTGGAGTTTCACGACTTGCGCGCCGAGCCCGCCGACGCGATTGACCGCCTGCGCGAGGGCGTGCACGACCGGTTCTTCGACCTGTTCACGCGGCCGCCGCTGCAGCTCATCCTCGCTTGGCTGCCGGACAACCGCGCGCGGCTGTTCGTCAAGCAGCACCATGGGTTGGCGGACGGTCGGGCGATGATCGAGATGCTGCCGGACCTCGCGCTGTTCCTCAATCACGCGCTGGCCGGCACGCAGCCGACGCTCCAGCAACTGGCGGTGATTCCACGGCGCGCTGAACTCGATGCCTTTGATCTGACGTCGTGGCAGCGTTTCTGGCTGCTGTTGGCCGGCATCGGCGAGTACGTCCGCAGCGCGTTTGTGACCCTGCGCCGACCGCTGACGGTCCTCAAACAGAACGCGTCGCTGGACTATTCAGGTGGCAATCGCACGCTGCACGTGCCGCTGTCGGCGGTTCAGCTTGGCGCCTGGAAAGACGCGGCCAAGCGTGCGGGCGGCAACCTGAACTGGATGATGGCGGCGGCGTTCCTGGTCGCCAACAAGCACTGGAATGAAGCGCAGGGCATCAAAGTGACGCGGATGAACGCGACGACCGCCGCCGAGACCCGGCCGCGTGGGCAGCCGTTCCGCTCGTTCGCCAACCATCTGGCGTTTCACATTCCGGACATCGACTTCACGCGGTTTCACGGCATCGCGGACGTGATGCCGGAGATCCAGCGGCAGGTGAAGGCGCAGAACGACCGCCGCGCGCACTTGAAGCGCTACCTCTTTGAGCGCTGGTTCGCGCTGACGCTGAAGATGGCTGACTTTCGCAAGCTGCTGTTCAGCTCGCCGCGCACTGTCGTCAACCTCAACTTCAGCAACGTGCTCGCGATCCCGATTCCGCGCCTCCAAGGCCCGGATTGGCAGGTGACCGACGTGCGCGTTGCCACGCCGCTGATTCCGCGCACGGCGATTGTGCTTACGCTGACCAACTACGACGGTGCCGCGACGCTGAACTTCAACTTCAAGGCGTCCGTGGCGACGCAGGCGGAAGTGCAGGCGCTGATCGGCGTGTTCCAGGCGGAAGTCGCGCAGTTCGTCGCGGCGCAAGGCGGTGGCGTATGAACGGCTGGCTGGCGATTGAAATGCGTTGGCTCCGGCTGCTGCTGAACGCGACCGTGCCGGATCTGCCGGATCGCGCTGGGCTGCCGGGCGTCGACCTCGCGGTGTTCTGGCCCGAGCTCGCCCGCGCCGCGCCGCCGCTGCTGCGTCTGGGCCTGCGCGCGACGACCTGGACGTTCACGTGGCTGCCCTTGGTGTTGCCCGGCTATTTCCGGCCGTTCTTCGCGCTGTCCATGGACCAGCGCGACGCGTTTCTCAGCCGCATGGGCGGGACCAACGTTTTTCTCCTGCGCCAGTTGGCCGCGACGCTCAAGGTCATCGCGTGTTTTGCGCTGTTTCGCGATCCGGCGTCGCGCCGCGCGCTTGGAGTCGTGCCATGAACGTGCTCGACGGGACGACAATCGCCACCGCGCATCACGTGGCATGCGACGTGGCGATTGTCGGCACGGGACCGGCAGGTGCAGCGGCGGCGCGCACACTGGCGGAGGCTGGCCTGCGCGTCGTCCTGCTGGAGGAAGGGCCATGGGTGCAGCCGCGCGACTACCCCGTCGACGGTTTCTCCTCGATGGCGATGCTGTACCGCGACATGGGCGCTAACGTCGCCTTGGGCAACGCGCCGATGCCGGTGCTGCAGGGCCGCGCGGTTGGCGGGACTTCCGTGGTCAACGGCGCGATTTCCTGGCGGCTGCCGGAAGACGTACGCGCGGGCTGGGTGGCGGCAGATCCCGGGCTCGCGGGCACGCTGGATGCCGACGAATTGCGTACGCTTTTTGACGGCATCGAGCAGGACCTGGGGATCGCGCCGACAAGCGCGAGCGTCGCCGGGCCAAAGAACCTGCTGATGGCCAAGGGCGCAGTCGCCTTGGGGCTGGAGCATCGCGCCATTTCCCGCAACACGCGCGGCTGCGAAGGCTTGGGCCGCTGCCTGCAGGGCTGCCCGCACGGCCGCAAGCAGTCGATGGACCTGACGTTGCTGCCGCTGGCTTGCGAGCACGGCGCGCAGATCCTCAGCCGCGTGACGGTGACTGCGGTGCAGACCGAGGGCGGCCGCGCGGTTGGCGTCATCGGCCAAGCGGCGGGCGGCGGCAAGGTGACGGTCCAGGCGCGCCACGCGGTCGTGTTGGCCGCCAGCGCCATCCAGACGCCGCTGTTGCTGCTCAAGAGCGGGATTCGCCACGGGCCGGTCGGCCACAACTTGCAGGCGCATCCGGGCGTGGCGGTGGTGGGGCAGTTCAAGGAAACCGTCCGGATGTGGAACGGCGCGACGCAGGGCCACGAAGTCATCGGCCTGCGCAAGGACGGCATCAAGTTTGAGGCGCTGGGTTATGACCCGTCGATCATCGCCAGCCGCATGGACGGCATGGGACGGGCGTTCGCCCGCAACCTCGACCAGCTCGCGCATGAGGCACACTGGGGCGTGGCGGTGCGCGCGCAGGGACGTGGCCGCGTGCGGCTGGGGTGGCGTGGCCGGCCGATCATCCAGTACAGCCTGACGCCGCGGGATGTCGACTGCATTCGCCGGGGCGTCCGCGTGCTGGGTGAAATGTTCTTTGCTGCCGGCGCTGAGCGGGTCCTGCCCGGCGTGCATGGCTGGGCGCCCGTCGTCACTGATCCGCGCGAGATGGCGCGGTTTGAGACGGACGGCCCGCGCCAGGCCAACGCCTATCACGGCGCCATCACACACCTCTTTGGCACGTGCCGCATGGCGACCGACCCGGCGCACGCGGTCGTTCGCCCCGATTTCCGCCACCACACGGTCGCGCAGCTCTACATCGCCGATTCCAGCGTCTTTCCGACGGCGACTGGCGTGAATCCGCAGACGGCGATCCTCGCGCTCGCGACGCTTTGCGCGCGCAGCGTTGCGCGTCAGTAGCAGCGACGCGGGCTTTTCCGCAACAAGTTGCGCATCCTCCAGCCCACCCGTATCATCCCGCGCGCCGCGTTGACCCATCCGGGCATGTGTTGGCCTTGCGGCGTGCAGCCAAAATAGACGGAGTTTGCGATGAAGATGGCCCTCATGGTGCTCAAGCGGCGTTTGCCGATGGTTGTGTTGGCGCTGTTGGCGACGAGCGCGCTCGCGTGCAGTTCGTCCAAGACCGCGGATCAGACCGGCGAAGACGTTGCGACGGACGCGGCGACGGACGATGCCGCGCTGGGCTCGGACGCGACGGGCACGGACGGGGGCGTCGACACCTCAGATGTGCAGTCCAAGACGGACGTCGCCGACGACGCCGCGCCCGACGTGGCACCGCAGTGCGTCAAGAACACCGACTGCAACGACGGCGACCCGTGCACAGACAACGTCTGCCTCAAGGGCGTTTGCTCCAACCCGTACAACGCCGGACCGTGCGATGACGGCGACCCGTGCACACAGAACGACTACTGCAAGCAGGGCACCTGCGCCGGCAAAGGCCAGTGCACGGACACGACGGACGACACCGGTCCCGACACGACGGGCGACACGAGCGGCGACGCGACCGGCGACGTCGGTCCGACCACGGGCTGCGGCCAGGCCGAATGGCAGTCGACCCTGAACGACGGCTTCATCACCGCGCTCGGCAAATGCGGCACGGGCTGCATCCAGTCGCTGACCGCCCAGTGCTTGAGCGATTGCATCGCGACCTCCGGCAGCTTGTCGACCCCGTGCGCCGACTGCTTTGGCGAGCTGGGCGTCTGCGTGGGCAACAACTGCCTGTCGGAATGCCTGACCAGCCAAACCTCGCAGCAGTGCAAGGAGTGCGCGGCCAAGAACTGCGGCAACGCGTTGAGCACGTGCAGCGGCTTCCCGGCGCCCAACTGCGCGGCGGACGCGGACTGCGACGACAAGAGCGCGTGCACCGCGGATTCCTGCGCCAACATGTTCTGCCAGCACGTGGCCAAAGCGTGCGACGACGGCAACGCGTGCACCACTGACGCGTGCGACGCGGTGAAGGGCTGCGTCGGCGTGGCGCTCCCCAGCAGCGTGACCTGCAACGACGGCAACACCTGCACGGAAGGCGACAACTGCGGCACCGGCACCTGCACTGGCGCGGCCAAGAATTGCGACGACCTGAACGCGTGCACCGCGGACTCGTGCGACCCGACCAACGGCTGCCTGAACAGCAAGCTTTCCGGCACGACCTGCGACGACGGCAACGCCGCGACAATCGCCGACACGTGCGACACGGGCGTGTGCAAGGGCAGCGTCCCGGACTGCCTCGACGTCACCCAGTGTGACGACAGCTTGGCGTGCACCACGGACAGCTGCGAGCCGGTCACGCACACCTGCAAGCACGCCATCGTCGCGGGCAACTGCCTGATCGGCGGCGCCTGCTACGCGGACGGCCAGGGCAACCCGAGCAACGGCTGTCAGGCGTGCGCGGCGACGACGAGCAACAACAGCTGGAATACCGCCAATGAGTCGTTCACCTGCGGCACGGCGGGCACCTGCGCGGCTGGCGCTTGCGTCGACCCGTGGCCGCCCACCGCGCCGCTCGCCAACGCCAAGATCTGCGCGCTCCCGACGTGCGACGCGGCGTCCAAGCCGGCGTTCTACACCGGCGGCAACTGGACGGTGACGACGAAGACCGTTTCCACGACGTGCAACAGCCTCATCCAGCTTGTCGAGCCGCGCGCCAACGTCGGCTACACCAAGACCGGCAACGCGCACCCGATGAACTTCGTCGGCGGCTGCGACTACGCGCCGGGCGGCACGACGGCGCAGATCGGTACGATTGTCAGCAACGTGGAAGCGAGCTGCGAAGTGAAGGTTGACGCGACCTACGGCGTGACGTCCGTGCAGACCAGCATTGTCACCTTCGGCGCGGGCAAAGGCACCGGCACCGCCACGGCGACGCTGTACGATTTGCCCGCGGGCGCGGGTCAGGCCGACAATTCCTGCGAGATCGTGTTCCAGGTCACCGTTCAGCACGTGCCGGACTGCACCCTCGACGGCGACTGCGACGACGGCATTTCCTGCACCGCGGACACCTGTTCGTCCGGTCTCTGCCTGCACGGGCTCGCCGCCAACACGTGCCTCATCGGCGGCCAGTGCATCGCCGACGGCGCGTACCAGGGCAGCACCGGCAACGCTTCGTGCCGCTTCTGCGCGGGCAAGGCGCCCAGCCAGTACGGCTGGATCATCCTCAGCAGCGGGGAAACCTGTGACGACGGCGACGTCAACACCAGCCCGGACAAGTGCGGCATTGCGGGCACCTGCAGCGGACCGAACAACAACTGATCGCGCGGCGCGTGATTCGCGCTACTCCGTCATGGCCATCTTGGACAGGTACTCGTACAGCGCGTAACGCCGGGTGAGCGCGTGCTGCGCCTCGACCATCATCTCCGCAAAATGCTTGGGATCGCGCAACTCCGTCTGTTTGAAGCGGTTTTCCTGGCTGACAAACTCCGCCAGCGTCTTCTTGGGCGGCGGTGAATCGAGCTTCAGCGGGTTCTCACCCGCCGCCTGCCGACGCGGATCGTAGCGGTACAGCGGCCAGTACGCCGATTGGACCGCCGTCTCCTGGTGCTCCAGCGCTTCGCTCAGGTCATAGCCATGCGCGATGCAGTGGCTGTAGGCGATAATGAGCGACGGCCCCGCATACGCCTCCGCTTCCTGCATCACGCGAACGGTGTGGGCATCCTTGGCGCCGAGCGCGACGCGGGCGACGTAGATGTGCCCGTAACTCATCGCCATCAGCCCCAGATCCTTCTTGGCCATCGCCTTTCCGGCCGTGGCAAACCGCGCCGCCGCGCCCATTGGCGTCGCTTTGGACGCCTGACCGCCGGTGTTGGAGTACACCTCCGTGTCCAGCACCAGCACGTTCACATCGCGACCAGACGCCAGCACGTGGTCCAAGCCGCCGTAGCCGATGTCATACGCCCAGCCGTCGCCGCCGACGATCCACACGCTCTTTTTCACAAGAAAATCAGCGATCTGCCAAAGCCGTCGGCTGTGTTCAGTCGGCTTCATCAACAGCCGTTCCTTGAGCGTCGCCACACGTGCGCGCTGATCGGCCAGGCCTTGCTCACTGGACTGATCCGCAGTCAGCAGCCCCTTCGCAAGTTCCTCGTCGACGACGCTCGCCAGCTCTTGCACCAGCGCGCGGGCATGCAGCGCGTGCTGATCCACCGCCAGCCGGAAGCCCAGGCCGAACTCCGCGTTGTCCTCAAACAGCGAGTTTGCCCACGCCGGTCCCAAGCCCGCCGCGTTTGTCGTGTACGGCGTCGTCGGCAGGTTGCCGCCAAAGATCGACGAGCACCCCGTCGCGTTGGCGATCAGCAGCCGGTCGCCAAACAGTTGCGTCAGCAGCTTGACGTACGGCGTCTCGCCGCAGCCCGAGCACGCGCCCGAGAATTCAAACAGCGGCTGCAGGAACTGCGAACCCTTGACGTCGATCTTCACTTTGAGGCGGTCCGGCTCGGGAATGGTCAGGAAATGCTGGAAGTTCTCATGCTCCGCCGCGCGCAGATCCGGCTGCGGCGTCATGACCAGCGCCTTGTGGCCGTCTTTCTTGTCGACCGCCGGACACATCTCCACGCACAGTTGGCAGCCCGTGCAATCTTCCGGCGCGACCTGGATCGTGTACTTGTCGCCGCGGAATTCCAGGCCTTTGTAGTCGACCGTCTTGAACGTCGGCGGCGCGTCGGTCGCAAATTCCGGCGCAAAGACCTTGGCGCGAATCGCCGCGTGCGGGCAAACGAGCGCGCACTTGTTGCACTGGATGCACAGCGCCGCGTCCCACACCGGGATCTCCAGCGCGATGTTGCGCTTCTCCCACTTGGTCGTCCCCATCGGCCAGACGCCGTCAATCGGAAACGCGCTGACCGGCAGGGCATCGCCCTTGTCCGCCATCATCACCGCCGTCACGCGCTGCACAAAATCCGGCGCGTGGCTGTCCACCATCGGCGGCATGTGCCGCGGAGAAGTCGCGAGTCCGGGGATGTGCACTGTTTCCAGGTGCTTGAGCGTGTGGTCCACCGCGGCGAAGTTCTTCTGGACGATGTCCGCGCCTTTCTTCTTGTAGCTCTTCTCAATCGCGTGCTTGATATGGCCAATCGCCTCGTCGCGCGGCAGTACGCCGGAAATCGCAAAGAAGCAGGTCTGCATGATGGTGTTGATGCGGCCGCCCATGCCGGTTTCCTGCGCGACCTTGTGGGCGTCGATGACGTAGAACGTCAGCTTCTTGTCGATGAGCTCCTGCTGCACTTCCGCCGACAGGTGGTGCCAAATTTCCTGGGCGCTGTAGGCGGAATTCAGCAGAAAGACGGCATTGGGCGCCGCGTAGCCGAGCACGTCGTACTTGTCGAGGAACGTCATGTGGTGGCAGGCCACGAAGTGCGCTTGCTTGACGAGGTAGGGCGCGCGAATCGGCCGCGGGCCAAAGCGCAAATGCGAAATCGTCATCGCGCCGGACTTCTTGGAATCGTAGACAAAATAGCCCTGGGCGTAGTGCGGCGTCTCCTCGCCGATGATCTTGATGGAGTTCTTGTTGGCGCCGACCGTGCCGTCCGCGCCGAGGCCGAAGAAGACTGCGCCGACGACATCGGCAGCTTCAATCGAGAACGCCGGATCGACGTCCAGCGACAGGAACGTCACGTCGTCGACGATGCCGACCGTGAACCCATGGCGCGGCTTGGGCTTGCGCAGCTCGCGGAAAATCGCGTCGACCATCGCCGGCGTGAACTCCTTGGACGACAGGCCATAGCGCCCGCCGACGACAAGCGGCTCGCGCAGCAGGCCTTCGCCGTCGCGCCGCATGGCCGCCAGCGCAGCCACGACGTCCAGATAAAGCGGCTCGCCCGGCGCGCCCGGCTCCTTGGTGCGATCCAGCACGGCGATCCGCTGCGTCGTGCCCGGCAGCACCTTGGCGAAGTCCTCGATCGCGAACGGCCGATACAGCCGCACCTGCACGACGCCGACCTTCTGGCCGTGCGCGACGAGCCAGTCGACGGTCTCCCGCACGGTCTCCGCGCCTGAGCCCATGACGACGATGATGTCCTCGGCATCCGGGTGGCCAAAGTAGTCGAACGGCTGGTACACGCGGCCCGTCCGCTCGCCGAACTGCGCCATGACTTCGCGGACGATGTCCGGGCAATCGAACGTGAAGCGGTTGCCGGCCTCGCGCGCCTGAAAGAACGCGTCGGGATTCTGCGCGGTTCCACGCACGCTCGGATGGTCGGGCGTCAGCGCGCGGGCCCGGTGCGCGGCGATGCGATCGGCGTCAATCAGGGCGCGGAGGTCGTCATCGTTCAGCGCGGCAATCTTGGCGACCTCGTGGGAGGTGCGAAAGCCGTCAAAGAAATGCATGAACGGGATGCGCGACCGCAGCGTCGCGGCTTGGCCAATCGCCGCGAAGTCGTGCGCTTCCTGGACGGAACCGGACGCAAGCAGGGCAAAGCCGGTTTGCCGGCACGCCATCACGTCGGAATGATCGCCAAAGATCGACAGCGCGTGGGTCGCCAGCGTGCGCGCGGCCACATGCATGCAAAATGGCGTCAGTTCGCCGGCGATCTTGTACAGATTGGGAATCATCAGCAGCAGGCCCTGCGACGCTGTGAACGTCGTCGCCAGCGCGCCGACTTGCAACGCGCCATGGACCGCGCCTGCTGCGCCCGCTTCCGACTGCATTTCAGTCACTTCTGGAACGGATCCCCAAAGGTTCTGACGGCCGTTGGCGCTCCACTCGTCGCATAATTCACCCATCGTCGACGACGGCGTGATCGGGTAAATGACGATGACTTCATTGAGTTTGTGAGCGACGAGGGCGGTGGCTTCGTTGCCGTCGACCGTGATGAATGTGGGCTTGCGCATGGTGCCTCCTGGCTTTCTCGCGGCTAATTGTGCTCCGCAATGTAGGAGGCGTACACACCGAATGTGGCAGGATTGTGACAGACGCCTCGTCTGGCGGCACACGCGACAAGCCCGTGACAAACAATCCTCGCCATCCGTGGATTCCCGGGCGCTCCCTCTGTTACGCTCCCGGCCGCTCGGCGTGGCCTTTTCGGCCCATCTGCGCCCACAGGAGTTTGCCATGACGTTCCAAACCATCGATTTTGCCCGCATTACCCTGCAAGACGCGCTGGACTACGCCATCTTGATTGAAGAAGAAGCGCGGCAGCGCTACTCGGACTTCTCCGAACTCGTCGGCAAGCGCTATGAAGGCGACGCGGCGACGTTCTTCGACTCCATGGTCGTCAACGAGGAGAAGCACCGCGAGAACCTGCAGACGCGCCGCAAGACGCTGTTTGGCGATGCCCCGTCGCACGTCAACCCGGAAGCGGTTGTCGACGTCGAGGCGCCGGAGACCAACCAGCCGCGCAACTACATGAGCACGCGTCAGGCCCTGGAGATCGCGTTGGCGGCCGAGCGCAAGGCGTATGACTTCTTTGATGCGGCGCTCGCGCACGTCACGGACATCGAAGTGAAGGAGCTGTTCCTGGAGCTGCGCACGGAAGAGCTGGAGCATCAGCGGCTTGTGGCCGATCTGCTCGCTCGCGTGCCTGGCGACGACGACCCGGATCGCAATTGGGACGAAGTCGACACCCCGAACCTGTAGCTTCGCCGCGCCGGCGCCGTTTGCCTCGCGCCGCGCCTCGCGCGCCATCTACGACCGAATTTAGCCGATTTGCTGCGACATTCTGCGGAGGTGCCTTCCGGGCGCTTCCCTCCGTCGCCCGTCTGCGTTCACGCGCTCGCACCGGCGGCTGACAAAGCCGTGACAAAGCGCGCCCTTCGCTAGACACGGCTGTGACAGACGCCATTGACCTTGGACGCGATCGGGAGCCTGATCCGCCGTGTGAATGGGCCGCGATGGAAGGCGGTCCAGTCCGACGGAGGAAGGTCAATGACACAGCAAAATCTCGCGTACCCAGTGGACGAAGTCGACACCGTAGTCATCCGCTTTGCGGGCGATTCGGGCGACGGCATGCAGTTGGTAGGCGACCAATTCACCAGCACTTCTGCCCTCATGGGCGACGACGTCGCGACGCTTCCGGACTATCCGTCTGAGATTCGCGCGCCGGCGGGCACCATCGGCGGCGTCTCGGGCTTCCAGGTGTGCTTCGGCACCAGCGACGTCTTCACGCCGGGCGACAGTCTGGACTTCCTCGTCGCGATGAATCCCGCGGCGTTGCGCGCCAACATGCCGTACCTCAAGCCGGGCTCGACGCTGATTCTCAATGAGGATTCGTTCGTCGCCCGCAACATCGAGAAGGCCGGCTACACGGCGAATCCGTTGGAGACCAACGAGCTGGCCGCCTACCGCGTGCTGCGCGTGCCGATGGTGAAGGAGACGCAGGATGCGCTCGGCGCGGGCGGGCTCGGCGCCAAGCAGGTCGACCGCTGCAAGAACTTCTTCGCGCTGGGCCTCAGCTACTGGCTCTTCAACCGCGACATCAAGCAGACGCAGCGCTGGATCATCAAGAAGTTCGGCACCAAGCCGGACGTGCTCGACGCCAACCAGCGCGCCTTCGAGGCGGGCTTGAACTACGGCAAGAACGGCAAGCTGGTTGAGCGCACGTATGCGACGCGCGCCAAGGTGACCCCGCGCGGGGCGGGCGTGTACCGGCAGATTTCCGGCAACACGGCGACGGCGTACGGCCTGCTGGCTGCGGCCAAGCGCGCCAATCTGCCGCTCTTCCTGGGCAGTTACCCGATTACGCCCGCCACGGACATCATGCAGGTGCTCCAGCAGAACCGCGAATTCTGCAACGTGCTGCAGGCGGAAGACGAGATTGCCGGCATTGGCTCGGCGATTGGTGCGGCTTTTGGCGGTGCGCTGGCCGCGACTTCGACGTCGGGTCCGGGCTTCTCGCTCAAGACCGAGTTCATCAACCTGGCCGTGATGACGGAGCTGCCGCTGGTCATCGTGGACGTGCAGCGCGCCGGTCCGTCGACGGGTCTGCCGACCAAGACCGAGCAATCTGACCTGATGCAGGCGATGTTCGGCCGTCATGGCGAGTCGCCGCTGGCGATTGTCGCGGCGTCCTCCCCGCGCGACTGCTTTGACGCGACGATTGAGGCGGCGCGCATCGCGCTCAAGTACATGACGCCGGTGGTGCTGCTGACCGATGGCTACGTGGGCAACGGTTCAGAAGTCTGGCGCGTGCCGGATCTGGACGAACTGCCGATTCTCAAGACGCATCTGGTGACGAATCCGGAAGGGTTCAAGCCGTACTCGCGCGACCCGGAGACGCTCGCGCGGCCGTGGGCGGCGGTCGGTACGCCGGGTCTGGAGCACCGCATCGGCGGCCTGGAGAAGGAAGACGGCTCGGGCGTCATCAGCCATAGCCCGGCCAATCACCAGCGGATGACGGATCTGCGCGCTGAGAAGATTGAGCGCATCACGCAGGACATCCCGAAGACGGAAGTCTATGGCGATCCGGATGCCGACGTGCTCGTGCTCGGCTGGGGTTCGACCCGCGGCGTCATCGAGCAGGCCGTGGGCCACCTGAACAAGCGCGGCGTGCCTGTCGCTGCGGCGCATCTGCGGCACATGAACCCGCTGCCGCCGGACCTGAAGGCGCTGATGCAGAGCTACAAGCGCGTGCTGGTGCCGGAAATCAACTCGGGGCAGCTGGCGTACCACCTGCGCGCCAAGTACCTCATCGACATCGAGCAGTACAACAAGGTCGAAGGCCAGCCGTTCCGCGCGGACGAGATTGAAGCCAAGATTCTGTCCATGCCCGAACTCACGGCCTCGGCCAAGTTGACTGCTAAACACGGAGCGCTGTCATGACTGTCGTCCCTACCGCCAACCTTGGCCTGAAGCGCCAGGATTTCCTCAGCAACGTTGACCCCAAATGGTGCGCCGGCTGCGGCTGCTACAGCGTCCTGCGCTGGCTCACCGGCACTTTTCCGACGATGGGCTTGCCCAAGGAAAAGTTCGCGGTCATCTCCGGCATCGGCTGTTCGTCGCGCACGCCTTATTACGTCGGCACGTACGGTTTCCACACCGTCCACGGCCGCGCGATGACGGTCGCGACGGGCTTGAAGCTCTCTCGCCCGGACCTGAGCGTGTGGGTGATGACCGGCGATGGCGACGCGCTCTCCATCGGCGGCAACCACTTCATCCACATGATCCGCCGCAATCCCAACCTCACGGTCATCTTGTTCAACAACCAGATCTACGGGTTGACCAAGGGCCAAGC
>CAINLT010000349.1 GCA_903850505.1 uncultured Myxococcales bacterium | reverse complement strand
TCGCCGTCGAACGCCAGCCGCGGCGCGCCCTCGCGATCAGCCAGCCAGTGCGGCACAACGTGCCCCAGCGCCCCCAGATGCGTATGGAGCGCGTGCGTGTAGTCCAGGTTCGCCGCTGACCGCAGCGGACCCGCCACACGCTGCGCCCACAGCACGCCGTTTGGCGTCTCCAGCCGCGCGGTCGTCGCGTGCGCCCCCAGCGACTGCCAACGCAGCGCGGTCGCCGCGCCGATCGCCGGTTGGCGGGTCGCGAGCAGCGCGTCAAACGCCTCGCCGGTGACGCGCAGTTTGGGCAACAGGAGGCGCCAAAGCGCGGCCAGCGGCTCGTCGTTGGCCATCTGCTGCAGGTGTCGCTGCGCGGTCGACAAGTCGCCCGCTGTGATGGCCTCCGCGACGCGTGCATGGCCCGTCGCGGCCGGCGGCTCAAGCCGAACAGGCGCCTCGTCCGGCACGCCGCGGCGGTCCAGCCACGCGACAAGTGCCGTTTGCCCCGCCAGCCGTCGCAGCACGGGCTCGGCGTTCGCCAGCGCCGCGCCCGTCAGTTCCGGCAGCCGTTGCCGCAGCTGCGCCAGCAGCGCCTCCGCTTCGATCAAATACCCGGTCGCGTGTTGCAGCAGCGCCAACTCCAGCGCGGCGCGATCCGCATCGGGCTCCACGCGCAGGGTCTCGAACAGCCAAGCTCGCGCGCTATCGGGGTCATCGCGGTCCAGCGCCAGACAGGCCAGCGCGTACGGGACAATGTCCGACTGCGGCTGCCATGCGCGCGCCACCAGGTACGCACGCTCCGCGTGGGCAAGCCGACCGGCGGCATGCAGCTTTCGGGCGCGGTCGAAGGCGTCCAGCCCGGCCTGTGGCTCGTCCGGATGACCCGGCACCGTCGGTCCCGGGACGATCCCGTCGCCGAAGTGCAGTGCGTCCGGCAAACCGCGCGCCCCCGCGACCTGGGCGTGTTGCAGATTGGCGCCGTCGAGCGCCGCGCCGCGCAGATCGGCATCGCGCAGATCGGCGCCGGAAAGGTCGGCGTCCGTCAAGTCAGCATTGCGCAGATCCGCGCCGGTGAGTACCGCGCGCGTCAAGTCAGCCCACGTCAGTCGCGCACCGCGCAACGTCGCGCCGGCAAGATTGGCCAATTGCAGATCGGCGCGGCGGAAATCACCGTCGGTCAAATCGGCTGCGGCAAATTCTCCGGCGAACAGGTTCGCTTCGCGCAGATCCAGCGGCCTGGATCCCGGCAGCGGCGCGAGAACGGGCAGGGCCATCCCGTTTAGAGGCAGACCAAGCCGAATTGGCACTTTTTGCCGGCTGGGCAAGCGGTGCCGCCGGTGCACAAGGAGATGCCGCCGGGCAGGGTGCCGGTGCCGCCGCCGAGGCCGGGGATGCCGATGTCCGGGATGCACGCCGTGGCGAGGCACTGTTCGCCATTCGGGCAGTCCGCCGCCGTCTTGCACTGGCCGGGGCTGGGCAGCGGCGTGTTCTTGGCGAGGCACTTGCCCAGCGTGCAGCTCTTGTCAGCGGGGCAGTCCGCAGACGTCGTGCAGTCGGACTTGATGCAGATCGCGATGAGGCACTGGTAGCCGGTCTTGCAGCCCGACTGGCCGTTGCAGAGGTCGGGGATGCCGGGGATGCTCGGGATGCAGACACCGCCCGCGCACTGCAACTGGCCGAGGCCGCCGATCGGAATCGATGGGCAGTCGGCGTCGACCGTGCATTCAATCGCCGGGATGTTGCCGGGGATGCAGAAGCCCTTGAAGCACTGCTGGTTGTTGCCCTTGCAATCCGTGGCGGCCTTGCACTGCGAGGTGATGCAGAGGCCGGCGACGCAGCTCTGCTTGGTCGAGCACTCGTTGTCGTTCTGGCAGCCGACCACCGGGATGATGTTGGGCAGGCATTGGCCGAGCAGGCATTTCTCGCCTTGCGGGCAGTCCGACGTGTACTTGCAGCCGTCCGGCGCGCACTGGGACAGCTTGCACAGGAAGCCGGTCGGGCACTGGGCGTCCGCGGTGCAGTAGCCAGCGGGCACGGTCTGCGGCGGGACGCAGTTGCCGTTGTAGCAGAACGTTCCGATTTTGCAGTCATTTTGCGTCGCGCACGGCTTCGGCGTGAGGCAGAGCGGCTCAAAGCACTGTTGGCCGGCGGGGCACGCGGGCTTGCCGGGGCCGCACAACTGTTCCGTGTCACAGGCGTCGCCCTTGCCGTCGCCGTCCGTGTCCTTCTGGTCCTTGTTGGCGACGTACGGGCAGTTGTCAAAGCTGTTCAAGTAGAAGTCGCCGTCGATGTCCGGGTCGCAGACATCGCCCTTGCCGTCCTTGTCGATGTCCGATTGGTCGGCGTTGGCCACCAGCGGGCAGTTGTCGCTCGCGTCCGGGATGCCGTCGCCGTCGGTGTCGTTGAGCTGGTCGCACGCGTCGCCCTTGCCATTGCCGTTGCTGTCTTTTTGGTCGGGGTTGGCCAGCAGCGGGCAGTTGTCCGTGCCGTTGAGCACGCCGTCGCCGTCGATGTCCGGGTCGCACGCGTCGCCGATCCCGTCCTTGTCCATGTCCTTCTGGTCGCCGTTGGCGATGGTCGGGCAGTTGTCCTTCGTGTCCGGGATGCCGTCCTGGTCCTTGTCGCCGATCGGGTCGCACGCGTCGCCGATGCCGTTGCCGTCGCTGTCCTTCTGCGTCGGGTTGGCGACAAACGGGCAGTTGTCCTTGGTGTTCCACAAGCCGTCGCCGTCGATGTCCTTGTCGCAGGCGTCGCCGTCAGCGTCGTGGTCGATGTTGGACTGGCCCGGGTTCACCACGTACGGGCAGTTGTCCTGGCCGTTGGGTACGCCGTCGCCGTCCACGTCCGGGTCACACGCGTCGCCGAGGCCATCGCCGTCGGTATCCGCCTGATCGGTGTTGTAGTCTTTGGGGCAGTTGTCCTTGAAGTCGGGCACGCCGTCGCCATCCGTGTCCAGCTTCTGATCGACGTCCGCGCCGATGTCGATCGCGTCGTAGCTCGGTCCGGTGTCGTCCGCGCCGCTGTCGGTCTGCGCGATGTCCTGCTCCACGTCAATCGGACCCGCGTCTGGCGTCTCGGTGTCGACCTGCGCCGTATCGGTGCCAACGAACGCGTCATCCGTGCTCGCATCCGCGGTGATCGTGTCCGGTCCATCGGGGATGTCGCCCGGCCAAAGCACGTGGAAAGTCAGGTAGCTCGGCGGATTGGTGTCCTGCGGGAAGGTCGACGTCGAGGCGCCATCGGTCGCCCACACGAAGTAGCGCACTGTGGTCCCGCGCGCTTGCGGCGGAATATCGGCTTGGTACGCGTTTTCGCCGATGGAACTCATGTCCGCGACGAGAAACTGCGCGTCGGTCGGCCGCGCGTAGTAGAGCCGCACATGGGAGATCGTGCGCGAGGACGTGGCCGTCGCCCAGACCGTGTACGGCTTCTGGTCGTTGGCGGTGTCGGTCAACTGCGTGACTTGGCGAATCTTCGGCGCGTCGTCCGAGCTTGCCGAGCAGGCGGCCAGTCCGGCCGTCAGGAGTACAAGCAACAGACCGATGCAGTGAGAAACGCGCACACGTGCCATGACCGACTCCGCAAAAGGCAAAAAACCCACGGCATCGTATCACAATAGACGTGCGATGCTCCAGCGTTATCGGTGACTTTATGTGAAGCGCCGCGGCGTGCTACGCGGCGCTCTGGCCAGCCAGGAGGCGACGGGCGTGTTCCAGCGCCGACTCGCGTGTCTGCCCCGCCGCGCCCAGCATGCGCGCGAGTTCATTCAAGCGACCGTCGCCGTCGAGCGTCTCCAGCCGCGAATGCGTGCGCCCCGCCGTTTCGGATTTGTGCACACGCACGTGGCTGTCCGCCGCCGCCGCGACTTGTGGGAGGTGGGAAATCACGATGACCTGCTGGTGCCGCGCCACTTCACGCAGGAATTGCCCCAGCACCAGGCCGGTCGAACCCGAGAGCCCCGCGTCCACTTCGTCGTAAATCGCGGTCGGCAAGCCTGCGGCGTCGCTGTTGTCCAGGCTCGCCCGCCGCACGGCCAGCAGCACCCGGGACAGCTCGCCGCCCGACGCCACTTCGCTCAGCTTGCCCTCGCCTTCACCGGTATTGGCGCGCAGCAGCACGTCCACCGCGTCAAATCCCAGCAGCCCCGGCTCCGCGCCCGCGCGCGCCCGCACATCCACGCGCAGCTGCGCTGCCGGCATGCCCAAGCGCTGCACCGTCGCCGCAATGCTCTGGGCCAGCGCCGGTGCCTGCTGGATCCGCACCTTCTGCAGCGCACCAGCCAACTCGCGCACTTCCGCCGCCGCCTTGCGCTCCACGCGTTCCGCGTCCGCAAGCTCCAGCTCCGTGCTGTCCGCGTCCAGTTCGCGCGCCGTCGCCACCTGGCGTTCCAGCAGCGCCGCTTCCGTGCCCCCGTGCTTCTTCAGCGCCCGCAGGATCGCGTCCAGGCGTTCTGACAGCCGCGCCAGCTCGCGATCGTCGCGCTCCACATGCCGCGCCGCCTGTCCGAGGTCGCGCGCCAGCTCATCGCCCAGCGCCGCCAGCTCCTCGGCGCGTTCCGCCAGCGCGGCAATCTTGGGATCCAGCGGCGCCAGCTTGGCCAGTCCGCGCGCCAGCCGCACCGCCTGATCGCGCAGGCCACCTTCATCGTCACAGCGGTGCGCCGACTCCGCGAGCGTCTTGGCGATCTGATCGGCCGCCCGGAGCCGCGTGAGCTTCTGCTGGATGGCGTCCATCTCGCCCGGCTGCAGCGCCAAGGTCGTCAGCTCTTCTTGGACAAAGCGCAGCCAGTCGAGCCGATCCGCGCGCGCTTTCTGCTGCTCTTGCAACCGGTTGCGCGTCGCCAGCGCTGCGCGCCAGGTCTGCCACGCGGCATCATAGCGCGGCCGCAGCGGCGCATCGCCCGTGTACAGCCCGGCAAAACGGTCCAGCGTTTCCAGTTGGTACGCGGCGTCCAGCAGCCGATGCTGCGCGTGCTGGCTGGAGAGATCGCACAGCGGCGCGGCGATCGCCTTGAGCTGCGCCTGCGTGACCAGCCGACCGTTGACGTAGCAACGCGACCGCCCCGTCCGCGTCAGGATGCGCCGCAGGATCAGCGTGTCGCCGTCGTCCTCCAGCCCCGCCTCGCGCAGCGCGTCGCGTACTTCCGGATCGCTGACGCCTTCAAACAGCGCCTCGATTTCCGTCTGCTCACGCCCCGCGCGGATCGCCTTCTCCGTGCCGCGTCCGCCCAGCACGAGCGCCAGCGCGTCGACCAGGATGGACTTGCCCGCGCCCGTCTCACCCGTCAGCGCGGTCAGCCCGGGCGTCAGGTGCAACTCGCTCGATTCGATGATCGCGAAATCAGCAATCCGCAGGGAACTCAGCATGATGGGCTCGCGTGGCTACTCGAAGTCGTCGTCATCGGCGAACGGATGGCTCGCTTCCGGATTGCGCCATTCTTCGTCGCCCTCCAGCTCGTGATCCGCCAGCTCGCGCCCGTCAAACGCGTCGTCGTATTCCAGCTCCGGCGTTTCGCGCGTCGCGCCGCGCTCCGACTGGAACTTCTGGCCGACCTTCTTCTTGGACGACTTCTTGCGCAGCCGCAGCCGCACAGGCGCGCCCTCGAGGTCCCACGTCCCGCGCAGTTGCGCGATCAGGAACCGCTCATACGCCGGCGAAATGGCCGCAAGCGAATTGACGAGGAAGACCAGCTGGGGCGGCCGCAGGCTCAGCTGCGCGCCGTAGTAGATGCGCAGGCTGCGACCGCGGTGGGTCGGCGGCTGATGGTCGATTTGCAGCTTGGCCAGCCAGCGGTTGAGTTCGCCCGTGCCGATCTTGCGGTTGAAGTTCTCAAACACGCGCTGGACCGTGCTCCACAGCTTCTCCACGCGTTGCCCGGTCTTGGCGCTGATCGTCACCGCCGGCACGTGCGCCATGAACGGCAGCTCTTCGCGCAGCGTCATCTCGTACGCCTTGACCGTCTTGGTGTCCTTTTCGATCGCGTCCCACTTGTTGATGGCGATCACGCAAGCGCGACCGCGATCCAGCGCCAACGCGGCGATCTTGGCGTCCTGGTCGGCGATCTCCTGCGTCGCGTCGAGCACGATCACCACGACGTGGCAGCGCTCCATGGCGCGCACTGCCTGGCTGACCGAATAGGCCTCGATCGCCTGATGGACCGAGCGCTTGCGGCGCAGACCGGCGGTGTCCACGAGCGTGAACTTGGCGCCTTCCCACTCAAAATCGATGTCGATGGCGTCCCGCGTCGTGCCGGGCATGTCCGCCGTGATGACGCGCGTCTGGCCGAGCAGCTGGTTCACCAGCGTCGACTTGCCCACGTTTGGGCGCCCGACGAAAGCCACGCGGATGCGATCCACGACGCCGCCGCGCACGGGCTTGATTTCGTCCGTCTCGTCGAACGCGACTTCCGCGTCTTCAATGAACGGGCTGCCGCGATCCTCGATCGCACCCACCGTCGCGCCGCGCTCGGCGAGCTCACTGGCGACCGCATCGAGCAGATCCAGCATGCCGCGGTTGTGCGCCGCCGCGATCGGCAGCACTTGCGGAAAGCCGAGCGAGTACAGGGACATCGCTTCAGCGTCGATCATCTCGCTGTCGCACTTGTTGGCGACGCAAAACACCGGCTTGTCCGTCCGGCGCAGCACGTCGGCGATCTCCTCGTCCGCCACGGTCGCGCCATCGCGGCCATTGCAGATGAAGAGGATCAAGTCCGCTTCATCGATCGCGATCTGCGCCTGCTCGCGCATCAGCGGCAACATGCCTTCCGTCTCGCCGGGCTGGAAACCGCCGGTGTCGACCAGCCGCACGCGGATGCTGTTGATCTCGGACTCGCCGTAGTGGCGGTCCCGCGTCACGCCGGGCGTGTCGTGAACGATCGCCTTGCGCCGACCCATCAGGCGGTTGAAGAGCGTCGACTTGCCGACGTTCGGGCGACCGACGATCGCCACGAGTGGCGTCACGCCAGCCAGGTATTTTTCTGCACGCATCAAAGCACATATCCAAATTGTTTGAGCATTTCCATGCGTTCCGACCATTGTGGCTCGACGCGAACATGCACTTCCAGAAACACTTTGCGGCCCGTGAGCTGCTCCATTCCTTCGCGCGCCGCTGACGCCAGCGCCTTCATCTGCGCGCCGCCCTTGCCGACGAGAATGCCGCGCTGCGCCTGCTTCTCGACGTGGACGATGGCCTTGACGTGCGTGAGGTCGGGCAGTTCTTCCCACGTCTCAATCTCGCACGCCACGCCGTACGGCACTTCATCGCGGGTCTGCAGGAAGACCTGCTCGCGCAGCAGCTCCGCGCAGAGAAAGCGCAGCGAGCGATCGGTCAGCTCGTCCGGCTCAAATTCCGCGTCGCGCTCGGGCAGCCACGGGCGGATGGCCTCGCGGAGCGACTGGACGCCGTCGCCCGTACGCTCGCTGATCGGCACGATCGGACCGACCTGCGGCGCGTTGGCGTACGCGGCGATGATCGGCAGGATCTTGCGCGGCGCCATACGGTCGATCTTGTTGATCGCAATCAGGTAACGGTGGCTGTAGCGGAGAATTTGGCGGATGACGCGGCGATCGCCCGGGGCGATGCGTTCGTCGATGGCAAACTTCTTGTCGTCGCCTTTGCCTTCCATCCGGTCGCCGATTTCCAGCTCGTCCGGCTCCATTGGCGGCGGCGCCAACGTCGGAATTTCCGTGCCGCGACTGCCGAGGCGGTCGAGCCAACGCGCCGCTTCCTGACCGTCGATCACGAGAATGACGACGTCGACGGACTCCAGCGCCTCAATCGCCTGGCCGACCATCGCGCGGTTCAGCGGACTGCGCGCCTGATGCACGCCGGGCGTATCGAGGAAAATGACCTGCGAATCCGGGCCGGTCCAGATGCCGCGGATCTGATCGCGCGTCGTCTGCGGCTTGGGGCTGACGATGGCCAGCTTCTCACCGACGAGCCGGTTCAACAGCGTCGACTTGCCGACGTTGGGCTGGCCGATCAAGGTGGCATAACCACAGCGAAATACACGTTGGGACATGAAGATTCCAGAGGGCGCTTAGGCCCGTGTCAGCACGCAAAAGTAGAAGCCATCGGGGCCCATCGACGCAAGCGGCCGCGTGGCGAGATAGTCGGCGCTCGCCGGTCCAACGCGCGTCTCCGAAACCTTGCGAAACTGCGGCGACGCGGCCAGAAACGTCTCGACGATCGACTCGTTTTCGCGCTTGAGCAGCGAGCAAGTGGCGTAGACGAGGCGACCGCCCGGCTTCAGGTGCTCGGACGCGCGGCGCAAAATGGAGAGCTGCTGCTCGGGAAAACGGCCGAGCCAGTTCTCATCGATGGCCCAGCGCAATTCCGGATTGCGGCGCAGCGCGCCCGTCGACGTGCACGGCGCATCCACGAGCACGACGTCCGCTTCAGGCAGCGCTTTGGGCGGTTTGGCGCCCTGGAGCCAGCGCGTCTCCGCGTTGGGCACACCCGCGCGTCGCAGCCGCCGCTCGCATTCGTCCAGGCGCTGCCGATGCGTGTCGAGCGCGATCAGCCGGCCCTTGCCGCCCAGCGCCGCAGCCATGCCCAGCGCCTTGCCGCCCGCACCCGCACACCAATCCAGCACCAGATCGCCCGGCTGCACGTTGGCGGCGGCGGTGATCCGCTGGCTGCCCTCGTCCTGCACTTCAAAGCCGCCGTCCTCAAACAACTGCAACCGCGTCAGACGACCCGCCTGCAGGCAGAGCAGCGCGTTGGGCAAATCGGCGATCGGCACGGTCTTGATGCCGGCTTCGTCGAGCTCCTGCGTCACGGCCAGCAGGCTCGCACGCAGCGGATTGGCGCGCACCGTCAACGGCCCGCGGGAATTGAGGTACTGCAGCGCCAGCCGCGCGGTCGCTTCGCCGAGCTCCTGCTTGACCGTCTTCCAGAGCGTCGGGTTGACGCCGAGTTCCATCGCGTCGCGGTCGTCCGGCGGCAGCTTGGACATCGCCCACGTCGCGGAACGCAGCGCGGCGTCCAGGCGCTCCAGCGACTCCGGAAGATTCGCGGCAAAGCCCGGGTTGCGCTTGCACAGCTCGGAAAGTGCGCTGTCCCCCGAAGATTTCGTCGTGTGATCGCGCGGCAGCCCTGCGGGATCCACGTCGCACATCGCCAAGCAAGCCAGCAGCGGCGCTTCATTGCGCAGCAGCGTCCGCGGATCCGGCGCCCGCGATGGCACGTCCGTCCCGCGCATGGCCAGTCGCGCAAGGTGCAGGAACGACAAACGCCGCAGCGTGTGCCAGTGGAGTTCCGCGATCGCCGCGCGTTCCTTCGCGCCCAGCTCGGGCCGATCGCCCAGTGCCTGTTCCAGCGCCGCGTCGGCATGGCGGAGGTGCCGTCCCAACACGCCGTCGATCGCGTGCGCCAGCGCCTGCATGCCGGCGGGCCGCAGGTACATGGGCCGGCCGCGTGTGGCTTGCAACGGCAGCGCCATCAGGTAGTTCGAGAGCTTGGCAAACGCCCGGCCGCGGTGGGACAGCGCGTTCTTGGCCTGCGGATCCGCGGACGCAAACGTCGCGTTCAGCCCGACGTGATGAAACAGCGCGTCATAGCCAAAGCCACCTTCACCGACTTCCGCCTGCAGGATTTCGCCGTCCACCTGGCCGTCAAACGCCCGCCACGCGATGCCGTCTTCCGTGCGGCCGCAGCCCGTGCCTTCCGCGAGCGGACCGGCGAGGACGAGCACGCAATGAAACGCCGCTTGGCGCTGGCCCTCTGGCACCTTCGCGAGATTCTTGAGCAGAAGCGCGCGGTTTTTCGCGTCCGTCGCCTTGG
>CAINLT010000348.1 GCA_903850505.1 uncultured Myxococcales bacterium | reverse complement strand
TGCATTCCCTCCAAGGCGCTGCTGGAATCCAGCGACAAGTTCCTGGAGACCAAGAATACGCTGAAGAAGCACGGCATTGTGGTCGAGAATGTGACGTTGGACCTCGCGGTGATGCAGAAGCGCAAGGAGACGATTGTCACCCAGCTCACGGGCGGCATCGCCGGGCTGTTCAAGAAGAACAAGGTGACGCGTTTTCTCGGCCAGGGCCGGCTGGACGGTCCGGGACGCGTCATCGTCAAGGCGGCGGACGGCGTGGAAACGGCGTTGACGGGCAAGCACGTGATCATCGCGACCGGGTCGGTTGTCACGCCGCTCAAGGGCGTCGAACTGGACGACAACCGCATCGGCACGTCGACTGAAGCGCTGGCGTGGGCGGAAGTGCCGGAGCACCTCGTGGTGATTGGCGGCGGCGTCATCGGGCTGGAGTTGGGCAGCGTGTGGCTGCGGCTCGGCGCGAAGGTGACTGTGCTGGAGTACATGGACCGGATCCTGGCGGGCACTGATCTGGAAGTGGCGACCGCCGCGCAGAAGCTGTTCAAGCGTCAGGGCATGGATTTCCGGCTCGGCGTGCGGGTCACGGGCGCCAAGCTCGACGGCGCGCAAGTGGTCGTGGAGATCGCCGATGCGGAGTCAATCCGCTGTAGCCACGTGCTGTTGGCTGTCGGTCGCAAACCCAATACATTGGGATTGGCGCTGGAAACGTGCGGCATTACGCCAGATACGCGCGGCCAGATCCCGGTCGACGGCCATTTCCAGACCACAGCAGCAGGCGTCTACGCGGTGGGCGACGTGATTCACGGGCCAATGCTCGCGCACAAGGCCGAAGAAGATGCGGTGGCGTGCGTCGAGCAGATCGTCAATGGGTATGGCCATGTGGACTACAACCTCGTCCCAGGCGTCGTCTATACGGAGCCGGAGATTGCAACCGTGGGCAAGAGCGAAGAGGACCTGAAGAAGGCCGAAATCGCGTACCGCAAAGGCAGCTTCCCGTTTGCCGCCAACGGCCGCGCGATCGCGCTTGGACACACGGACGGCTTCGTCAAGATCCTCGCGGACGCGCAGACGGACCGCGTGCTTGGCTGCGCGATCATTGGCCCGCGCGCTGGCGACCTCATCGCGGAAGTCGCTGCAGCGATGGCATACGGCGCGTCGAGTGAAGATATTGCCCGGACATGCCATGCGCATCCGACGCTGCCGGAAGCCGTGAAGGAAGCCGCGCTGGCGGTGGATGGCCGCGCGGTCAACATTTGAGCCGCGCTTGGCAGTTGGGGTGCGGTCGGCGATGATGCCCCGGCGAGGTCTCTGTGAAACGTTGGCTCATCCTGGCAATCTGGTTCGTAGGCTGCAGCGGCGGACAAGTCACGCCTGACCCCGAGACGCCCGAGGGCATGCAACTGCTCTGCGACACCGGCGATGCACCCGCGTGCGCGCGCCTCGGCATGAAGTTGTACCGCGGCGACGGCGTGCCCACCGACCTTTCGCGATCAGTCGGCCTGTTCGAGCGCGGTTGCGCGGGCGGCCAAGTCTACGCGTGCGGCGAACTCGGCAACATGCTGCGCCACGGCGAAGGCGTGAAAAAAGACACCGCGCGCGCCGCCGTCCTCCTCACCGGCGCATGCACGGCAGGCCACATGGCCAGCTGCACCCGCGCCGGCATCCTGTACGAGACCGGCGACGGCGTTCCGGTCGATCAGGTCAAGGCCGCGCAATTCTACCAAGCCGCCTGCAATGACGGCGACATGCGCGCGTGCAGCAACCTCGCCGGCTTATTCTCGGAGGGCAAAGCCATCGCCCACGACGACCGCCGCGCCGCGCAGCTTTGGACCCAGGCCTGCGACAACAACTACGGCCCGGCGTGCGCCTCCCTCGGCAACATCTATGAACGCGGCGTCGGCGTGGTGCAGTCGAGCATCAAAGCGCTGGAGTTCTACACCAAGTCCTGCGAGACGTTGGGCACCGGATCCGGCTGTTTCCTCATCGCCATGGCGGCCGATCGCGGCCTGAGCGCACGTCCCGACATGCCGCGCGCGCTGGCGTTCTTCAGCCGCGCCTGTGAGAAAGGTCACGCATTGGGCTGTCATTACGCTGGCATCGCCTACGAACAGGGACGCGGCACCAGCGTTGATGAGTCTAAATCCCTTGGTTTGTATCAGAAAGCCTGCGATTTGGACCACGTGCCGGCGTGTCTCCGCGCCGCTGAGTACTACGCGAGCGGCAAGGCCACGCCGTTTGCCACGAGCTGGCACTACCTGGACAAGGCCTGCACCGCCAAGTCGTGGCTCGCGTGCGTAAAGCTCGGTACGGCGTTGCGTACAGGGGATCGCGACCTCGCGGCCGACCAGGAACGCGGCCAAGCGCTGCTCCGCAAGGCCTGCGACGCCGGTGAGCAGTTGGGCTGCGAGAACACGGCGCCGACGCCGGCAACAGCCCCCGCCCCGAATACGCCGGTGCCGGCCAAGCATCCGATCAAGAAGCGCTGACATCTTGACGATTCGCGGCACCCGGTCAACAGTCGAGAGCGGGAGCTGCAATGACCGCGTCTGCTGAAAATCGGTACTGTCCGCGCTGTGGCCTTGCCACTGTGGAATCGCTGTGCGCGCGCGACGGCACAGCGACCATTGCCCGCTCGACAATCGACCTGAACGCGATGCAGTTCCGCCCCGGCGACGTTCTGGCGTCCCGCTACCGGATCGTCAAGCTCCTCGGCCGCGGCGGTTACGGCGCCGTCTTTGCCGCAGAGCACACCGGCACAGGCCAGCCAGTGGCGTTGAAGCTGCTCGCAGCCGATCCGGGGCAAGGCGGCGATGAGAACCAACGGCGCTTCTTCCGCGAGGCGGCGATCACGGCGCGGCTGCGGCATCCCAACACGGTGCGCGTCCACGATTTTGGCCAGGCGGA
>CAINLT010000347.1 GCA_903850505.1 uncultured Myxococcales bacterium | reverse complement strand
GCTGCAAAGCATCACCGACGACCTTGTCCGCGACCTCGCACCGCTGAGGTTCGCGCTGCCCGTGACGCATGTCTACAACCCCCTGGTCTACGCCCGCTCGGCGTGGGACGAGTACTGCGCGCGCTACGGCCAAGGGCAGCGGCAGGTGCTGCTGGTCGGCATGAACCCAGGACCTTTTGGTATGTCGCAGGTTGGCGTGCCGTTCGGCGAGGTGAACAGCGTCCGTGGCTGGCTGGGCATCCACGCGCCCATCGGCAAACCAGAGAACGAGCACCCGAAGGTCCGGGTCGTCGGCTTCGACTGCCTGCGCAGCGAGGTCAGCGGCGCGCGGCTGTGGGGCTGGGCGCGATCGCGGTTCGGGACGCCGGACGAGTTCTTCCGCCACGCGTTCGTCGCCAACTATTGTCCCTTGGCCTTCATGGAGCAGTCGGGCCGAAACCGGACGCCTGACAAGCTGCCCAAGGCCGAGCGCGAGGCGTTGTTTGCTGTGTGCGATACGGCGCTTGCTGAAACGGTCGCGTACTTCCAACCCAGCACGATCGTTGGCGTCGGCCACTTCGCGGAATCACGGGTGCGTGCAGTCGTTGGCGAGGACAGCACTATCCGTGTCGGCCGCGTGCCTCACCCAAGCCCGGCCAGCCCAAGCGCGAACCGCGATTGGGCCGGCCAGATGACCCAGGCGTGGGAGGCGCTTCGGTTGCCATAGTGGTCGGTGCGCCATTGCACGCGCTCGGCGGGGCCGCTACCGTTCGGGTGCAGGAGCGGAGGCGGGCGGGACAAAGTCGACCGCCGTCAGTTTCGCCCGACCAGCATTCCAGCCTACGCTTGCGGCGCGGAGAAACGCCACTTCGGTGATGTGTTGCGTTTCCGAGGGATGCAGGGGTTCCGCCGTGGCGGTCTCGCCGTACGGGCAAGCCGTGCTAAACGCCACCGTCTGATACCAAGTGCTGTCCTTCGGGTGTCGGTCGTAGGCGATGCCAAAGATCGTAAACATCGGGTGAAAGCGGACGTAGTAGAAGTTCGCCTGGCGAGTGAGGTCGAGGCCGCTCCAGTTGGTGGCACGCTTGATCACGTCATGGACTGCCGTCCCCTTCGTGTGAGCCAGCTTCACCGCCGGCTTCAGAACCAGCGGCGCACCCTTCGACGGCACTTCGCCCCACGGCTTCAAGCACGGAATCTCACGTGCCCAGCGGAACTTTGCGCGAAAAGTGCCAATCTCGACGCAGCCCGGACCGGAGACCGTGCACCGCAGGTCGGCGCTACCGGATTTCGACCGCGGCGGCATCCACAAGCACTGGTCCTCGGCCAGGTGGATGGAGAATGGCGAATCCGACCCGTCCTCAAACATGACTTCCATGCCATCCGCCCCGCCCGCGAGATCCCACGGCCCGCGGGTGACGATGACTTCGGTCGCCGTTCGCATAGCTTCCGCGACGGCCGGAATCTGCGCGTTCGTCAGCAGCAGTTGAAACGCCGGGCCGTTGCTGGCGAGGAACATGCCGCCCTGCTTGGCAAACGACGTGTTCCAGAAGCCGGTGCTCACAAGACGCCACGTTTCCTGCTCATCAAACTTGAAAGAAATACCATACATAGCCGGTCTCCTTGTTGGACGCATCGCGCCAACCCAGTGCAAGAACGGTGTAGTTGCGGCCAGACACCCCAGCCGCCGCAGCACCGTGCCGAGCCATGTGGACTCGACATCTCTGGTACGGCGGCGGCCTCGCGCACTAAACTTTTGCGGCGACAACGGTCCGCACACCACGCATGTAACATACTGAAATAACTAGAGCGCGTCTGGCGGCGTCACCATGTGACAATCGCGCAACAAAGACAGGAACGCGTGCTTTCGGTATGTTACGTCATGATCACGACCTGCTCGACCAGGTGGCGCGCGTCACCGACTTGCACGTGCATCGCGGATGCCGTCTACGCCGCCCTGCTGCTCAGACACGTTCCGCAACCACGTGTTGCAGAACACGACCAAGTCCTTCAGCCATGCCTCGCGGTAGCCGGTGGGCTGATCTGCCCCGTCCAAGATGACCGTTTCGCGGTAGACCGGGGGTAGAGCTTGTTGGAACATCACCGGCATAACCCAGCCATAACAAATGAGAAACACGACTTCCGGGTCTTGGCACAAATCGCCGTTCTGCTCGAAATAATGACAGATGCTGTAGGTCTTGGCGGTCAGGCGCTCGACGTGCACGGCCATGTACGTGTCGGGCGCGTTGTCGACTTTCCGCGATCCGCCGACGGGCAGGTCCTCGGTCAAGGCGTTGAAAACTTGGGTAGCGCCGATCTTCAAAGTGAATGGGCTGCTCATTTGGTGGACTCCTTTGGTGGCGTGAGGGCGAGGCGGCAGACGAGCGCGTGGGCGGCGAGGCGCGCGCCGGTCGTGCCTGTACTCACGAGCGCGGCGACATCCTCAGCGTCGACTACCCATTTGCGCGACCATAGGGGGTGGTAGCGGATGAGCCCTTGTTTGGCGTACTTGCACAAAGTGCGGGGATTGACCTCCAAAAGGCGACTGGCCTCCGCGACGGTCATGGTTGGCAATTCAGTCATGGTTTTCTCCCAACGCTGCGATGATGAAGTCCGTGGCCCGCAGCTCGGCCAAGTACCTGTAGAAAGTTCCTTTCGGCAGGCCGGTCGCCCGCCACGCATCCGTGACCGTGCGGCACATGTCGACCGCCTGCTGGACCAAGAGGCGACGCGCCTCCTGGCCCCGCCGTGTCCTGGGCGACGGGAGCGCCTGGACCTTTGCCCGGCCCCGCTGCTGCTCGATGCCTTCCTTGGCCCGCCGCTGCATTTGCGCGCCCTTGGCGGCCCACAACGCACGCCACTCAAGGTCGAGCGGGTCGGGCGCGGGTGGGCGTGGCGCGGGCTGCGGACGCGACGTGGGGACGCAGTGCTTACTCATCGGCCTTCCCGGCGGGCAGGTAGCGGTCGAGCAGCGCGTCCACGCCAGCGGCGATAAGCACGTCGGGGTCCCGGCCGATTTGCCGGTAGAATTGACCGTGCTGTGCGGCGTCGTGCGCCGTACGAATCACCCGGTCCTCGGCACCAAGGCGGGAGAAGCTGTTGGCCAAGGCGAGCGCCTTCTGCCACTTCCCGGCCCGCATGAGCGCGCGGAGCCGCGCCAGCTTTGTTGTTCGGTTGTCGGTCATCTGGGCCTCATCGGCGGCGTGGAATCTGCCGTCTCGAATGGCCAAGGGCGGTCGGGTTCCCCCGCCGCCCTCAGCCGCTTGATGCGGGCTACCGCTTACTTGCGGTTCTTCTTGCCTTCCTCGGTGGCCTCGGTCGCCGCGGGCGCTACCGTGGTCGCCGCCGTCGCCGCCGGGGCGAAGCTCACTTCCTGCTTGACTGTGACGCCCTTCGTTTCGGCGTTGAAACGGCAACCCGTGAAGATCGCCGCGTTCAGGCCGATCGCCTGGCTCAAATCCGCGCCCTCGAAGTTGCAACCCGTGAAGGTCGCGCCGGTCAGGTCCACGCCGTTGAAGTCGAACTTCATCGGGCGGTCCTTCACGCTCCAACCGGCGAGGTTCAGGCGGTCGCCGTACTCGCCTTTCGAGGCGTTGAAGATGCCGTTCAAGCGGAACATCAGCTTGGCCTCGCTCTGGCTGTTGAAGGTCTTTTTGGTGTTGGTGGTCGTATTCATCTGGGCATCTCCTAACCGTTGGTTCTTACTCACTCTTTGTTGCGCAACACCCGCTGCGCAACCTGAGTGCATGTCTAAGGCGAACCGCCGGGGGTGGCGAGTCCTTCAAGCGGGTGAAACGCGAGTATTTTCGAATCAAGCGGGATCGCGCGGGCTTGGCGGAGAGCCGAATGCGCACCGGATTCGCCCTTTCGGCGGACTGGCGCGGTCAGGCCTGGGGGCGAGGACGCCAACCGGCCTGTAAGTGCTAGCGAATCACGTTGCGGCGTACGGCCCCGCCGGACCGGGCCAGGCCAACTTACGTGAGTGAAAGCGAAACCTTACGCGGCGCGCGACAGGCCCCACAAAGCGCGCGCCAGGTCGCCCGTAGGTTGAAACGGCGGCGGCCGCGGCGGGGCGACAAGGGCCGTTTGCGGGGCGCGTCAGGCGGCGCGGTCCTTGACAGCGCCAACCGCCCGTGCGAACCAAAGTCAAAGTGCTTCCTCGGCACGTGGAGTCGTATGTCCGTCGCCCAAACTCAAGTTGACTTGGCAG
>CAINLT010000346.1 GCA_903850505.1 uncultured Myxococcales bacterium | reverse complement strand
GCATCGTATTCGCCCTGACCGGCGGCATCATCATGGGCGTCGCGGCACGTCTCGCGCGTGGCTGCACATCCGGTCAGGCGCTGAGTGGTGGCGCGGTCATCTCAGCCGGATCCTGGATCTTCATGCTCGCCGTGTTCGCCGGTGGGTATCTGGTCGCACCGTTTGTGCGGAGGCAATGGAAATGAACCTGCCACTTTATCCAAACGAATATTTTGGCCGCCCCTTTGGCATGGTCGTCGGCACCCTGACCGGCGTCGCGTTTGGTTTCGTGCTGGAACGCGCCGGATTTGGGCGAGCGCCCAATCTCGCCGCGCAGTTTTACGGCACGGACATGCGCGTCTTCAAGGTCATGTTCACCGGCATCGCGACTGCGGCGGCGGGCTTGGGCCTGCTGGGCGGGTTCGGCCTCGTGGACTTGGGCCAACTCACCGTCCCCGAGACCTTCTTGTGGCCGCAATTGGTCGGAGGGCTCCTGCTGGGCGCCGGCTTCATCGTCGCCGGCTATTGCCCTGGTACCGCGTGCGTCGCGACGGCTTCCGGCCACGTCGATGGCCTCGTCACCTACGTCGGCGTCGGCTTGGGCACGCTGGTCTTTGGCGCGCTTTACCCGCAGTTGCAGGCGTTTTACACGGGCAGCAACCTCGGCGTCGTCCGGCTGGACCTGCTCCTCGGCGTGCCGTTTGGCGTCGTCGCCGCGGGCGTCGTCGTCATGGCGGTCGCCTGTTTCTTTGGCGCGGAGGCGCTGGAGCGCATCTTCACGCGGCGCAACGCCGAAGTGCAGCCCAGCCTCGTCCGGCCCTTCCGCAATCGGGCGATGGCAGTGATGCTCGCGCTGGCCGTCGTTGCGGTTGTCCCGGCCTTTGCCACGCGGTCGGCAAGTGCAATCGCGGTCAAGCGGTCGACTGCGATTGACGCCACGACGCTGGCACGGCAACTTGCGCAGGAGCCCTCCCGCTTGCAGGTGGTGGATATGCGCGCCCCGGAAGCCTGTCATCAACGCCGCGTGCCGACCGCGACGTGTCGCAAGGACGAGAAGGGTGACTGGGCGGCGCGCCTGCTGCCGACCCGCGCGTTGGTTCTGTACGGCGATGCGGACCTGCCGCAGGTCCCGGCCGAGTTGGCACACTTTCCCGGTGATGTGCTGATGCTGCGCGGCGGCTTCCCGGCATTTCAGCGCGCGATTCTCGATCCGCCGACCGCGCCCACGGAGACCACGCTCGCCAATCTGGCGGCTTACCGCGCGCAAAGCGCCCTGCACACGCACTTCACGGGCCAGCAAGCGGCGCCGGTTGTGCAGCGTGCGCCGAGCACGAGTGCGGCTCCAGCGGCACCCGCGGCCAAGAAAGGCGGTGGCTGCTGAAGACTCGACTGTGGGCGGGTAGCGTGATCGCGCTGCTGTTGGGTATTCTTGCCTGGCGGCTGATCTCCCCTCACGCGCCAACGGTGCAGCAGCAGGCGCACGAACACTGCCTCGACTGCCACGCGACGCCGCACGACCTGCCCAGCGCGCCGCACGCGGAGATGGGCTGCGCGATTTGCCATTTGGGCAACGTGCTTGCCGCGGCCAAGCCTGAAGCCCATCGCGGGCTGGAGCGCGAACCTGGGGCGTTGGCCACGGTCGGTCAGACGTGCGCGCGCAGCGGTTGCCATACCGATGAGGGGAGGACGGTCGCCACTTCCCTGATGGCCACCGGCCGTGGCCTGATCGCGGTGGACCGTTGGGCTTTTGGCCAGATTGCGCTGCCCAACGGCGCGACCACTATCGTGGAACTGCTGGCCAGCCCGACGCCGACCGCGGCCGACGATCACCTGCGCAAGCTGTGCGCCGGCTGCCATCTCAACACCCGCCGCGCCAACCGGGATGACGCCATCAGCGGCCGGCACGCGACGGGTTCCGGCTGTTCCGCGTGCCACATTCCCGCTGGCACGACCGCTGACCATCCGCGGATCGACACGCGGGTGGCCGACGACCGGTGCGTGGGGTGCCACAGCCGCAGCGCCCGCATCGGCTTGTCCTATCAAGGTCTCGCTGAAGCCGCGACTGCGACGGCTTGTGATGACCCCGTCTTCCTCCCAGATGGCCGAGCTGCGTGCGCGGTGACGGCCGACGCACACCACGCCGCTGGGCTCGCCTGCATCGATTGCCATGTGCACACGGAGCTGATGGGCGACGGCGTTGCCCACAACCACGAGGCCGAGCAGGTGGAGATGACTTGTGAGTCCTGCCACGGTCCCGGGCTTCGCGCGTCTACCTGGGGGCAGGTGACCGACGCGGTGACGCTGCGGCTCGCCTCGGTCCGAGCGGCCGCCCATCTGGCGCGGGAACCTGTGCTGCTGGCGTCCCGGGGCACGCCGCTGTGGAACGTCCGTCAGCAAGCGAACGGTGGGTGGGTGCTGCGCAGCAAGCTGGACGGCAGGGACCACGCGATTGCGCCAACGCCCGTCGACGCCGCCCACAGCCTGACCGGGCACAGCCGGCTGACTTGCGCGAGCTGTCATGCCGCGTGGACGCCGACGTGCGCGAGCTGCCACACGGAATTTGCCGCGGCCGAAACGCAATGGGATTTCGCGGCGGGTGCGGTTCGTCCCGGTCGCTGGCGGGAAACGTCCGGAGGTCCGGCGCACGCGCCGCCCGCTCTGGCAGTGAGGGCGGATGGTCAGATCGCGCCAGCTGCCCCCGGGATGATTCTCGACCTGGACGCGACGGCGCGGGGCGGCAAGGTCGTCCAAGCGCGTTGGTTCAGCGCGTTTGACCCGCACACGACGGCGCGTCACGCCCGCACGTGCGCGAGCTGCCACCAGTCGCCGGCCGCGCTGGGGCTCGGTCAAGGGCGTCTGATCGGCGCGTCGGACGGCCCGCAGTTCGCGCCCGATCACCCGGATGCGACCGGCTTGGCTGCGGATCGCTGGACGACGCTGACTGCGACGGCGCCGGCCCAAGGCACACGGGCGGGGCTTCGGTCCTTGAACGCGGCGGAATTGCGCCGGATCGTCCGCGTGGGGGAATGTTTGCGCTGTCACGATGCGGGCGAACCAAGGGTTTTTGGCGACTTTGCCGCGGCGCGCCAGTCGATCCGCCGCCCGGCGAGTCGGTGTGCGGGCGCGCAGCAGGCTTGGCTGCTGGCCAACTGATCAGCCCGCGTTCTCCTGATCCAAGCCGAGCGCGCGCATCCGCCGCCACAGCGTCGTCCGGCTCAACCCGAGCGCGATCGCGGTGTCCTCGCGATTCCACTTGTTGGCGTGCAGCGCGCCCAGCAAATCCGCGGCATCGAGCCGCTCAGCGCGCACCGTCGCGACGACGCGCCGCGTCGGCATCGAAAGCTGCGGTTGCCGCGGGTGATCGCGCAATTCCAACGGCAGGTCCTCCACCTGCAGCGTCTGGCCTTTGCAGAACGCGACCGCGTACTCCAGCGCGTTCTCCAGCTCCCGGACATTGCCTGGCCACGGCCACGCCAGCAGGTAGCGCAACGCGTCAGGGGACAACTGCACGGTCCGGTTGTGGCGGGCGGCGATCCGCGCCAGGAGGTGGCGCGCCAGAGGTTCAATATCCTCCGTGCGCTCGCTGAGCGGCGGAATGTGAATCGGCACAACCCGCAGCCGGTAGTAAAGGTCGTCGCGAAAACGCCCCGCGCGCACCGCATCGGGCAAATCCGCGTTCGTCGCCGCGATGATGCGTGCTTCCACTTTGCGCGGCTGACTCTCGCCTACGCGCTCGTAGGAGCGCTCCTGCAGCACGCGCAGCAGTTTCACCTGCAGCTGCGGTGGCATTTCGCCAATTTCGTCCAGGAACAGCGTGCCGCCGCGCGCCAATTCCAACCGACCGACGCGATCCTTCACGGCGCCGGTGAACGCGCCGCGGACGTGGCCGAACAGCTCGCTCTCCAGCAGATCACCGGGCAGGGCGGCGCAATTGACGCCGACAAACGGCCCCGCGCGCATGGGCGACATCGCGTGCACGGCGCGCGCCACGACTTCCTTGCCCGAGCCGCTCTCGCCCGTGATCAGCACGTTGACGTCCGAGCGGTGCAGGTTCTCCACGAGGTGGACGATGCGAATCATCGCCTCCGACCGCGCCACGACGCCTTGCGCCGCCATCGCCCCGTGCAGGAGCAGCGCGTCATCCTCCGCCGGCCGCAGGACGACCAGATAGCGCGCGAGCGGGTCGCAGAAGTCGCAGTCGTCCGTGGGGAGCGCCGCAACGGTCAGGGAAACGAGGCGCGCGCCGTGCTCACCGCAGCGGACAAACGCGCGGCGTCCTTCTTCCCTGCCTCCGGCGTTCAGTGCGATGCGAAGCTCGTCTGGCGCGTCAAAGGCCTGCGTATCGAGCAAATCGCGAATTGGCCGGCCAATGGCTTTCACCGCGGCGTGCGGGCAAGCCAGCGTGTCCAGGGTCTTGCTGGCGCGCAGGATGCGGAATTGGCTGTCCAGGACGAGGAGCGCGCGGCCCAAGGCGGCAAACGCAATCTCCAGCGCAGCCCAGCCTGCGTGGTTGGCTGCGGCCAGCGAGGCGGGCAGCGCGTGCGTTTCAACCTCTGACGGCCGCATGCCAAGCCGCGCTGCGTCTCCGGCTGTCATCAGATGCCACGCTCAAACTGCTGCTGCGCCCACGACCACGCGGCGACGGTGCGCGGAAAGCCCAGCGTATTCATTGCCAGCAGGATCGCCTGCTCGATCTCGAGCTGAGTCGCGCCTTCCTGCATCGCCCGCCGCACGTGACTGCGCACCGCCGATTCCAGGCCAGCGCCGGTCGCGAGGCCAATCTTCACGAGTTCACAAGTCTTGCGGTCCAGCGGCCCCACGACGTCGACCGTCTTGGCGATCCGCTCATGCGCCGCGCCCAACTCCGGGTATTTGGCTATAAAAGTCTTGTAGGTGCCGGGTAAATGGGGAGCTTTTGCGTCGTTCGTCATGATACGCCTCTGGCCTCTCGGGGCGGTAAACGGGCGCCGGCGGGATTGCGCAAACGGCTGCCACAAGGCCTGCGCCCCCGGGTGCAGCACCTTACAACCGCGTTGGAGCCTTGCCAACGCCGGAAGGTTCCGCCGCCGCGGAAATTTCTCCGTGGCTGACCGGGTCTCGAAGCGCAGTGGGGAAGAATGGCGAAGCTACTTCGCCTTGCGGCAGGTCGAAAGACCGAATGGCAGATAAAGGGGGCAACGCGAGGCAGCGGCCGTTCCAATGAGGATCAGCCCCGCATAGCCCCAGGGACCGACGGTTTGGGTCGCGGCGAGGCCGACGAGGACACCGCCCGCGACAAAGCGCAGGATGCGGTCAACGGTTCCGAGATTGATGGGCATGACGAATCTCCGTCGGGTGCGTGGTGTGCCGACACAGCTTGGGAGCCAACGCATGTGCGGAGGGTTCCGGCTGTCGGTGCAATTGTCGTGCAGTTCTTGGCGCCAAGCCGCGGTCAGCGATTAGGGTTGCCGCCGTTCGGCTCACGGGATGCGCTGGACGTGCCCGTCCGCGGCAGAGCAGGTTCCTCATCACAGCGGCAGCGTTTGGCGGGCGGGACGTCGCCGAGGACCTGTTCAATGTGTGCGCCGCAGCCGGCAAAGGTGGGTTTTCCGCACTGGGGGCAAGTGATTCGACGGCACATGGGTTTGACTCCGCAAGATGCGCCCCGGGAGTGGGGCGTGGCTGGTCAGAGCCAGGCGCTGGCGATTGGATTCACGCGGATAGCAGGTCGGCGCGCTGAAGAGGCTGCGTGACGTCGATCAGGGAAATCGTGCGCGGTTCGTGAACCCTCCTTGGCAAACGTGCCCACCTGCGTGCCGATTGGCGCCGTGAACGTGTCATTGACGCGCGTGAGGTCGGATGTCGCGACGAGCCAGCCGTCATTGGCGCTGGTGTCCTCGTTGAACAGGTACCGGCTATCGTTCAGCTTGCGGAACTTCGCGTCCAGCGTCACGTTCTTGGTGCAGTCGTTGCCGGCCGCGGGCTATTTCGCGCCGTTCGCCACCGTCCGCCACCAGGGCCGATCCGCAACTTCGCCCAATTCCAGCGGCTGGCCAATGAGCGGAAACCAGACGTCGGCGCCATTGGCGCGCGCCAGGTTGTACAACTCTTCGCCGGGCTGCTCCCACGGATGCAGCCCGAGGTCAAAAGTGCCCCAGTGAATCGGCAGGAGCGTCCGGGCGCGCATGCGCGCGAACGTGTCAAACGCAGCCGAGGGACCCAGATGGATGCCGCCCCACGCCGCATTCCAGGCGCCGATTTCAAACAGCGCGACGTCAAAAGGCCCAAGCGACGCAGCGACGTCGATGTGCTCCTCGGTCGGCCCCGTGTCGCCCGAAAAAAAGACCCGATGCCGCGGCCCGCGAATCGCCACGCCCATCCACAGCGTGCGGTTGCGATCGCCCAGACCGCGACCGGAGAAATGCTGCGCGGGCGTCGCGATCAGTTCTACTTCACCGACGCGCGTGCCCTCGCCCCAATCCAGCTCGGTGATGTGCTCCGCCGGAATACCAAGCGCCGTCAGGTGCGCGCCCACGCCCAACGCCGTCACGACCTGGCCGCTCCAGCCCGGGCACGCGCCCAATGCGAGCTTGCGCCATGTCTCCGCGCATAGGTGGTCGTAGTGGTCGTGACTCAGGACAATCGCGTCGATGCGGCCCAGCTCGTGCAGCTGCAACGGCATGGGGTGAAAGCGCAGCGGTCCGGCAAAAGACAGTGGACTCGCGCGGTTGCCCCAGACCGGATCGGTCAGCAGGCGCACGCCGTCGACCTCCAGCAACACGGTGGAATGGCTCAGCCACGTCACGCGCAGCCCGGAATCCGGTGGCCGCGCCAGGCAAGCCTGGGTATCGGTCCAGATCGGCAGCGCGGCGGGAGGCCGCCGTTTCGCCCCGCCCAGGGCAAAGTCCGCGACCATGCCGAGCGTCATCGGGTTCTGCATCATCTCAACGCGATTGGTGTTGCGAAATTGGCCATCGCGAAAGCGCGGGGAGGCCTGGATGCGTTTGAGCCGGCTGTCGTCAGTGGGCATGTGGCGAAACTCCGTGGCGCGGCGCTTGGGCGCGTTGTCGCGTGTCGCCGCGGGCAGTATGCAGAATTGGCCGGGAAAGGCGAAAGGAGTTGGCTGTTTCCGCCCAATCCTTCCTTGCTTCTGGCTCTGACGGCGTGACGCGAACGCCGACGCGCCGTCGCCACCAGGAGCGGCGTTTCGTCGCGGAGAAAGGCGTCCTGCCGTGGATGTGCGCGATCCCGGCGCTGCTGCCGGGGCAGGGCGGCGCGGTCGCTACCGAGCCGTGTGGGATTGCGCCTCCGTCAATCCCGCTTGGCCAGGTGCCTGCGAATCACCTGCAGTTCCCGCTCGCGCGCGG
>CAINLT010000345.1 GCA_903850505.1 uncultured Myxococcales bacterium | reverse complement strand
TTTTGTCCACGCGCGCCATGTGTACTCCATCGGGCCTCCGGCCCTCCGTCCTACACTGCCGCGCCAAAAGCGGACATTTCACTTGCTACGCGATGCGGACATTTCAAAAGCTACCAACACGTCCCGTCGCAGGTTCAGTGGCCGTAGCGCTCGACGAAGGTCTCGTAGTTGCCGGCGAAGTCGAGGATCTCGCCGTCCTTGATGCGCCAGATGCGGTTGCACGACTCGGTCAGCAGCGTGCGGTCGTGGGTTGCCACAAAGAGCGTGCCCTTGTACTCCGCCAGACCTTCCGCCAGCGCGGAGCAGCCTTCCAGATCCAGGTGATTGGTCGGCTCGTCGAGGATCAGCACGTTGTGCTTCAGCAGCATCAGCTTGCAGAACAGCATGCGCACGCGCTCGCCGCCTGAGAGCGTCGCCGTCGCCTTGAGGCCATCGTCGCCGCGGAACAGCATCCGGCCGAGCAGACCGCGAATGTCCTCCAGATCCGCGCCGGGCTTGAAGTCGTGGAGCCAGCGGTCGATCGTCTTGCCCGGCTCGATCGCGCCCTCGTGCTCCTGCGGGAGCTGGCCGATGTTGGTCTCGTGGCCCCACTCGATCGAGCCGGTCTCGACCGGGTACTCGCCGAGCATCATCTTCAGCAGCGTGGTCTTGCCCATGCCGTCTTTGCCGATGATGCCGATGCGATCGCCGCGGTTCACATGCGCGCGGAAGTGCTGGAACAGCGGGCCTTCGCCCCAATCCTTGGCCAAATCCTGAATGTCCACGACGTGTTTGCCGGACTCGCGGGCAATGTCAAAGCGGATGAACGGCCGCGCGATGTTGGAGCGCTTGACGTCCGCGGGCGCCAGTTTCTCCACCATCTTCTTGCGCGACTGCACCTGCGTGGCGCGCGTGCCGGCCGAGAACTTGGAGATGAAGTCTTGCAAATCCTTGATCTTCTTCTCGCGCGCGTTGTTCTGGACGACCTGCCGCTCGCGGACGGCGCCCTTGGTGCGCACCATGTCGTCGTAGTTGCCCGGATACGTGATGATCGTCTCGAAGTCGATGTCGGCGATGTGCGTGCAGACGTCGTTGAGGAAGCGGCGATCGTGCGAGATGACGATCAGCACGCCGCTGTAGCTGTAGAGGAACTCCTCCAGCCACTCGATCGTGTCCAAGTCCAAGTGATTGGTCGGTTCATCCAGCAGCAGGCAATCCGGCGCGCCGAACAGCGCCTGCGCGAGCAGCACGCGGACCTTGTTGCCGCCGGACATTTCGCTCATCTGCGTCTGGTAGAATTCCGCTGGAATGCCAAGGCCTTGCAGCAGCTCTTCGGCTTCGCTTTCGGCCATGTAGCCGTTCTCTTCCGCGACGACGCCTTCCAGCTCCGCCAGCCGCATGCCGGCCTCGTCGCTCTCGTCGCCCGACTCGTAGATCGTGTTGCGCTCGACCATCGCTTCCCACAGCGCGGCGTTGCCCATCATGACGGTGTCCAGGACCGTGTGCTCGTTGTACGCCGAGTGATCCTGCTTCAGATACGCAGTCTTGCGCGGACGCGACACGGTGCCGTCATCGGGCTCCAGCGCGCCTTCCAGGATCTTCATGAACGTCGACTTGCCGGCGCCATTGGGTCCGGTCAGGCCATAACGGTTGCCTGGAGCGAACGACGTCGTGACGTCGATAAACAGCTTCTTGCCAGAATAAGTCTTGGAAACATTAGCAACAGTCAGCATCACACCCTCAGACGGCCCGCAAAATCGCCGCCGGGGTGTAAGGCTTTTGCCGCGCGCGCGCAAGGGCCAAAACGTCGCGGGACGTGACATCAGCATGACAAACAGCCGTGGTCAAGGCAGCTTGCGCGGGTGATCCTACGCGCGGCACGGAGGCGAAAAGTCATGATCAGGCAGGAAGTGTTGGCTCCACTGGCGCGGCAGATCCAGCCGATTCTGGCGACGTTCATCCCGGCGACGGCGAAGCTGAGCCTCGCCGACCTTGGACCGGTGCTGGCGCGGGTCGACGAACGGCTGGCGGACGAGCCGGAGGCGTTGCAGCGACAACTCAAGCTATTCATTCGGATTCTCTGGTGGCTGCCCGTGTTCACGCACCTGCGCACGCTGGGCGGGCTGAGCCCGGAACAGCGGCTGAAGATGCTGAGTTGGCTGCAGGATTGCGGCGTGACCAAGCTGCGCGTCGGGCTGTGGGGGCTGCGCACGCTGCTGTTTGTCGGCTGGTACGGCGATCCGGCGGTGCAGGAGCGTCTTGGCTACCGTCCGAACATCGCGGGCTGGGACGCTTGGCACGCGCCGCAAGCGCCTCAGAACCAAGGGGAATGACATGAACCCGGCAATTCACGCGGACGTGGTGATTATCGGCTCCGGCGCGGGCGGTGGCACAGTCGCTGCCGCGCTCGCACCGCTCGTGGCGCAGGGCAAGCGCGTGCTGGTCATTGAAAAAGGTGCGCGGATCGATCCGAAGCAGTTGACGGGCGCCGAGGTCGCGTCCGCGTCGCTGCTGTATGGTCACGGTGGCGCGCATCCGACCGCCGACCACACGGTGACGCTGGCGTACGGCGAAGCGCTGGGCGGCTCGACGATGGTGTACACCGGCACGTCCATGACGCCGCCGGAACGCGTCATCACCAGTTGGAACCTGCCCGGGCTGAGCTACGACGACGTTGTGGCGCGAACGGCGCGGTATGCGGCGCAAAACAACGCCGGCTTCATCCCGGACAACCTGATCAACGACAACAACCGGTTGTTCCAAAAAGGTTGCGCAGCGCTGGGTCGCGAAGCCCGGCAGTTTCCCATCAACGTGCGCGGTTGCCGCGGCTCCAGCTTGTGCAACCTCGGCTGCCCCAACAACGCCAAGCAGGGAACGGCGCAGGTCCAGATCCCGGCCGCGCAGGCGGCGGGCGTGGAAGTGGTGACGCGGGCTGAAGTGCGCGGGCTGCGCGTGGGCGGACGCGGCGGCATTCTGGACGTCTTTGTCGACGACTTGCCGCATCCACACGGCAGCCAGAGTGAATGGGCACCGGGCCACCATGTCATTCACGCCAGCAGCGTCGTGGTCGCCGCGGGCGCCATCCATTCCCCCGCGTTGCTGCTGCGATCCGGCTTGGCGGGCGATCTGCCGGCCATCGGTCGCTTCTGGACCTGTCACCCCGCGCACATCCTCGCCGGCGAGCACGACCACGTCATCAGCAACTACGTAGGCCATCCCAAGAGCTTCGTCTGGGAAGAGCGCGTGGAAGCCGAGCGGTACTTCCTGGAAAGCTGCATGTACTTTCCGTTCATCACGGCCAAGAACCTGACGGGCTTTGGCGCGGACCATGAGCGGCTCATGGCGGCGTACGAGCGGCTGCAGATGATCCTCGTGCTGGCGTGCGACGACGCGCTTCCGGAACAGCGCGTGGCCATCGACGTCAACGGCGATCCGGTCATTCACTACAAGCTGATGCCCAAGACGATCGAGGCGATGGTGCGCGGCACGCGTGCGGCCGCCGAGATCTTCTTTGCCGCAGGCGCTCTTTCTGTGCACGCCCCATCGGCGCGACCGACGTTGATTGAGCGGAGCGAAAACGCTGACTTGAACACGCGCATCACAACCGCGCAGTTCCTGCCCGGGACGATCAGCGTCTCCGCGGCGCACCTGATGGGCGGTTGTCGGATGGGCGCGACGCCCCGGGATTCGGTAACGACATCGCGCGGGCAAGTGCACGGCCACGACTGGCTTTTCGTCGCCGATGGGTCGCTCTTCCCGACGGCGCTGGAAATCAATCCGTACCTGACCATCATGGCGGTGGCCGATCACGTCGCAGAGGCCGTTGCGGACCGCGAGGGGCAAACAGTCCCGCGCGGTGGCGACGCGGTGCCCGCAGCGTCGTAACGGTCAACTTGGCCCGCCTCGGCACGCGCTTCTTCACACAATTGCATCAGCGCGGCAATTCGGGCACCCTGTTGGGTGGGGGCATGGACCAATGGACGTGCGCAATTCGCAGGCATGGCGGGGCTGGATCGGTGCGGTGGCGCTTTCGCTGCTGCTGACGTCCTGTTTCGTCAATCCCGTGCCCACGCCCGCGACCGTTGGCGGCACGACGACGGACAGCCTCCCCGGTTCGCAAGACACCGCCGACACGTTGGCCAACAAGGATGCGGCTGCGGCTGATACCGCCGATGGCGCGGCGCCAAGCGTCGCTCTGGCAACGTTCTCGGCGACGGCGACCGATTCAGCGATCGCAGATGGCGTCCACGCGTTTGCGGTGGCGGCTGACGCGCTGTCGACTGGCAAGCTCGTCGTGCTGCTGCCGGACGCCAACGTGCTGCCGAGCCAGTATCTCTCGCTCGCCGCCGCCATCGCCCAGCAGGGCCACCGCGTGCTCGTGCTGGCGACGCCCGTGGCCGCTCAGGCAGCGTGCGCGGACGACGGGACGTGCCTCGAGTTGGCGCGGCAAGAGCTGCTGGACGGTCAGGACCGCACGCCCAAAGTCACCGTGACGACGCCCAACAGCCTGCAGAACCGCTTGGTGAAAGCGCTGACCTGGCTGGACAAGAACCGCCCGGGCGAAAACTGGGGCAAGTTCTATGTTGGCAGCACGCCGCTGTGGTCGGACATCGCCATCGCGGGGCACGGGGAAGGCGCGAGTCAGGCGGCGATGGTCGCGATGCACCAGATCGTTTGGCGCGCGGTGATGCTTGGCGGGCCCACGGACGCGGCCGGCGCGCAGCCCGCCTCCTGGCTTGCCGGCACGCCGCAGACGCCCAGCACTGCATGGCGGACGTTGGCTCACACAAAAGACCCAGCTTGGGCTATCATCGCCGCAGCGTGGACGTCGCTTGGCTTGGGCAGCAGTGCTGCGGTCTTCAGCCTCGACAGCGCCCAACAACCGGGGATTTCGGTACAAATGTTGACCACGGCTGCGAATGTGCCAGATCCGCACGCGGCAATCGCCGTCGACGGCGCCTTGCCGGCTGACGCCACCGCTGCGCAACATGTGCGCGCCGGCTGGAAACTGCTGTTCTTGCCCTATTGACCTGATTTTCTCTCGACCCGGAGCGCGTGCTCATGCAAGTCCCTTGCCCAAACTGTCAGGCGCCGATTCCTGTGCCCATCTTTGCGCTCGGACCGCTTGAATCGCCGGTGCCCGTGCTCTGTCCGCGTTGCCGCGTTGCGGTGGAACTGCGTCAGTCCAATGGCGTCGTCTCGGCGACGTTGCCAACCGTGCAGCGCCGGTCCCCTTCTGGAGCTGCGGATTCGTTCTTCCACGGCTCCGCTGCCGCTTTGGCCGATACGGGCACCCGCCGTGCCGTGCCGCAGCGCTCGCGCGATGCTGAGATGTTGCGTGAATTCAGCGTCATGTTCCGTCAGGCCGCCACGCGCAGCTGGGGCGCGACGATCGGCCTCGTCCTGCTCGCGCTCGCAGCCGCCGGTGGCGTGGCGTTTGGCGTGTGGTGGTACATGGGCAAGCAGGCGGTCGTCGTAGAGACGGACACCACGCTGGCCGCTGCGCTCACTTTGACGCCGGATGCGACGGCCGGCGCTGCATCGCCGGCGATGCCCAATGCCTCGCAGCTCGGCGAGCACCTCCACGGCGTGATGCGCGATGCGCGTGTGGGGCGCCTGCGTCCGACCGACGCCGCGCCGCATGAAGGCCAGCCTGCCGCCGTCGCCGTGCCGCCGCCGCATGATCCGACTGCTGCCGGCAGTGCGCTGGAGCCGGTGAACCGCAAGCAACTGGACGCGCTTTGCCATTCGCGCACGGTTGACATGCAGGCTTGCTCGGTGCGCTTTGCCAACGGCGCGCCGATTCAGGTGCATTTCTCCGTCAACACGGTCGGCCAGATTGGCGCGGTCCGGGCGGAAGTCGATGGCGCGCGCAACGGTGAATTGACCATCTGCATCGCGGAGTTGCTGCGCAACAATCGCTTTGGTTTCCAGCCAGAGGACGTACACCACAGCTGTGAAGTGCGCGGCCTCGTCCAGGCGCCGGACAAGCGGCATGAACACACCTGGAAGCAACACAAGCACGCGACCCGCTAGCCGCATGACGCTGACCGTGTTCCGCTTGGCGCTCCTGATCGCGCTTCTGGCGTTGCTGCCGCTTCCCGCAATCGCCAACGGTCGCTATCCCGCCGCGGCGCAGCTCGCCCGCGATCCCGTGGATCCCGCGCACATGGTCGCGCAGACGACCTACGGCTTTTTGCAAACCACGGACGGCGGTCAGAGCTGGCACTGGATTTGCGAGGTCTCGGTCGGCTATGACGGTCAGGAAGACCCGTTCATCGGCATCCTCGGCGACAGCAGCATCCTTGCCGCGACGTCCCAAGGCTTGGCGCTGAGTCAGGATCGCGCGTGTGGCTGGCACAAAATCGCCGCGCCGGAGTACCTGGGCCGGCTGCCGGCGATCGACCTGATTGTCGATCCGCACGACGCCAAGCACGCGATTGTGCTGGACGTGACCGAGGACCAGACGCATCACCAGCTGATGGCCACGCACGACAACGGCCAGACCTGGACGCAGCTGGGCGCCGCGTTGCCGGAAAATGCCGAGGGGCTGACCCTGGAGATCGCGCCGTCGCGGCTGACGCGGCTGTACGTGAGCGCGCGCGTGGGGCCGGAGCAGGACCAGCACGCGGTGTTGCGCAGCGACGACGGCGGGCTCACCTGGACGACGCTGCCGTTCAATCCGACGATGACCGACGACAAGGGCGTGCCGCTGCCGGCCGACCAGACGCAGGTGCTGGGCACGTACATCGGCGCTGTGGACCCGACGCAGCCCGACACCGTGTGGCTCCGCGTGCGCCGCAGCTTCAACCCGGACCAGATTTGGCGTTCGCAGGACGGTGGGACAACGTGGCAGCTCGCGTTCCAGGCGCCCAAGGGCAAGCTCGTGGGGTTTGCGCTGTCGCCCGATGGCAAGCAGGTGGTGGTCGGCGCAACGATGCCTTCGCCCGGCATGTGGCGGGCGAGCACGGCGGACCTGCACTTCACGCAGCTGAACACGCTGAGTACGTCCTGTCTAAAGTGGCTGGACAACGGCCTGTACGTGTGCGCCGATGAGGTGCTGGACGACATGACGATCGGCGTCTCGACCGACGATGGCACCCACTTCACGGCCGTGCATCATCGCGCCGAGCTGACGCAGCTGGACTGCCCCGAGACGAGCCGCACGGCGGTGCTGTGTGGCAAGCTGTGGCCGCTGGTTGCCTATCAGCTGGGCGTTGGCGAGACGCCGGTGACGCCGCCAGCCAAGAGCGGCTGTCAGCTTGGCGAGTCGGGCGCCCGCGCGGGAACGCTTGTCGCGCTGGTGGCGCTGGTGGCGGCGCTGCGGCTGCGGCGAAGGCCGCGTGCTTGAACGGGTTGCCACGATGGCCGCCGACCCCTATCCTCCGTGTCCGGAACTTGGCTGGATGGGCGCGCGATGTACAGTATTCTTCCTAACGTGGTGAAACAGCGTGGCTTCCTGCTGCTGTGCAGCATGGCCTTTACCGCGTGCGGTGGCGTGCAATTTGACCGCGAACCGGGCGTTGAACGCCTCACGCCGCTGCCGACGGGCGCGGAAGTGCTGGTTGTCGATTCGATGAAGGAAGTGCCGTCGGGCAGCCAGACGCTCGGCACGCTGCACACGCGGCGGACGCAGGAGAAGTTCGTCCGCGCGCTGGCGGAGAAGCAGCTGGTGGCGGCGGCGGCGCCCCGCGGATGCGATTTGCTGGCGGACGTGCGCGAGCAGAAGTTTGACGGTCCACCGCGCAAGAGCGGCGGCACGATTGACGAGTTTGAGTGGTCCGCGCGCTGCATTCGCACGGCGGTGGCCAGTGAAGCTGCAGCCGCTGCGCCAGCGCCGGTTCTTGCCGCCGCGCAGTCTGCGCCCGCCGCCAAGGAAGAGCCCAAGTACAAGAACGAGCAGGCGCGGTTGCAGGCGGAGCTCGCGTCAGCCAAGGAAGCCGCGAAGAAGGCCGCCAAGCTCGCGCAGGAAAAAGAAGACCAACTGCGCGACTACGCGGAGAACGCGGAGAAGGAAAAGAAGAAGCAAGCGGCCGCTGACGTGGAGCGCCAGAAGCGCGACAAAGAGCAAGCGGAAAAAGAGAAGCAGCGCGCGGCAAGTGACGCCGCTGACAAGGCGCGGAGTGCGGAGAAGGCGGCCGAGAAGGCCCACGCGGCGGCAGACGCTGCGGAGAAAGAGCGGAAGAAGCTCGTGGCGGACGCGTCAGAAAAGGCCAAGGTCATCGCGGAAGCGCCGACGCCCGCCAACTTCAAGGCCGTCGCGGATGCCGGTGAGAAAGTGCGGATTGCGACGGAGAACGCGGAGAAGGCGAAGCAGGCGGCCGAACAGGCGGACAAGGACGCGAAAAAGGCCGGCGAGGTTGCGGCGGAGAAAGCCAAGTCGCTCGACAATGAGAAAGCCCGCGCCGAGGCGGTGGAGCGCGAGCGCAAGGCCAAGGAAGAAGCCGAGCGCAAGGCCAAAGAAGACGGCGAACGCAAGGCGAAGGAAGAAGCCGAGCGCAAAGCCAAGGACGAGGCGGAGCGCAAAGCGAAAGACGAGGCGGGCAAGGCGGCTGCGACCGCGGCGGTTCCAGCAGGTGCGGCGCCCGTTGTGGCGGATCGGGCGGTGGCGGCCAAGGCGGAGAAAGAGGCGAAGGCGGCCATTGCCGCAGAGAAGAAGCGCCAGGAAGCGGAGAAGAAGCGGCTTGAGGCCGAGGCGAAGCGGGCGGAAGCCGAGCGGCGCAAGGCTGAAGCGGCGGCGAAGAAGGCCAAGGCCAAAGAGCCCCCGCCGCCTGCGGTCACGGACGTCGACGTGGCGCTGAAGGATGGTTCCGTCAACGCGCTGCTGGCCAACATGGCGCTGCGTCCGGAAGCGGATGCCCGAGTTGTGACGGCGCTGGACAAGCGCGTGGCGGAGTCGTCGGCGGAGTGGGTGACGGTCGAGGGCGTTGTCGTCTCAACCGTCGAGGATGAGCGCGGACCCAAGTTTGACGCCGATGCCGTCGCCAAGGACGTGGAAGAAGCGCACGCGACGGGCAGCAAGTTCCTGACGCCGCGCGAGTACAGTTATCGCTACACGTTGCGCAATCCGGCGGCGCGCGCCGTTTCCCTGGAAGTGGACCTCCCGGGCCAGCGGCTCCGTCGCGTCCTGACGCCGGGCCAGCAGCTTGTGGCACAGGCGACCGTGGCCTGCATTCCCCACGGATCGGTGACCAAGCGCCTGAACGGCGCCGTGCTCGAGTACCACTTCGAGTGCAACGCGGACAACCAGGCGCGCGTCGTCGCGGTCCGTCCCGTGGAGCGCGAGCTGCTGCTGGACAAGCGCGCGGCGGACGCAGAAGTGCCGCTGGAAGTGATTGCGCGGATTTGGCAGATGCTGCCGGGCACCGCGCTGACGGGGCAGTACGCGGCGATGATCGACGAGTTCATGCGCCGGCGGTCCGATGCGTTCGGCGATTTCCAGGGCCGTCTCGCGACGCAGCACAAGACCAACCCGGAAGCGCCGACGCCGGTGCTCGCGACGATCCGCAACGCGTCCCAGCACGACGCGACGGTGGTGTTCGACGTCGGCACGGGGCGCGAGCAGCGGCTCATCATTCCGCGCGGGCAGACGGGCGAGATGAAGCTGGATGTGCCCGGCGGTGTGACGCCGGAACTGAAGATCCTCGCCATCCTGCCGCGGCTGCGGTCCCTCGACTGGTTGGTGGGCGTGTGGTCATTCAAGGGCGCGAAGATGGCGCTGTTGCCGGCTGAGCGCGGTCAATGGACGGCGTTCCTGTTGCCGGCGGACGGTGGTCGCGTCACCGCGGTTGGTTTGCACGTTCAGGACGGCATCCTGCAGGCGCGCGCCAATGCCCCCGCAGCCTTTGTCAAAGCGCTCTACGGCGCCGACACGCCCGGCAGTTGCGACGACGGTTGCGAGCTGCGTTGGATGATGCGCGTTGCCGATTTTGACCAGTACGTCACGGGCGCCGGCCGCGCGCTTCAGGTCGAATTCGACGCCGCCGATCGCCGCGCCACCGTGCGATTCGCCGCGGAGCATTGAGCCGCAGCAAACTCGCATGATTCTCCCCGCTCTGGTATCTTTTGCCGCATGATGGCTGCCCCAGTGGATGACCGCCAGGTTCGGGACGACGCGTTTGAGCGCCGTGTTGCTGAACGTGCGCTGGACGTCGACCTCCGCCGCCTCCGCGCCCGGGCGTTGCGCGTGCACGCGACGATGGCGTGGCTCCTGCCGCTCCAGGCGCTCGTGTGCGTCGGCTCGGCTTGGTCAACTGGCCCCGACGACGTCCTCTTCCTTGGCATGCGCCGCTGGCTGATCGTCAGCCTCCTCGCGCCGTTGGTCGCCGTGATCGCCGGCAGGATCACCGCGGGCACCTCGGGCGATCGCAATTCACGCATCCAGGTCGCCGTTTGCCAATTCGCCATGTACGGCGTCATCCAGATCGCCGGCGGCGGTCCAGTGCAGATGCAGGTCCACGAGTACGTCTCGCTCGCCCTGCTGTCCCTCTATCACGACGTGCCGGTCATGCTCACGGCGATGGCGCTGATGGCGGTATTCGACTTTGGCGGCTACTTCATCGTTGCCTCGTACGGCGATCGGCAGGCGGTTGGCTGGCAGGCTTTCGTTGCCCAGACGAGCGCCGCGATCGTCGCGACGGGCATGTACGTCCTGTGGGACCGGCGTGAGCAGCGCGTCGCGGCGTTGCATGAGGCGCTGCTGGAGCTGGAGACGGAGCGCCGCAAGGAGATCGCCCAGGAACTGCGCGAAACGGCGGCGCGCTACCGCCGCGTCGTCGATTCCAACCTGATTGGCATTTGCTTCTGGGACCATACCGGTCAGGTTGTGGACGCCAACGACGCGTACCTGCAGTTGTTGGGCTATGACCGGCGCGATCTGGACATGCGCCTGCTGAAACACGAGAACCTGACGCCGCCCGATTGGCGCAACGTGACGGACTCCACACTTGTGGAGCTGCGCGAGCACGGGATCGCCGTGCCGACGGAGAAAGAGTACGTCCGCAAGGACGGTTCGCGCGTCCAGGTGCTCCGCGGCAGCGCGTCGGTGGAAGGCGCGGACCTGGGCGTGAGCTTCGTGCTGGATTTGCGCGAGATGAAGCGCCTGGAGAAGAACCTGAGCGCGGTGCTGCAGGCCAACATCATCGGCGTCGCGTTCTGGGAAGGGGAGCGCTGGACGGACGCGAACGACGCGTTCCTCGGGATGCTCGGCTACACGCGCGACGACATGACCCTGACTGAAATGCGGATGTCCTGGCTGCTGGCGGCGGCCAAAGAGGGCACGCTGGTCGAGCTGCGCCGCGAGCTGGACGAGACGGGGCGTTTCCTGGTGCGCGAGGTTCCGCTGATCCGGCGTGACGGCGGTCAAGTGTCCGTATTGATTGCCGGCGTGCGGCTGGCCCGCGATCCGCAGCATGGCGTCACCTTCGTCCTGGACATCAGCGGGCAAAAAGCTGTGGAACGCGAACTGGCGACGGCGCGCGACAACCTGGAGCTCCGCGTCCAGCAGCGCACGGAGCAGCTCGCGCAGGCCAATGAACAGCTGTCGCTGGCGAAGGACACGGCGGAGTCGGCCAACCGCGCCAAGAGCCAATTCCTTGCCAACATGAGCCATGAAATCCGCACGCCCATGACGGCGATTCAGGGTTTTGCCGAGCTGCTGCAGGATCCGAATCTCGAAGATTCCGACCGGCGGCAGTATGCCAACACGATTCGCCGCAACAGCGATCACCTGCTGCGGCTGCTGGACGACGTCCTGGACCTTTCGCGCATCGAGGCGGACCGGATGCAACTGGCGACTGAGCGTACACCGCTGGTGCCGCTGCTGCAGGACGTCCTGGAACTGATGCAGGCGCGCGCTGCACACAAAGGCCTGACGCTGCGGTTGCGGCTGGCGACGGCGGTGCCAACGTGGGTCGTCGTGGACCCGCTGCGGCTGCGGCAAGTGCTGCTCAACCTGGTGGGGAACGCCGTCAAGTTTACCCAGGATGGGGAAGTCACGATCACGGTGGCAATGCCCGAGGTGAACGGCCGCGTCGCGTACGTGGAGATCGCGGTGGCAGATACGGGCATCGGCATTGACGACGAGCAGATGGCCCGGCTGTTCCAGCCCTTTGCGCAGGCAGACGCGTCGACGACGCGGCGTTTTGGCGGTTCGGGCCTGGGGCTGGCGATTTCCCGGCGGCTGGCGACGCTGATGGGCGGCGAGCTCACTGCAGAGAGTACGGCGGGGCAGGGTTCAACGTTTACCCTGCGCATCAACCCCGGCGTGATTGACGATTCGCCGCTCGAGCGGGTGCCGGAGCAGCTGATCAGCGGCCTCCATGAGCCGGTGCGCATCAGGATCGGCCCGGTGCAGACGGGCGTGCGCGTGCTGTTGGCGGAGGACGGCGTCGACAACCAGCTGCTGATCGCGACCTACCTGCATCACGCCGGGATCGAAGTGACCGTCGCCGATGATGGTCGTGCCGCCGTCGGTGCGGTCGCGCGCGCGGAGGCGAGTGGGGCGCCGTTCTCCCTCGTGCTCATGGACATGCAGATGCCGGAGCTGGACGGCTACGAGGCGACGCGGCAACTGCGCGCTGACGGCTTTACCCAGCCGATTGTCGCCCTGACGGCACATGCGATGGCCGGCGACCGCGAGCAATGCCTGGAGGCGGGTTGCACCGACTACATCGCCAAGCCGTTGAGTCGGGCAGGTCTGCTGGCGGCGATTCGCCGCAATCTTCCGCCGCCGCACGGCACCCCCATTGCGGACGCGACGGTGGATACGTCAGCTTCCTAGCGGGTGAAACTGCGCGCGTCGCAGGGCGAACGAAGTCTGCTTCCACGGGTCAATTCTGCGTCACGCCTTCCAGCGACATCACGTCCTCCGTCACCCACGCATCGGAGCGCCAAAAACCGTGGACGTTGAACGCCTCGGACATCGTGCGCGTGCGCTGACGGGCCGCAGCGATGCGCTCGCGGATCTCCGGTGAGAACACGTCCGAGTCGCTTTCACCCGGTGCGGCAGGCGTCTGTTCCGCCGCCAGCAGCGCCAGCCAGCGCTGGTTGGCGAGCAGAATCCGCTCCTCCGTGTGGGCCACTTCCGGCTCAATGTCCTCGTCGGTCGGATGCAGGATGATCTTGCTCTTGTGCACCGTCGGCGGATGCATTTCGATCCACGGCAACGACTCGCGGGCCTTGTCAAAGCACTCCACCCAGCGCGGCGGCGGCACCTGATCGAGTTCGACTTCAATGATCAACAACCGGGCGTACCGCGGATGGATGCCAACGACTTCAACGCGCACAGGTTTGATGGGTTGTGGCAGGCTCATGGGATCCCTCAGAGTTCGACGAGGGCCGGGGGGGGGAGCGGCACCTGCCGAAATGGTATCCCTGCCGCTGCTTGTTGCAAACGTCCTGGAGCAAAAAGTCCGCTGTGTGTCGCAAAAAAACCAGATTTGCCGGTGGCCCATTGTCTTCTCGGCGCGAATCGGTGGACAACTGTGAAGAACTATATCGAAGCGTTTGTGAAGCGCGTCCCCAATCGCGTAGGCTTCCTGTGCGGCCTGAGCTTGGGCCGCGGGTAGGTTGGCGTGGCAAACGCTGCGGTTCTTCAGTCCGGTTCAGCAAGTCCGTCTTGGCTCACCGCGCCAGTACAACCGCTGTATGCGGGTTCGCCTATGGCGCGTCACGTGCGCCACTATCTTGTGACACATCGGCACGCGATCGGGCACATGATGCGCCTTGGCGCGTGCGTGGCACCTCCAGCCGCACTTGGCGCCGTCGAGAATTTGGCCCCGGCCCAGCGCGCCAATCGCTGGAGTGAAGGCCCTGTAGCAGCGGTTGAGGCGTCCGCATGAGTCCGAACTCCAGCCACGAGCCAGAATGGGTGGACGGACTGCGCTTCTGCCCCCACTGCGGCAGCCGCGGCAAGGCCACGGAATGCACGTACGATGGCCATGTGACCGTGCCTGCTGTGAAATTCGACCCTCAGGTGCAGATTCGCCCCGGTGATGTTCTGGCGGGCCGCTACCGGCTCACCGCGCAAATCGCCAAGGGCGGCTACGGCGCGATCTACGCCGGCGAGCACATCGTCACCGGCCAGGATGTGGCGATCAAGGTGCTGAAGACCGACTTTGGCGGCCCGGACGACGCGACGATCCGCCGCTTTTTTCGCGAGGCGCGCGTTACGGCGTCCCTCAAACATCCCAATACGATTCGCGTATTTGACGTGGGCCAAGCGCCGGGCGGCGCGTTCTTCCTGGCGATGGAGATGCTGAAGGGGCCGACGCTGGAGCAAATCCTGACGGAGCGGCTGGCGCACGGCCGCGCGCTGACGGAACCGGAGACGATCGACCTCGCCGTGCCCGTGCTCCGCAGCTTGGGTGAAGCCCACGCGCTCGGCCTTGTGCACCGGGACATGAAGCCGTCCAACATCATCCTCGCGGACTTTGGCGACGGCGAGCCGGTCGTGAAGCTCGTGGATTTTGGCATCGCGTGGATGCACGGCTCGTCGCTGACGACGACGGGCATGGCGCTCGGCACGCCCGCCTACATGAGCCCGGAGCAATGTGAAGCCGCGGATCTGGACGGTCGCAGCGATCTCTATGCGTTTGGCATTTTGCTGTACCGCTGTCTGGCGGGCGATGTCCCGTTTCGCCAGTCGTCGGCCGTGGCGATCATGCAGTCGCACCTGCGTGCGCCGGTGCCGGATATTCGCAAGGCCGCTCTGTCGCCTGTGACGGACGCCTTCAATGCCGTGCTGCAGCGCGCGCTGGCCAAGCGGCCGGCCGATCGCTTTGCCCGTGCGGCGGACATGCGCAAGGCGCTGGAAGCGGTGCGCGACATGTTCTGGCCCGATGCGCCGGAAGGCACGATCTCCATGGTTGAGTCCGTGACGCCGCTCACTGCGACGCCCAAGCACACGAACATCAGCGGGCTGGTGAACCTGCCGCCGCCGAACAGCTTGGCGATCACCGCCTCGCAGCCGAGCTCGCCGCAGATCCCAATCGCCCCCGTCGATCAGACGCTGAAGTTGACCGCTGAACGGGCTGAGAAGTAGCCGGCGCTATGCCGTCGGCGCCCACGTGCCGCGGCCTTTCAGCACGCCTTCCAGCGCCGTCACAAGCTCCACGCGGTCCACGAGGTTCTCCCAGTAGTCGAGCTTCTCCGTCTCGATCACCAGCGTTGGCCCCAGATCGTACGCGGCAAACCAGTCCTCGTAGGCTTGATGCAGCGCCGACAGATAGCGCGGCTTCATCGCCTGCTCTTCCGGGCGACCGCGCGCGCGAATTCGGCGTTTGATGCCCGGCAGGCTGCAGCGCAGGTAGATGAGCAAATCCGGACGTGGCAGCGTATCGCGAATCGCGGCGTACATGCCTGAATACGTGGCAAAATCGCGATCGCTCAGGACGCCCAGCGTGTGCAGCGTGCGCGCGAAGATCTCGGCGTCCTCGTAGATCGTCCGGTCCTGGACGAAGACGCTGCCCGGTTCTGCGGCGATCAACCGCGCGAGATCGAGGTGCGCGCGGAACTTTGCGGAGAGAAAGTACATCTGGCTGTGGAACGCGTAGCGCTTCATGTCGCCATAGAAATCCTTGAGGTACGGATTGGAGTCGTTCGGCTCATAGAATGGCTTGATCGCAAAGCGCTTTTCAAGAAATCCTGTGAGGGTCGACTTGCCCGCACCGATGTTGCCCGCGATCGCCACGAAGCGCGCGTCGCCTGCCGGCACAGTTGCGCCAACGGCGATGGCCGGCCCGGATGGCTTGATTTGTGTGCCTTTTTTCGCAACCGGATGTGCCATGGGGCCTCGCCAGAAAGGGCGTGCGCAGTGTACCATCGCGCTCGCCATGACGCAGTACCAGTACTCCACGACCTTTCAAGCCTACACCACTGCCTCCAACGAGGCGTCCGCGCAGCGCATCGTCGCGCTCGTGCAGGATTGGCTCAAACCGCAGAGTGTGGTCGATTTTGGCTGCGGACAAGCGGTCTGGCTGGGCGCGTGGCAAGCGGCGGGCGTGACGGACGTGCAGGGCGTGGACGGCGACTACGTCGATCGCAACGCGCTGCGGGTGCCGGCTGGGCAGTTCCTGGCCACGGATTTGGCGCAACCGATCGACCTGAAACGGCGCTTTGACCTCGTCGAGTGCCTGGAAGTCGCGGAACACATCCCGGAGAGCGCGTCGGGAACGCTGCTCAACACGCTGACGCGCCACGGCGACGTGCTGCTGTTTTCCG
>CAINLT010000344.1 GCA_903850505.1 uncultured Myxococcales bacterium | reverse complement strand
TGCGAACTTGTTGACTGCCTGCACTATTTCCACGCAAACGGGCAGTTCGACGACGCGTTCTGGGTTGGCGTGAAGAAAGGCTGCCCGATGGAAGCAAGTGAAATCACCGAGGCACTTGGCCGCGACGACTTCGACCCGTTCTAGCCGCACCCGAGCATCATGCGGTCAAGGCCGACTTGACGCCGACTACCCACTGAACGAGACTTTGGCGGCACAAAGCGGCGAGAACGCGGTCAGGGCGTCAGACGCCACGAAACACGACGACGGAGGTCACAATGGGCTCAATGGGTGAAGGCTTCGCCAACGCGGAGGAGACGTTCGTCGCGAACCCGTTTGGCACGGTGACCAGCCGACGGGTCATCTATTACCGGGCAAAAGGGTGGTTCAGCGGCGGCTCGCGCGAAGACATTCCGCTTCAACACGTCACGTCGGTGCGGCTCGACACCGAGAGGAGCATCCTTGTCGGTTTGCTGCTCATCATGCTGGGATTGGGCTTGTCACCGATTTTGCCGCTGCTCGGCGTCCCGATGCTGGTTCTCGCTGTTTTCCTGCTCTGGGGCTCCCCGGCTGTCGTCGTCAATACGGCCGGCCGGGACCTCAGCGCCTCCAAGGGCTGGCCCTGGCAGCGCGGCGAGGCCGACGCGTTCGTTGGCGCGTTGCGCGATCAGTTGTTCAACCGCTAGGCTCGATCGACCGACGCGCAGGAGTGCCGATGAACCCACGTTATTACCGCAGCCGGGTAAGCGGGCTCGAAGGCGTCGAGTACGTCGCATTTCGCTCCGATGTGTACGGCCAGTTCGACTGGTCGCCTTGGCGTGGGTCCGGAGGCCCTTGGGAGACGTTGGAGGCGGCCGTCGCAGCGCTCCAACGTCGCATCGAAGAAATGTACCGCGTTCCCGTGTCCGTCAGCCCCGCCGAAGAAATCGACGGCGCGACATTCAACTTGCTCGTGGCGCAGCAGCCGCCGCCGATTCCAGGACCAACATGACGACGACCGCTGCACCGCCGGAACTTGTCGAGCTTTTGGACGAAATCGATGGAATCTTGTCCGAATTGGTGAGGTCAACTCGCGCGCGTGGCAAAAGCAAGCCGACGGCCGATTGGGACGCCGACGACAAGGCGACAATGATCTTGGCGTACAGGTTCATCAAGTTTCTTCGCGCCTACGGGCTTCTCGCGCGCAACGGCGAGGGCGAGCCCGCCGCGGCCCTCGCCCGCTCGCTGTACGAAACCTACCTCTTCTCTCGGTGGGTCTTGTTGGGTAACGGTTCTGAGTACTTGGCGTCCGGAAAACACGCAGCAATGCGAATGGCGCGCCAGCTCGCGGAGGCAAACCTCGTCGATCCGAAAAACCTCGCGGCCGGGATTCTGGACGAAAAGCCGCCGAAACCTCCGCAATGGTCTGCGATTGCGGACGCCTGTGGCATGAAGGACATGCACGCCGCCGTGTATGGGCACCTGTCGAACATCAGCCACGGCAACTTGTTTGGTAGCGGTGTGGACCTGATCGCCGGAACCGTGGACCATAGACCCCACTTCAAGGACTTGGATAAGGTCGCGCTGATC
>CAINLT010000343.1 GCA_903850505.1 uncultured Myxococcales bacterium | reverse complement strand
CGGCGGACCGGTCGCTGGGTGCTGATCGACTTTGGCGACATCGTCGTGCACATCTTCCACAAGCCGGTGCGGGCGTACTACGAGCTCGAACGGCTGTTCGCGGATGCGCCGCGGCTCGAACTTGTCGAACCGCAATGGGTCCACGAGATCGGCGGCGATGAAGACGACGAGGCCACGTACAACGACCTGGTGTGGCAGGGCGTGAAATGGCAGGCGGGCGACGCGCAGGCGCTGGTCGACGATCCCGAGCTGGCGATGGAAGACGAGGAAGAGATGGAGATGGCGGCGCTGGCGCGCGACGACGAGCCGGAAGAGCTCACCGAGATCGAGTAGCCGCTACCACGCGATCTTCAGGATATTCTCGACGATTCCCTGCACCAGCGCGGCCTTGGACGCCAGGTTGGCATCGGGCGAACTCTGCAGATCGATGACAAACGCCTTGAACGCCGCCGTCGCTGTTGCCTGATCAATCGGCACGCGTGGCGGGGCGGCGAGCAGCTTGGCATCCAGCGCCGTCGCATCGCCCACCGTCACGCCATACGCTGAAGATCCCGTCGGCGCGATCCACGCGACGCGGTTGCCGTCGGGCATCGTCGTCACTTCATCGATCGCCGCGGCGCCATTGACCGCAACTGCACCGGTCACGTCCGCCGCGATCCAGACCAGCGTCTCATTGGCCTTGTCGCCGACATCCACCGCCTGCGACTCGGTGGCGTGCAGGACAAACGCGTGGGAGTCCGGGTCAAACGCGTAATCGACAAGCCGCCCGGCGACCGCCCGCGGATAGACCCGCACCATGAACTTCTCTCGGGACGGCTGCGGCAGGCCATTTTGCGGCTGTGGTCCCGGACCGCCCGGCGGCGTCAGGAAGTACGACCAGGCGCCTTCGCACGTCGACTTGGCGTCCAGCCCGCAGTTGGACTTCCACGTCCAGAGCGCGCTGCCGATCGCCCAATGCTCCTGCGCGCGCGCTTCGCCCGCCAGCACGACCGCGTCGTCGCCCGATCCACCGCCGAATTCCGTGACAAAGATCGCTGTGTCCATCGCGATGGCTTCCGCGGCGGCAGTTGCATACGCGTAGTCGTAGCTCGGCGGATACGGGCTGTTGTCGGGATGGAAGCCGAGGAAGGATGAGTCAATCGTGAACACGTGGCTGTACGTGTGCGGTGCGAACACCAGGTTCGGGTACGTGGAGAACGGCTTGGAGTGCTGCGGTGAAAAGTCGATGAGGTTGCGCAACGCGATCGGCTCAAAGAAGACCAGATGGTTCGTGTCGCGGATACCGAGATCGGGATACGCGCAGTTGTTGGCGGTCGGCTGCAGCGGGGAGCAGGGCGGCAGGCCATCGCGCACGCCGGTGAGCGCTTGCACGACGTGGCTGTAGAACGGGTAGAGATAGTTGTCGCTGACGTCGTAAGCGGCGAAGCTGCCCGGCTGCGGCTCATTGATGATCTCGTAGCCAATCACCGCCGGCTCGTCCTTGAAACGCTTGGCCAGCGCCGCCATCGCGCCGATCCAGTGATCCTGCAGGCCCTTGCCCGGCGCGTCGCCCTGGGCCACCGGCGCCTCCGTGTTCTTCCAGAAGTTGTCGAACGCCGCCGACACCGCCGCGTTCAGCACCGACTGCCCGAGCGCCGCGCACGACGGCTTGCCATCTGCGAGCACGGCCCACGCTGGCGCGCCGTCAAAACCGCCTGATGGATCAGTCCCTTGGCCGCACGGCTTGGCCGGGTCCGCCTGGATCGATCGCGAGAACTGGTCCTGGTGCATGTCCAGCAGCACATAGACGCCTTGCTCCTTGGCCCACGACACCACCTGCGCGACCTGCTCCAGGTACGCCGTCTTGTAGTTGCCGGGCTCCGGCTCAAGCTGGCTCCACGACAGCGCGAGGCGCACGAAGTTCAGGCCGCGCTGGCGCATCTGGGCAAAATCATTCTGCGACGTGACGGCGGACGACTGTGTGTAGCGACCCTTGCCGGCATCGACCTCGCACAGCGGCGCGGCGACCTCATTGGAATTGGCCGGACACTTGCCCAGATACGCTGCCGGATCGGTCGGGTAAAACATTGGCTTGGTGTTGGGATCGCTGCGCCACGCCTCATCTTCCAGGCCCTCGCTGTTCACGCCGCGCAGGATCACCTGCCGACCGTAAGCATCCGCGATGAACGGCAGCTGCCCCGCCTTGTGGACCACGTGCAGGAACGGCATGTCGTCGGGCGGGGTAAACGTCTTGGCCGCGGGCGTGCACGCGAGCGCAAGGGGCAAGAACAGCAGGAACGGCAAACGCTTCATGGGGCCTCCAGTCGGGCCTTGGAGCATAACCAGTTGGTTGGCCGCGGGAAGTCGCGGCGGTCACCTGACTGTCACGGCAATGGCCGCCGGGGAGTTGACGGAATGGCCGATCTGCCGCGCAATCCGCGCTCGCGCGTCCCGTTGGACGCAGGCGACGCCATGAAGGTCCACATCGTCACGCCCGGCAAGCTGCACCATCCCGCGGCGATCGCCTGGTCGCTGGACCTGAGCGCGCGCATCAGCCGCGTGCTTCCGCTCACCCGGACGGGCGTCCGCGAGGCCAAGCGCCACAAAGGCGGCCTCGATCTGCCCGCGCGCAAGCAGGAAGCGGACGCCATGCTGGCGGCGTTGCCGGCTGGCGCGCATCTCGTCGCGATGGACGCGGCCGGCCAAAAGCTGGACTCGGACGCGTTCTACGAATGGTTCAAGGGTCTTGCGGAGACCGGCTGCAAGGAGCTCGTGTTTGCGATCGGCGGGCCGGACGGCCATGACCCGCTGCTGCTGCAGCAGGCGCGGAGCAAGCTGTCGCTCTCCGCGATGACCCTGCCGCATGAGCTGGCGGAAGTCGTGCTGATCGAGCAGGTGTACCGCGCGGTGGCCCGTTGGAAGAACTTGCCGTACCACCGCTAGCCGCGCATCTGCCTGAACTTACGGCGTAACGGGAAGCACGGCCTCGGGGAGCAGGGCGTCGTACTCCAGCTCATTGGTCACTGCGTGCCACTGCGTGTCGCCGACGGTCAGCGTATACAGTTCCGTATCCTTCAGTTCGCGGCTCGTCCCGTCCTTGATCGGGTCGCCCGCCTGATCCTGCGTCGCCGTGGCCGAAATCAGGAAGACCTGGCGCTCCGGGGACATGCTGAAGCTGAAGATCTTCCGGTTGTTGGTCGAGTTGTCGCGCGGATTCTTGGTCAGGTTCAGCCAATCGCCTTCGCCGATCGCGTCGCCGATCTTGGCCACGGGCAACGCCATGAGATCCGTGAAGTCCTTGTCGGTCGGCGCGTCCGAACAGTGGCTGTAGCCGAGGTGGTAGACGAACTTGCCGTCGGCGGAGAAGTACGGCGCGCCACGCACTTCAACGTGTCCCCAGCCGTTCTTCTTGATCACGGAGCACGCCTGCTGGAGGTAGTTGCCGGCCGGGACCTCGACAAGGTTGGAGAAGGTGGGCGCCACTTCCGAGCCGATCACGTACTTCCGGGCGCGGAGGAACCGGTCGACAATCGTGAACAAAACGACGGTCTTGCCGTCCGGGCCGATCGCGACTTTGTCCGTGTCATGGTACTGCGAGCCCGTCCCGCTGCAGTCGGTGCCGTTGGGATGCTCGCAAATGTAGTCCAATTTCGAGAGGTTGCCGTCGCGCCACGCGTAGACCTTCACCGACCGGATCGTCGGCGTCAGGATGACGATGGTCTGGCCATCCTCGCTGACCTGGAAGTGGCCGCCGTAGGTCGTGTCCTTGATCACATCGGTGTCCTCGTCGGGCGCCATCTTGGGGATCAGGACGATGTCCGCCTCGCCGGTCGGGGACGTGTTGGCCATGAAGCGCTTGTGGATCGCGTACTGGCACACCGTATTGCCGGTCTGGCAGCCGACGCGGGTGGAGTAGAACAGGTCACCGCCGCCGAAATGGATGTCCACAACGTTGCTGATCTTGCCGAACTTATCCACGAATACAGCGAGTTGCTTGTTGAGCGCGCCGAGCTGGTACTCGTAGCCATCGCTGGTCGCCGCCCCGGTCGCGACGGCGACGAACGCCAGATCGCGGCTGACGAGGCAACCAAAGTCGCAGCTCAAACCCTTGGCTTTGAAGGAGGATTTGGTGAACTCGAAGGCCGCCTTGGTGCCGTCCAACGGGCTGAGGCCCATGCCGAACGCCGAGATGCCGGTGGAGTCAGTCAACTTGGCATTCTGCCACGCAGTCAGGACAAGGTCGCTGTACGCGGTGGCACCGGGATCGACGACGCGCTGGTGGCGCTGGTAGACGATCCAGAAGTTCTCCGTGACCGTGACGGGCCCGCCGATGTCGGTTTGGCTAGCCGCGTCCCCGCCATCCTCGCCACCCGCGACGTCCGAACCGGCCGCAGCGTCGCCACCCGTCGCCGAAACATCGTTGTCGGGCGAGGACTTGGCGCTGCAACCCCCAACGAGGGCAAGGGCAGCGATCGCGGCGCCCAGCCGGCGGGAGAAGAAAAACAACATGACGAACCTCTCGTGCGCGTGGACGCGCCGGGCATGACGGCAAAGCGCCGCAAGCCACAGCGAGAACGCTAAGGAAACTGCGGCCCAGCGTCAACCATCGGCAGCAAAGACGGTGTGCGCGGGCGTTGGGCGCCTTGGCGCGAGGCCATCTCGCCGATGCGGACGCCAAACCGCCTCTGTTCAGCGGCTTAGCTTGAACGCTGCACCTGATCGGCGCGCGAACCCGGCGGGCAGCAGCCGCTCGGCCGGGGAGCACCGGATCGGACCGTTGCCGTCACAGGCTTGACACCCAGAGCGAAAGCCCTTAGACTGCTCATCCGCCGCGAACGACGGGCCAAGCGCCTGACGGGAACGGAAGCCAGAAGACCTACGGGTTGGACGGTGCAAGACTCGCTCTTTGAAAACTGGATAGCAAACCAATACATATCACGGGCCACGACAATTACGTGCTCCGGCTACGGCTGGCAGTACGGTACTATTATCAGAGAGTTTGATCCTGGCTCAGAACGAACGCTAGCGGCGTG
>CAINLT010000342.1 GCA_903850505.1 uncultured Myxococcales bacterium | reverse complement strand
GTTCCCGAATGGCCTGGCAACCTGGCAGAACTCCGTGCCGATGTTCGACAAGGCGACGATGACGTGCTCGAACGTCTACTGCCACGGCTCGACGCTGCCGGGCGGCGTGGTGCCTGCACCGGTGTGGAACAAGCCGGGACTTGCCTGCAATTCCTGCCACGGAACGTCCACGCCGGAGCTTGGCGCGCACCCGGATCTGGATCCGGCGCTGGGCACCAAGCAGTGCAGCACTTGCCACAAGGGAACGGTCAAGCCGGACGGGACGATCGACACGTCCACCGGTTTCCACGTCAACGGAGGGCTGTCCCAATGAAGCTTGCATGGCTAGCCCTTGCAGTGGCGTTGCTGCTGGTGACCGGACCGGCGCGGGCTGCGGAGGAGGACGGGCAGGGTGGCCTGCACTTCTCCGCGCGCAGCGTGACCGTGCTGACGCGCGACGTGGCGCCCGGGCTGAACACGACCGACGCGCAGGCGCCGACGTTCCAGTTGTTGAGCTTTCACGGCAACAACATCAACAACACCGGCATCTTCGGCTCGGGCAGCGGGTACCTGACACAGCAGTTGGCGTCGGGCGACCTCGCAGGCGGCCGGCGCGGCGACATTGCCTACGGCTACCTGGGTTGGGCGCACGAGAGCGAGGATCGGTCGCGCGAAGTGCGCGTCCAGGCCGGCCGGCAGTTCGTGTTTGCCGGCGCGCCGCGCGCGGTGTTCATGGACGGCGGCTCGATCCTGGGTCGTTACGACATGTTGGAGGTCAACCTCTACGGCGGCAGCGCCGTGATGCGCGACCTCGACAACATCTTCTCCGCGCCGGTCTACGGCGGTCGCGTCGCGTGGACGCCGAAGATGGGCCATGTGGGCGTCGCGTATCAGGATATCTCGGGCAACGCGGACCTCACGCGGCGCACCGTGGGCGCGGATGGCGCGCTGCACCTGCCCTTCGCTGGTCGCTGGACGGCAACTGGCGTTGCAGCCTACGATTTGCTCGGCAATGGCATGCAGGAAGTGCGCCTGGACATCCGCTGGCAGCCCAAGCCGGTCGAGCAGTGGCTGGACCTGTATGTCCGCGGCGAAGCACGCGATCCGCTGGCCTACCTGCCGCGCAACTCCATCTTCACGGCGTTCGTGCAGTCGACGGACGCGCGCGCCGGTGGCGGCTTTGTCCTGCGCACGCCGGGCGCGTTCTTCTGCAACGGCAGCTACGACCGCTACCACGTCGTCGGCGAGGGTCTCGCGGGCTACAGCGGCCAGGCGGAGGCCGGCCTGCGCATCGATCGCGCCGGCAACTATCGGACCGGCCTCGCTTATTCGCGCATGTCCAACGCCACGAACGGCTATGACCAGGCGCGCATCTACGGCCGCGCCGCGCCGATCAAGCAATTCACGGCAGCGCTGGACCTCGACAGCTACTGGTTCTTCCACGACGTGCGCGGCACGGACCGCTCGCTGATGGCGACGCTGGCGCTGCGCTGGAACGCGACGCGCGGCGTCACGGTGGGCGTCGACGGCCAGGTGTGGACGAACCCGTACTTCACCAAGCAGGCGCTGGGCATGGCGACGTTGACGGTGACGGATGCGTTCTTCCGTCGCTTTGCTTCCGCCGATGCGCCCAAGGCCGCGCCCGCTGCGGACGGCAAGAAGGACGAAGGGCGCGCGTCGCAACCGCAGGACTTCGGCGGCGCCGCCTCGAGCTGGAACTCCTTCGAACGACCCGCGCTGAGAGGTATGCTGTGAACCGCAACGGAATC
>CAINLT010000341.1 GCA_903850505.1 uncultured Myxococcales bacterium | reverse complement strand
GAGGCGCCGTCGCGGATCGTATGGTCGCTGGTGAACAGCGATCTGCAGCGTCACAACGTCGGCAGCTGGGTATTTTCTGAAGTCCCGGATGGTTCGTTGCTGACGTTGGAAATACAAATGGAATTTCGCCTGCCGGTGCCGGACGTCATCATGAAGAAACTGGTTGAGTTCAATTTGCCCGTGATGATGCGTCAGGTTAGGGCCCGAATTGAGCAGACAAATCGCGCTATGTCTTGACGTCAAGAAGTGTGAAGCGCACTGTATGCCCAGCGGCGAGGCGGAGACGCCGCGGTATTTCCAACAGCAGCTGGCTTGGCCAGCGAAAAGTGGGACGGACGCGCTGCAAGCCTCAGACACCACCGGTCTAGGGCAACGCAGAGCAACTCCGGAACGACAGCGACGGGGAAAACATGCAGCGCAGCGCCCTTTCTCCTTCACACGCCGGCCGGTCCTCGAGCTGCTTCGCGTGCGCCGGCCGCGGCGACTCCGAGTGGTGCTCGCTGGAAGGCAATGACCTGAACCTGTTGAACCAGGCCAAGGTCGCCAACACGTACCTGCCGGGCCAGACGATCTTCTATCAGGGCAACGCCTGCCTCGGCATCTTCTGCGTGGAGTCGGGCACCGTCGCGATTCGCAAGAACGACCAGAACGGCAACTCCGTCATCGTGCGCCTCGCCCATCGCGGCGACACGCTCGGCTACCGCTCCTATTTCGCCGGACAGCCGTATCAGGCCAACGCCGAGGCGCTGGTTTCGGCGCGCGTCTGTTTTGTCGACAAGGCGGCCGTGCGGCGCCTGCTGGAACACAACCCGTCGGTCGGTCTGGCGTTCCTGCGCAAGATGGCCCACAACCTGGAAGATGCGGAACAGGAGCGCCTCATGGCCGCCACCCTGCCCGTGCGCGCGCGCTTGGCGCACCTGCTGCTGGTCATGAAGGACCGCTTCGGCAAGGTCGAGGACAACGGCGACCTGACGATCGACCTGCCCCTCTCGCGGCAGGACATTGCGGCGATGCTCGGCGCCCGACCGGAGACTGTCGCGCGCGCGGTGCGTTCACTGGAAGATTCCGGCACGGCCAAGTTCAAGGGCCGCCTGGTGTCCGTCCCGGACCTCGATGCGCTGATGGACGCGCTCGAACTGTCCGACTGAGCGCCGCAGCCCTTCCGGCCGCCAAGCCCTGATCGCTCACCAGCGGTGATACGCCGGGTGCCCTTCTTTCACTGCCACGAACACGCCTCGGCACGTTGACGTCACTTTGCCGTGCGCGGTCAGCTCCGCCTCAACCGTCACGCGGTCGCCTTCCGCCTCCACCACCCACGCGCGCAAGTGCACCGGCGCGTCCATGGGCGTGGGGCGCCGCAGCTTGACGTGGAACTCCGCAGTCACCGTGCAAGGCGGCGTCTCCAGACCGCGCAACTGCATCAGGTGCCACGCCGCCGTCCAGTTGGAGTGACAGTCCAGCAGCGCGCCGCAGATGCCGCCGTTGAGCATGCCCTCAAAAGCCTGATGATGCGGCTCCGGCTGCCAGTCGCAGACAACCTCGTTGCCCTGCGGAATGGACCGCAGCCGCAGGCCCTGGCCATTGGCCGGCCCGCAGCCGAAACACTGGTTGTGCGGGGCAAAACGCTCCTGCAGACTGGCCTGACTCATGGGCACCTCTGGCATCAGGATAAGCCGGGACGCGCTGGCACGCCGCCACAGCTACTGAAACGGTTGACTTACTTGCACACAGGCCCGTCGATGCCACTGACTGTGACGATCGCCGAGTACGGGTACGTCCCCGATTTCGTCCAGCTCGAGCCCGAATTGCTGCTGGACCACGCGCCGTTGCCGTCGTTGTTCGTCCACATGAAGCCGTTGTTGCTGTCGGCGGCGAACAGGACCGCGTAGTACGTGACGCCGGCGGTGACCGCGATGCCGCCGTACGGGAAGTTGTACGAACCCCAGCTGTACTGATCCGTGACGGTCTGCGAGGACGCGCCGACTGAAGTGCCGCCCGCGCCGGGCAATCCGCCGCTGTAGATTCGCACGGTTGTGTTGACCTTGTTGCCGCTCCAGCGCAGCAACTGGAGGGCGTTGATCGACGCCAACGTGCCAGACTTGCTCGGCGTGAACGGCACGGCGAGCCAGTTTGTCGCGTCATACTTGTTGCTCGTCGCCAACGCCGTGCCTTTGGACTGGGATGCCGCGTTCATCTGGCCGGGGCCGCTGCAGTCGTCGTCGACGCCATTGCCGCAGATGTCCGAGGCGCCTGGGTTGATGTTCGCGTTGTTGACGCCATTGGTGGAGCCAACCGCGTCCTGGCAATCGTTGCCGCCGTGGACGCAAGAAGACGGGTTGTCATAGGGCATGCTGGCGTCACAGTAGCCGTCCTTGTCGTCGTCGCAGCCCGTATCGGTCTTGCCGCTGCAGCCGTTGTCGAGACCGTCGCAGCGCTCCGGCGCGCCCGGATAGACCGCCGATGAGCTGTCGTTGCAGTCCGTCTTGCCCTTGGTGCAGAGCGTTACGGTGACGCCGTTGGCGTACGTCGCGCCGAGGCGGCACCAGCCGTCGCCGTCGTCGTCGCATCCTTCGTCGACCTTGCTGCTGCAGTTGTTGTCGATGTTGTCGCAGACCTCGACCGCGCCCGGGTTGATCGCCGCGTTGGTGTCGTTGCAGTCGCCCTTGCCCTTGTTGCAGGACTTGGGCGTGCCGACGATGGCGAGCGCCGAGTCGCAGTAGCCGTCCAGATCGTCGTCGCAGCCTTCGTCCGCCGTGCCGTTGCAGTTCTGGTCGAGGTCGTCGCACGACTCCGTCGCGTTCGGGTGGATGGTCGCGTTGGTGTCATTGCAGTCGCCGCCGCCCTGCGGGCAGGAGCTCGGCTTGCCGACCGTCGTGATGCCCGAGTCGCAATAGCCGTCCGCGTCGTCGTCGCAGCCGGGATCCATGATGCCGTTGCAGTCGTTGTCGATGCCGTCGCAGATGTCCGACGCGCCCGGGTGGACGGATGCGTCCGCGTCCGCGCAGTCGCCGCCGCCCTTGGGGCAGACCAACGGTGTGCCGACGACCGTCTTGGTCGCGGTGCAGTAGCCATCTTTGTCGCCGTCGCAGCCTTCATCGGTCGTGTTGTTGCAGTTGTTGTCCAGGTTGTCGCACTGCTCGGTCGCCTTCGGGCTGACGGAAGCGTCGTAGTCGTTGCAGTCGCCGCCCGCGGAGACGAAGACCTGGAATGCCGTCGAGAGAGTGACCGGCGAGCACTTGTAGCCAAAGTCGCCAACCCAGGTGGAGATGTGGCCGTACGTGCCGGTGACGACGGAGCCGACGGGGCAGACGCGCTCGAGAAGGCCGGTGCCGCCGCCGTCAAACAGGAGCGGCGAGTTGGGCAGCATGTCGTCCCAGCCGGTGTACTGGTTGGCGATGCGGGACATCGTCGCGCAGTGCCCGCCCAGACGCGAGACGGAAAGGTGCGACGCGTCGGCGCCGTTCTGGTCGCCCCACTCGGAGACGAGGACCTCGTTGTTGGGGCAGGAACCGCCAAACGGCGGACCGCCGCCGTTGCTGACCGTCGTGGCGTTGCCGGAGATACCCAAGGTGCCGTCCGCCATGAGTTTTTTGCACATGAGGGTAAACGAGACCACGTAGACCGGGCTGGAGAGGTACTGGCCGCTCACGCCGAACGCGATGTAGCCCGTCGG
>CAINLT010000340.1 GCA_903850505.1 uncultured Myxococcales bacterium | reverse complement strand
GCTCTCTCTTCCTTGGCCCGGGCGGCTGTTGTTGGGGAAGTCGGCTGTGGTGAGGGTGGCCTGCGCTTGCGCTGCGCGCAGTGCTCGGCCCCGCATGGTGCCGGTTGGGGGACGCGACTGTGCGGTGGTAGCTGCGCTTACCCGACGCGCTCACGCGCGGGGTGCTCGCTTGGGAAGGGCGTTTTTTTTGGGAGCGGCGCTTGCCCTGCGTGCGGTTGGGAGATGGGCGGCTCCACGCTTCGCGTGTCGCTCTTGGATTGGCGGATGGGGAGATGGGCGGCTCCACGCTTCGCGTGTCGCTCTTGGATTGGCGGATGGGGAGATGGGCGGCTCCGCGCTCCGCGCGTCGCGCACTGGTTGGCGGGTGGGGAGATGGGCCGCTCCACGCTTCGCGTGTCGCTCTTGGATTGGCGGATGGGGAGATGGGCGGCTCCGCGCTCTGCGCGTTGCTCACTGGTTGGCGGGCGGGGAGATGGGCTGCTCCACGCTTCGCGTGTCGCTCACTGGTTGGCGGGGCCTATGGATTTGCCTTGTCGCGGTGCTTTGGTCCTGCTACATCGCAAGGGCATGGCGAACTTCTTCCGCAACCGCATCCTCAACCCGCTGCTTCTCCAGCTCAAGGCCGGCATCACGCCGCAGAAGCTGGCGACCAGCGTCGCGATTGGCGCTGTCGTCGGCACGTTTCCGGTTCTCGGGTCTACGACGCTGCTGGGCCTTGCTTCTGGTTTGGTTTTTCGCCTCAATCATCTCGCCGTGCAGGTCGCGCTCAACGTCACGTATCCGCTGCAACTGCTTTTCCTGATTCCGCTTCTTGCGGCGGGAGGGAGTTTGTTGCACGCGCCGGTTCCGGCTTCTTTGGACGCTTTGCAGGTGCAGTTTCACGCCGGCGTTTGGGCGACTTTGCAGACTTTTGCCATGGCGACGGTCGGCGCCATTCTGGTTTGGCTGGTCGTCGCGGTGCCGCTGATTTTGCTTTTGCGGATCGTGCTGTTGCCGGCATTGACGCGCCTTGTGCCGCCAGCGGAGGCCGCGCTAGATGCGGACTTGTAGCTGCACGACGACGCGGGTGAAGTCGACGTCGTAGAACGGCTTCCACATGCCCGTGTCCGCGTCGCCCGCGGGCTTCTTGCCCAGCGGCATCGTTCCGGGATCGACCGATTGATGGGTCACGTCCAGCAGCAGGCGTACGCGCGGGTCAAAGTCCAGGTTCAGGGAGCCGCTCAGGAGGAAGTGGTTGCCGACGTTGTGTTGGCGGTCGCTGTCCAGCCACTCGAATTTCACGCCGGGCATGATGACGGACTTGCCAACCGGGATGCGATATAGGCCGAGGAGCCAACTGCCGAGGAACGACGTTGCCGGCGCGCTGAAGTCCGGATTGAAGCGGTTCTTGACGTCCGTGCGGTCGCCGCCGAGCACTTCGCCGCGGACGATGAAGCGCGGGTAATCGACGATGGCGTCTGCACTCCATGCCCAGCCGTCGCTTTGTGCGCCGTCGGACGTGCCGTAATCGGTGACGCTGGCTTTGCTGCGCCATACGGCGTCGGCGCCGAAGTGGATGTGCTTGGTCGGCGAGCTCTCCAAGCGTGCTGTCAGCAGGCCGTTCACGGCAGCGGTGACGTCCGCGTGGCCGCCCTGGAACGCGCCGAGCGAGACTTTCAGGTTTTTCTTGCGCGGCAGCGGCGAGAAATCGACCTGCGCACCGATGTCGCGGCCGCCGAACCCGAGATCCTTGATCAGGCCATCGGTCGGGCCGTTGTCGCCGAACTCGTACTCGCCGATCGGCAGCAATTCCAGCAGTGAATAGGACCGTTTGAAAAGGCCAGCCGAGAGCGCGATGCGCGGATGCAGCTGGATCGTCGAGTAGGCGAGCTTCACGCTCTGCGGCAGGTCTTCCGTGCGCAGCGCGGCGAAATCCAGCAGCACTTTGCCGCTCAGCCAGGACGTCGGCTTGGCGACGACGCGCAGGAATGCGCGGTTGAGGACCCAGCCGTCGGGATCTTGCGCAAGCGCGCGCTCGCCCGGGCGCGAGGAGCTCGGTGCGGTCTCGCCGTAGCGCGTCTGGATGAGCACGCGCAACTCCGTGCCAGAATCCGCCTCATCGCCAAACGCATCACCCATGGTCGTCGTGACCTTGGAAGGGATGGGCAGGGCGTCTTCCAGCGTGCTCGGCATCAACGCGACGGGCGGGACAGTCTGGGCAAGCGCACAAAACGGCAGGGAAAGGAGCAGGGCGAGAAGGAGACGCATGGACGACCTTGGCATGCGCGCGGGATGGCGCGCGAGCCGCAGCATTGGATTGGGTTTGACGCTGTTTGGCAAGGGAACGGGGGGCGTGCTTTGCCTTGACGTCGCGGCGGGTCATTGCGTTGGGTCATGACGCCGTATTCGGGGCTCGATACCGCATTCTCGCTCGTGACGTGGCGGCACCGGCTGAAGGGCAGCTGCCTGGACGCGGACGCCACGCCGATGGCATGGCGTCGCTGGACGCGCGACAAGGGAACGTGCCGTCTTCCCGCACTCGTGGCAAACTGCGCTCATGTTGCACACCATCTCCGATAGCGAAATTCACCGTATCCAGCTCACCTTCCTGACCGCGCTGCGCTGGGCGGCGTTGGCGGCGCAGGTGCTGGCTATTTTCCTGGTCGATCGCGTCATGGGCATCGAGTTGCCCATCGCGCCGCTGATGGCGCTCACAGCGTTCTCGGCGCTGACCAACCTCGCGCTGATGGCGTGGCATCGTCGCGGTGGCCTCGTCGACGAGCGGCTGTTGGCGTCTGTGCTCGTGCTGGACGTCCTGCTGCTGACCGCGCTGCTGTATGTCACTGGCGGGCCGTTCAACCCGTTCAGCTTTCTCTACCTCGTGCAGATCACACTCGCGACGGTGCTGCTGGGTACGCGCTGGACGTGGGCGATTGCGGCGCTGTCGAGTCTGTGTTCGGCGCTGCTTTTCGTGCAACACGTCTGGCTCAACCCGGACTGGCAGGACGAGAGCGACCCGCACGTGCATCATATGAAGTTGCACCTGTACGGCATGTGGGTCGCGTTCGTGGTCGCAGCGGTATTCATCGTCTATTTCGTGACGCGCATCCGCAACAGCCTGGAACAGCGCGAAGTGGAACTGCGCCACGCGCGAGAACAGATGCTGCGCAGCGAGCGGCTCGCAGCGTTGGCGACCTTGGCCGCCGGCGCAGCGCATGAACTGGCGACGCCGCTGTCGACGATTGCGGTCGTCGCCACCGAGCTGCAGACGCTGCTGGCGGAGCAGGGTGCCGACGTGGATGTGCTCGATGACGCGCGGCTGATTCGCACGGAAGTCCAGCGCTGCCGCGAGATTCTGGCGTCCATGGCAGCGGATCTCGGCCAGAGCACGGGCGAGCCGTTATCGCCGCAGACGGTCGCGCACCTGCTCGACGAGGTGCTGGCGCCGCTGCTGCGGCTGGGCGAGGTGGAGACGCGCGTGCCGACGGACGTGGCGGACATGCTGGTGCACGTGCCCGAGCGCGCGACCGTGCAGGCCCTGCGCGGCATCGTCAAGAACGCACTCCAGGCTCAACCGGCGACGCATGCCGTCGTCGTGTCGGCGCGGCGGGCCCAAGGCAAGCTGCTGCTGGATATCGTGGACCACGGTGCGGGGATGAGCGCGGACGTGCTGGCGCGCGCCGGCGAACCGTTTTTTACCACCAAAGCGCCGGGCGATGGCATGGGGCTTGGGCTGTTCCTCGCGCGTGCGGTGATCGAGGGCGCGGACGGCGTGCTGGAGCTGACCTCAACGCCCGGCCATGGGACGACTGCGCGGATCACCCTGCCTGCGACAATCGGTCGCGTTGCGCATTGACCGTCCGCGCGCCATCCTGTTGCCATGACTGAGCCGCCTCCCAGCCACAGCTACTTGCTCGTCGACGATGACGCGGTCTTCCGTGAACGGTTGGCGCGGGCGCTGCGCAAGCGAGGTTGTGAAGTCGCGACGGCGGCCAACGCGGATGAGGCAATCGAAGCGGCACGTGTGAACTCACCAGAGCGCGCTGTGGTGGACCTGCGGATGCCCGGACGTTCCGGTCTGGAGCTGGTGCGCGAACTGCTGGCGATTGATCCCGCGACGCAGATTGTCGTCCTCACGGGCTATGGCAGCATTGGCACAGCGATTGACGCGATTCGCCTCGGCGCAACGTACTACCTATCCAAGCCTGCCGACGTGATCGATTTGCTGGCGGCTTTTGAAAGAGGAACGCAGCCCGCGGACGCGAACTCAAACACCGGCCAAGTTGCCGCGCCGAGCCTGGCACGCACCGAGTGGGAACACATCCAACGGGTGCTTGCCGATGCCGATGGCAATGTCTCCGAGGCCGCACGGCGTCTGGACATGCACCGCCGATCCCTGCAGCGAAAGCTGCAAAAACAACCGCCGTGCACGTAGATCCGCGCCAACCGTCTTCTTCATCCAGACTTCTCCAGGAGTTTCCCATGCGTTCCCCGCCAATTCTGCTCCTCATTCTGGCCGCTGGCTGCGGCAATAGCGCGGCGTCGACCCCGGCCGTAACCCACACGTTTGTCGCGGGCGCCGGTCTCGTACCTGCCGCCGCACCTGACGACAGCTGCAAAGGCAAGGACACCGGCACGGTCGATGCCGCGACCTGCAAGTCCAGCGCTGACGCATCGGATGCAGTGGCGACGGGCGGGGATACAACCGCAACCGGTGATTCTGGCGTCATCGAGTACGGTCCAACGCACGCCGGCAGTGAGGCTGATGACGACGACTGCAAGTACCACGTCAAGTGGCTGGCGACCGGCGCGACGCCGACCGATGACGTGTATTTCCAGATTGACCTGACGACCAAAGCGGATGGCAAGCCGGCGAGCCACGTCGTCGCGGCCAACAATCCGATCGTGGCCGAGGTCTATATCGACAATGGCGACCCGTCGAAGAACCACGTGGCACCAAATTCCGAGCCGACGTCGCAGGAGTCGGACATGCCCGGCCGCTACATCCTCGGACCGATCCGCTTTGACCAGGCCGCACGCTGGACCGTGCGCTTTCACATCTATCCGGATTGCGACGACGGCGACACTTCGCCGCATGGGCACACGGCGTTCTTCTTTGACGCGAAGTAGTTGCGCCCGCGCGCGGTGGTGTCTCGTCTTGGGGCATCTGGATGAGCGTGCGCAGTTTGGTATCGGAATCTGCGGGGCGTCTGCCAGCATGTCCGGCGTCCAGGCGATGGGCGGCAAGAGGGAAGGGCTCGTGCTTTGGCTTGACGTCATGGTCTCTCGGAGGATACTGACATTTCCGACACTTGCGGAGGCCAGACGGGCATGGAAAGTTCAGCAGAGACGTCTCGTTGGCAGCATCAGGTGCCAAGCAGATCTTTCATCCTTGCGCTGACGTTTGCAGCCGTGGCTTGCCGTTCTGCACCCGCCTCGGTCGACGCGCCGGCAGATGGCGTGGGCGATGAGCACTCAGTCGATGCAGTCACTGACAGTGTCACGCCGTCCGCGGATGCGGTGCCGGATACCTTGCCGAATGGGGCGACGCCTGATGCGGATACCGCCGCAGATAGCTTGACGCCACCGGGCGTCATGGCGGCCATTCCCGCCGGCGACTTTTGGATGGGCGCCGTCCCCAATGACCCGATGTGTGGCGCCTTGCCGACGCCGCTTGGATGCGGGGCGGAGTACCCGCAGCATCTGGTTCATGTGAATGCGTTCGAGATTGGCGTGACTGAAGTGACGGTCGCGCAGTACCGCGCATGCGTCATGGCGGGCGCGTGTACGCCAGGCACTTGGTATGCGAGCTCGTCCACGCCGGATGTGGCGGGAAAGGAGCAGTTTCCCATCAATGGCGTGACCTGGGCGCAGGCTGTTGCCTATTGCGGCTGGATCGACGCGCGGTTGCCAACCGAGGCGGAATGGGAGCGAGCAGCCCGCGGAGGCATGGACGGGTTCCTCTACCCCTGGGGTGACGCGTGGCCTACCTGTTTGCCCGGCGAAGCGAGCAGCGCAGTCTTCCTGGAAGGCGCGCAGACGTGTGGCAAAGACGGGCCGATGGCCGTCGGGAGCCGCAGCGCACCCAACAAATTCGGCCTCTATGACATGGCCGGCAATGTCTGGGAATGGGTCGCAGATTGGTATGACGTCGAGTACTACAAGAGCCAAACGGGCCTATGGAACAACCCGCAAGGCCCAGCATCGTCAACGATTCGCGGCGTTCGCGGCGGATCGTTTCGCGATGGCTCATGGGCGCTGCGGATCTCGAGCCGCGGCAACTTCCTGCCGACGTACGTATTTGACGATGTGGGGATTCGTTGCGCCCGAGACGGCAAGTGAGGCGCGTCGCGCGGAACTTGTTGCCGATGGCCAAGTTCACGGATTTCTCACACGGCCCCGGAACCGATCTCAACCGGCAGCGCGATACTTCGCATAGATCGCGTCCCGCCACGCCAGCAAATCGGGATACTGCGCTGCGATCTGCGCATCCGTAAACGCCGCGCGATTGGCCCGACCGATCTTCAAGCCGCTCGCCGGCGGCATCACGAACGCGAGGACTTGCGTCATGGTGATGTCGGCGTAGGAGAACTCCGCCAGCAAGGTCCGCGGCTCCGCCTGACTCGGCGATTGCGCCAAATCGCGGCGCAACCCATTGAGCACGTCCGCGAGCACCTCCGCGTTGCCTTGCGCGGTCGCCCCGTATTTGGCCAATGTCCGCTTCACGCCGGCAGCGGCAATTTGCGCAGCGCCGGGAATCGCGCGCAGCGTCTTCGGCAGCATTTCCTTGAGCGCCGCTGGCTCCCGCAACACGCGCGCCAGTGACAAGGCGCGTCCCGCGGCCAGACCGCGCTCACTCTCCGCGTTCCACGCCGCAATCGCGCGCTCCTGCCCCGCCGGAAACAGCGTCGGACCCTCGCCATGCGCCGCGGCAAACTGCGCGATGCGCCAGGAATCAGCAAGCGCGCCGCTATCGGTCAGCAGCACAGGCACAGACACGGGGCCCGACCACTGTTTGAGCTGCCAGCGCAGCTCCGGTTCGCCCAGGAGCGGCGAGTACGGCCGCAGGGTGAAGGCCACACCGCGGCTTTGCAGGGCCCACCGGGCGCGTTCAGACCAGGGCGAGTACGAGATGGCGAGGAGTTGGTTTGGCATGCCGCGAGACTAGGGCGGCGTGCGCGGGTTGGCAATCCATCTCGTCCAGGAGACATGGCAGAATAGCGCGGTGACGTGCTTCCGCCGGCAATTGTGCGAAAGCATCCGAGCGGTGCGGCCGCATGGCGTTGCGAACATCACCTGCCTTGAAGCTGGCCGCCAAAACCGCTGAAGATCGATGACTTGGCGATGTCCTGGCGATTGACACAGAGGCCGGAGATGGGAAACTGACGTCGCATGGATCCGGCGATAGCCTTGGCAAACTTGGAGAGTGAAATCGTTTCGCCAGCCTGTGACTGCTTCAAGGATGCCGCCGCCCCAGCGAGCGCGAAGCGCAAGCCCTCGAATCCCCAGCGAGCGCGCAGCGCAAGCCCTCGAATCCCCAGCGAGCGCGAATCACAAGCCGTTCTCCGAGCGAGCGCGAAGCGCAAGCCGCTCATTTCCCAAACCGCGAGCAAAGCGAGCGCAATCACCCCGAAAACGCCCTTCCCAAGCGAGCACCCCGCGCG
>CAINLT010000339.1 GCA_903850505.1 uncultured Myxococcales bacterium | reverse complement strand
GGCGAGGATTTCGACGCCCGTATCATCGATTTCCTGTGCGACGAGTTCAAGCGCGAACAGGCGATCGACCTGCGGCAGGATCGGCTGGCGCTCCAGCGCCTCAAGGAAGCGGCGGAGAAGGCCAAGATCGAGCTGTCGTCTTCCATGCAAACGGAAGTTAACCTGCCGTTCATCACGGCGGACCAGAGCGGACCGAAGCATTTGAGCGTCAAATTATCGCGCGCCAAGATGGAAGCGATCTGCGAGCCGCTGTTCTCGCGCGTGCTTGAGCCGTGCAAGAAGGCGCTCAAGGACGCCGGCAAGCAGCCGAAGGACATCGACGAGGTCATCCTGGTCGGCGGTTCGACGCGCGTGCCGAAGATCCAGGAGATGGTGAAGGCGTTCTTTGGCAAAGAGCCGAATCGCTCCGTGAATCCCGATGAAGTCGTGGCGCTGGGCGCGGCGGTGCAGGCGGGCGTGCTCGCGGGCGACGTCAAGGACATGCTGCTGCTGGACGTGACGCCGCTGTCCTTGGGCGTGGAGACGCTGGGCGGCATCATGACGGCGCTGATCAAGCGCAACACCACGATTCCGCACCGCAAGACCGAGGTCTTCTCGACCGCGGACGACATGCAGACGGCCGTGACGGTCAAGGTGTACCAGGGCGAGCGCGAGATGGCGCGGGACAACAAGCTGTTGGGCCAGTTCAATCTGGAAGGCATTCCGCCGTCCCCGCGCGGTGTGCCGCAGATTGAAGTGACGTTGGACATCGATGCCAACGGCATTCTGAACGTCCACGCCAAGGACAAGGCGACCGGCAAGGAGAACAAGATCACCGTGCAGGGCGGCTCCGGCCTCTCCAAGGACGACGTCGACAAGCTGGTGAAGGAAGCTGCGGCGCACGCCGAGGAAGACAAGAAGTCGCGCGAGAAGGTCGAGACCAAGAACCAGGCCGAGGCGACGATCTACCAGGTCGAGAAGACGCTGAAGGACAACGGCGAGAAGCTCGCGGCGGCCGACAAGGCCAACGTCGAGGCCGCGCTGCTGAAGGCGAAAGAAGCGCTGAAGTCTGAGGACGTCGACCAGATCAAGGCGACGCAGGAGGAACTGAAGCAGGCGACGTTCAAGCTGTCTGAGGCCATGTACGCCAACGCGACGCCGCCGACTGAGGGTGGTGAAGCGCCGGCGACCGATACCGCGGCCAAGAAAGACGGCAGCGACGTCGTGGATGCCGAGTTCGAATAAGCGAGAGACGCGGACGACGCCCCGGCTCATCTCTGGGCCGGGGCGGACCGTGTGTCGACAATCAGCAGGCCCAAGCCGAATCAGGTGACGCGTGGCGACGAAGACCGACTACTACGCCCTGCTGGGAATTCCGCGGGAAGCGACGCCGGACGAGATCAAGAAGGCGTATCGCAAGTTGGCGATGCAATATCACCCCGACCGCAATCAGGGCGACAAGTCCGCGGAGGAGAAGTTCAAGGAGATGTCGGAGGCCTACGCCGTCCTCTCCGACCCGGACAAGCGCAAGAAATACGACGCGTACGGGTCAGCAGACGCATTCTCCCAGAACGTCTCGACGGACGATATCTTCAAGGATTTCAATCTTGACGACATCCTTTCGCAGTTCGGGATGCGCAGCTCCGGCTGGGGCAATTTCAAGACGCGGCGCACGGCGGCGACGCCGAATCACGGCGGCGGATCGGTCTTTGACGACCTGTTCAGCGGCGGGGCGACGGCCACGCGTGAGCGCGCGCCCAAGAAGGGCCAGGATGCCGAACTGCCGCTGACGATCCCGTTTCACGACGCGATGTTTGGCGGCGAGCGGCCGATCGCGCTGCAGATCGACGGCGAAGAACGGCGGCTCACGGTGCGCGTACCGGCAGGCATTGCGACGGGCAAGAAGCTGCGCGTCAAAGGTGAAGGCCATAAGGCACCTGGCGGTCGCGGCGACTTGCACCTGCTGGTGACGGTTGAAGAAGATCCGCGGTTTGAGCGCAAGGGCGATGATTTGCATACGACCGCGCACATTCCGCCGTCGACGCTGCTGCTTGGCGGTTCGGCGGACGTGGAAACGCTGCACGGTCGCAAGCGGATCAAGGTCTCCGGCGGGGCGCCGTCCGGGACGCAAGTGCGTGTGCGCGGGCAAGGCGCGCCGGTATTGGGCAAGGCGGACACGCGCGGCGATCTCTACGTGCGCCTGGAAGTGCGGGTGGAGATGCCGCTGACGGACGAACAGCGCGCTGCGGTGGAACATTTGCGGGAAGTTGGCCTGTAGCAGCCCTTGACATTCGGGCGGCTCCAGACGCACAACCACGGCGCGCATTCTTACGCGCCGGAGCCACCGTCATGCGCCCTTTTCTGCCTTTTCGCCTGCTCGCTGCCCTCGTTTGCCTCGCCATCCCGCTGAGCGCGCTCGCGGGCGGTGACGCCTCCCTGACGCTGACGGATCCCGCCGGCGACGACAACGGCCCGGGCACCTACAAATACCCGACCGCGCCTGTCTACACCAAAGGCAGCTTTTACCTGCGCAAGCTGGAAATCGTCGACAAGGGCGACAAGGTCGAGTTCCGCGTGACCGTCGGCGCGCGCATTGAAGACCCGTGGAACTCCAAGGATTGGGACGGCAACGGCTTTTCCATCCAGTTCGCGCAGATTTACATCGACACCGACCACGAAGCCGGCAAGGGTTTCACCGGCCCGCTGCCGGGCTTGGGCTCGTTGAAATGGGCCGATGACGAGGCGTGGGACAAAGTCGTCCTGCTTTCCCCGCAAGGCCGCGCCAAGCTTTCCAGCGAGTTGCGCAAGGCCGGCGCGATGAAGTCCGCGGCGATCATCCCGACGGTGACGCGCGCGCAAGGCTCGACGCTGATCGCGACGGTGAAGAAGTCCGATCTGGGCAGCACGCCGCTGAGCAAGTGGGGCGTGAACGTCGCGATGCAGTCCAATGAGGGCTTCCCGCTGTCCAGCGATTTGCTGACGCGGCCGGTCAATGAAACCGGCGGCGAGCACCGCTTTGGCGGCGGCGCGGACGGCGATTGCGACCCACAGGTCATCGACATTTTTGCCGGCAAGGGCAAAGGCGACGCGAGCGAAGCGGCCGAGCAGCACAAAGCGTTGGCGTACAAATGTGGCAGTCAAGTCGCGCACATGCCGATGATTTACCCGGGGCAGTAGGATGCCCAAGCACTTCCGCGATTGCCCGCGCCTCGTGGCCCTGCTCTGCCTCGCGTCCAGCGTTTGGGCGGGCACTGCTTTCGCAGATTTGGCGAAATTCGAGATCGACGGCCGCATCTACACCAAGCACATGTACCAGAACGACGACAGCCAGGGCATCCTCTCCCTCGGCAATCCGTTCTGGCCAGACAAGGTCTCGGGGCACAACGGCGTCGGCTCGGAGTTTGAGCTGTCGTTCCGCGGCAAGGTCAGCGACTCCGTCGAAGCCGGCGCGCGCATCGCGTCCCGCTTTGGCCAACGCTGGCAGGATTGGTGGGAATCCGGCGCGAGCGATTTTGGCGGCCAGGAAAACACGTCGGGCGACTCCGCCGGCATGAACCGCGCGGCGTACATGCAGTTGCGCGGCTCGTACGTGCAGTTGAACACGCGGATGCCCGGCCTGGACTGGTTCCGCGTCGGCAGCTCCGATTTTGGCATGTTCAACCCGTGGACCGTCGGCAAGGTGCGCTACATCGACCGCGACAACGGCCGCGGCTACTTCGCCTCGGGCCACTTTGGCAAGGACGACCAGTTCCAGTACCACGCCGGCATCATCGCGATGCCCAAGCTCTTCGTTGGCCCGGGCTGGTCCACCG
>CAINLT010000338.1 GCA_903850505.1 uncultured Myxococcales bacterium | reverse complement strand
CCCCTCGACCTGGCTCGTCAGCAACCCGCTGGCCTTTGCCATCGCCGACGCTGTCCCCGTCTCGCCCGGCCATACGCTCGTCATCCCGCGCCGCGTCGTCGCCACCTGGTTCGACGCCACCCGTGACGAGCAACACGCGGTTATGGACCTCGTCGACGAAGTCAAATGCCTCCTCGACAACCGGCACCACCCGGACGGCGACAACATCGGCATCAACGCGGGCGCGGCCGCGGGCCAGACCGTCATGCACCTGCACATCCACGTCATCCCGCGCTACAACGGCGACGTTCCCGACCCGCGCGGCGGCGTGCGGCACGTCATTCCGGGCAAGGGAAACTACGTCGCTGGTGGGTCCAACGAGAGCACGCCATGACGCCACGCGACCCCATGCGCGTTCTCCAGGACGTCCTGCAGATCCTCGAAGACGGCCAATTCGTCTCGACCTACAAGTTTGCCGTCCTGCTCGGGCTGATCGACGCCAGCGTGGCGGGCGACGCACTCGGCGACTCGCTGACGACACGGCAGCTGGCAGAGCACGTCATCGCGCTGTACTGGCCGCAGGTCCGGCCGCACCAAGGGCGGGTGCTGTCTCAGAATTCCGGCCGTCAGGGCACGATCCTCGCCGCGGTCCAAGCCTTCCGTGACGCGCATCCGGAGCCTCTCGTGCGGGCGCGGACACTCGAGAGCTGGTCGGCGTTGCTGGCCCGCGTCGAGTGGACGCTGATCGAGATGCCGCTGCCGAAACTGCAGCGCATCGGCCGCGAGCACGTCGAGTTGCTCTACCGCATCAACTGGTCCGACTCCGCGCTGCCTCGCCGCCGCAATGGCACGCTGGTCGATTTCGACAACCGCGTCCTGCTCCTGCCTGGCGTCGCGGACGCGCTCGTACGCTTGGCTGGCGTGCTGCGGCCGTTCATTCAGCAGCAGTGGGCGCAGAAGGTCGCCAAGCTGAACGAACTCCCCGAGGCTGACCTGCCCGAGTTCCTCTTCGGCCCGACCCGCGGTGACCTGGGCGTGCTTGTGCCCGGCCTGACGGACGTCCAATCAGGCGCTTGCTTCTACTGCGGCGAGGCGCTGCGTGGCGCAGTGGAGGTCGATCACTTCCTGCCGTGGTCGAAGTATCCGAGCGACGACTTGGGCAACCTCGTTGCGGCCGATCGACAGTGCAACAACGACAAGCGCGACTACTACGTCTCGCCCGAGCACATCGAACGCTGGCGCACGCGCGATGCGAAGGCCTTGGCCGATGTGGCGACGACGGCGCGTTGGACGTTCCGGCCGGATCTGGAGCTGGGTGCGGCGCGCTCGATCTACCGTCGACTTGGCGACAACACGTGGCTGTGGCGCGAGAAGGGCAAGCTGGTTCCGCTGGAATCCGCGCGCGTGCTCGCAGCCTTGGGTTAGTCGCTTCATCGCGCAGTGCTGGCGTTTGGAGCCGAGCACCTACTGGAGGACGCGGCCGATTCGTTGCAGAATCACTGGGGCCTCGGCGCCAGCGCGCCCGCCAGGAGCCCGTCATGCCCCAGTACTTTGAACTCGAAGTCTCGCTGCGCAGCATCCGCCCGCGCATCTGGCGGCGATTCCTGCTGCCGACCACCGCGATGTTCGGCGACCTGCACTCGGCCATCCAGGACGCCGGCGGCTGGCTGAACTACCACCTGCACGTGTTCCGACCCACGATTGCTGCCGACGACCTCTGCGGAACGCCCGGCGAGGATCCGTGGGATGGCGCAAAGATACGCGATTCCAAGCGGATGCGGCTGACTCAGTGGTTCATGGAGGATGCGCCGGAAACCAAGCAGAAGTGCGTCTACCTGTATGACTTCGGCGATGGCTGGGAGCTGGACGTCGTGGTCAAACGCGTCGTCGAGCTGGACCAGCGCTGGTCGCGCAAGCTGGTGAAGGGCGCACGCAGCTTTCCGCCCGAGGATTCCGGGGGGCCTTGGCGGTATGCGGGTTGGCTGGAGCTACGCGCCAAGAACCCCAAGTCACTGAAGCGCGACGAGAAAGAGCGGCTGGCGTGGCTGGGCGACTGGCAGCCGGATGACTGGCAGCTGGCGGAGGCGCAGGCGGCGTTCGACCGGGTGGCGCCGGCGACGCGGCTGCGGGTGGTGAAGTAGCGTGGGCACGGCCGGACGCGCCAGGGCACGGGTTGGTCGACGTCGCCGAAGCGCGCGAAGCGAAACCGCCTTCT
>CAINLT010000337.1 GCA_903850505.1 uncultured Myxococcales bacterium | reverse complement strand
GCCAGCGCGTGGCCAAAGAAGAGCGTCGCGTACGCAAAGAGCGGACTCGCCAGACCGAGCGCCAACGTCGTGACCGCGGCGATGCGCGGCGTCATGCCGAGCGCCGCGAGGTAGCGCGCCAGCAGCCACAGCATCAGCCAGCACGGCAGCGTCACGGTGAGCAGGCACGCGATGACGCCAAAAAGCCACAGGTCGTCACCCGCCACTTCCGGATGGAATGCCCGCACGATGGGGTAGAGCGGCAAGGCCAGGAGCGCCAGCCCGGGCGCCTTGTCCATGTAGATGTGGCCACGGTATTCGCTGCGATCGATCGGGATGCTGCCGTGAATCTTGCAGACGTCGTCCAGCTCCGGGCGACCGGTCTCCGCGACGGCTTGGATGAAATACAGGCGGATCGACTCGTTGGTGGTCTGCAGTTGCGGCCAGAAGTGCGTGTACCAGACCCAAGCCAGCAGGACGGCCGCCATCACGACGCCAAAACGCCGACCCAAGCGGGATGATTCCAGTTTGCTGCCCGCGTCGTCTGCCAAACTGCCCTCCGCCCTGAACGTTAGCGGGTGACGGCCAAAAAGGCGAGCCGTGGGGGCCAAAGGCGATAGAGGGTTCTTGCACCGATCAAGTCCCCGGGCTATGCTCGCGGACGTCCGGGACCTCAGCGACGACAAGGGCATGACGCTCGAGTCACGCTGCAGCGCCAACGGCAAGTGATTGCGACGACTTGGCGATAGTGCCGCGAGCGGTGGGCTCATAGGCTGCAGGATCGAACGGGTACGGAGCATTTGGAGCACATCATGACGTTCTACATTCAGCGCGACGGTCAGCCCAAAGAATTCGCCATCACGGCGCTGATCGAGATGGTCAAGAATGGCACGCTTCGCTCGGACGAATACGTGTTCGACGGCCGCACGCAGAAGTGGGTGGGCGCGACGCAGGTGGCTGAGCTGGCGTCCGCGTGGCGCGACAAGCAGACCTCGGGCGTGACCGCGGCGGCTCCGGCCAATCCCGCGATGGCTCCGGCGGGCGCGGCTCCCGGTGGCGACAAGAAGCGCTCCAAGAAGTTCAGCGAGACGTCCTGGTTCATGTCCGCGGTGACGTATGAAGAAGGCGGCCTCACGCCGTCGGAGCTGCCGCCGATGGAAGCGGGCGACAAGTTCGAGAACCTGCCGCCGGTGCCGGATGAGCTTCGCAAGAAGTTCTCCTTGACGATCGGCGATTTGGACGACGCCAAGAAGAAGAAGTAGCAGCCTGTCCTCGGTGCTTGCCTGTGAGGAAACGCGCGGCGACACCCGGTGATGGGTCATCGAGCCAAGCGCGCTTGGCTCAGGGTAGCACGCCATGTTGACTCGTCGGTTGCCCAACACAGACCTCGACCTTTCCGTCATCGGCATGGGCTGCTGGGCCATGGGCGGCCTCTGGTGGGGCGACGACGTGACCGACGCGCGGTCGATCGCCGCCGTTGAGCAAGCCCTCGCATCCGGCATCAACTGGTTTGACACCGCGCCGCTGTACGGCCACGGCCGCGCCGACGAAGTGCTGGTCCGCGCGCTTGGCACTCGCAAACACGACGTCATTCTCGCCACCAAGGTCGGCGTCCGCTGGGACGGCGAGGGCGAGCACGCGCACAGTGCGCTCACGCGCGAGTGGATTCGCACCGACGTTGAAGCGAGCCTGAAGCGCCTGGGCGTGGACCGCATTGACCTGCTGCAAGTGCATTGGCCGTGTGAGCTGGGCACGCCGCTTGCCGAGTCGATGGGCGAACTGGAGAAGCTGCGCAGCGAAGGCAAAGTGCGGCACGTTGGCCTGTGCAACTACAGCGTCCCCGCGCTGGCTGAAGCGCGCCAGTACGTGCCGATTGTCTCGCTGCAGTCGCCGTACTCCATGCTGCGGCGCGAACTGGAGCAGGAGCTGCTGCCGTATTGCCAGCGTGAACATCTGGGCGTGCTGGCTTATGAGCCGCTGTGCCGCGGCCTGCTGACGGGCAAGTTCGCCGCCAACAAGCGCTTTCCGGAGAGCGACCTGCGCGCGCGCGATGACCGTTTCCAGGGCTCGCGGTTCCTGCGGGCGTTGACCATCGTGTCGCGGCTGGAGCTTATCGCCAAGCGCAAGAAAGTGCCGATCGCCGCGCTTGCGCTGGGTTGGGCGATTCGCCAGCCGGGGATGACCGCGGTGATTGCCGGTGCCAAAGGGCCGGAGCAGGTCGCCGAGCACGTGCGGACGCTGGAGATCCTCGACGACGAGACGCTGTGGGGCGAAGTCGATCGCGTGGTTGCTGCGTATCGCGGGTAGCCGCCCTCAGTGCGCCATCGCCGCGTGCAGCCGACTCGCTTCCTGCGCCGCCGCTTCCGTCCCGTCTTCCATCACGCCGTCGTGAATGCGCACCACGCGCCGCGCATGTTCCATCACGCGCGGGTCGTGGGTCGAGAACAGGAACGTCACGCCGTGTTCGCTGTTGAGCTTGAGCATGAGATCGATGATCTGGTCCGCCGTCGTCGAATCGAGGTTCGCCGTCGGTTCGTCGGCCAGCACCAACTGCGGCTCCGTCACCAGCGCCCGGGCAATCGCGACGCGCTGCCGCTGGCCGCCGGACAGCTCATCGGGCTTCTGCTTCAGATACGGCGTCAGGCCCACTTCCGCGGCGATCTTCAGCGTCCGCTCGCGCAGCGCTTTGCGATCCTCGCCGCGAATCACGCACGGGAATTCGATGTTCTCCACCACGTCCAGCACGGGGATCAGGTTGAAGTTCTGGAAGATGAAGCCGATCTTGCGATTGCGCACTTCCGCCAGGTCATTGAAGTCCCGGTGGCCGATTTCCTCGCCGTCCAGCTTGTAGGAGCCCGCGCTCGCGCGATCCAGACAGCCGATGATGTTGAGCAGCGTCGTCTTGCCGGAGCCTGACGGACCCATGACGACGGTGAACTCGCCTTTCTCGATGGTCAAATCGACGCCCTTGAGCGCGACGACCTCGGTCTTGCCGAGCTGGTAGGACTTCTTGATGCCTTTGAGTTGAACGAGAGCCATGGGAATCTCCTTGGAAGTCGGCGCCGCCGCTAGTAGAACACACGGGCGCTGAAAAACACCCGCCACGCGGTCGGCTGCATGCCATTTTCCGTGTAGCGCGCGTCGCCCACCTGGGCGCCGAGCGACTTGATGCCGGGAATTGTGTACAGGCCGCCCAGCGTCAGGTTGAGCCATTCCTGCGTCAGCCACGTCACTTGCGGCGCGATCTGACCGCTCAAATCCTCCAGCCCCAGCAGGACGACGGTGTTGATGTTCCAATCGTCGGCGATCATCGTGTGCAGGTAGGTGAAGAACGCGTAGTGGCGGCGCATCGGCTCAAAAGTGAACTTCTGCGGCGCGCCGGAATCGGTGTTGGCCGTCGGATTGAGGAAGCTCAGCGCGTTGCCGGGAATCGTCTGGTGGAGGCTTGCGGCGGTGTCCATCAGGCTCAGCAGCTGCGGGCGCATGCTCATGACCTGCGCGAAGTTGTTGAACTGCGACTGGTTGTAGCCCTCGCCGTTGTAGAGATACTCAAACGTGAAGGACGCGTTGTCGCCAAACTGCCAGCGCCCGCCGGCCAATGCCTTGACGCGCACGCCGTCATCGTCGATCTGCGTGTAGCCGCCGGGCGTCTTGCCGGTCATCGCGCAGCCCTGGAACGCGCCGACGCTGCCGATGCAGTCCAGGTCAAAGTACGCCTTGGACGAGCCCTGAAAGCCGATCGCCTCCAAGTGCAATTCCAGCGCGTTGAAGAACACGTGCGACGCGGAGAGGCCAACGCGGTTCTTGTAGTTGAACGCGTCGTTGTACTGCTGGGTCTGGAACCAGTAGAGGTTGAGGTCGGTCTCCTGCCACAGCGCATACGCGCGCGCCGCGAGCGCGTAGTGCGGGCGATTGTCGTAGCCGTCGCTCTGCACGTTGCCATACTTGTCGTACTGCGTCGCCGGATGCGCGTCCGGGTAGTAGACAAGCCCGCCCGGAATGCCGCCAAACTGCCGCGTCACTTTGCCCGCCGCGACGAGGCTCAGCGTGAACAGGTCAAACGGCGCCTCCGCGCGCACCAGCCATGAACCGGCGCGCTGCATGGTCGGATCCGTCGGATCCTTGGCCGGATTCAGCAGATCCGTCGGATTGATCGCCAGTCCCGGTCCCCACACGATGCGCTTCTTGCCCAGCGTCACGTTGAAGTGCTCGTGGAAATTGTACGTGCCATAGAATTCGCTCAGCACCGCGGACGGCCGATACGCCGCGACGTCGTGATCCGCCAGCCGCAGTCGGTCGCCCGTGCCATCGTTGCCGTAATACAAGCCGCCTTTCTGGTACAGGAAGGACGCGTCGGCGATCGCCGTCGCCTTGTCGCGCCAATCCAGCTTGAGTTGGACGTTGCCTTCAGTCAGGTTGGCCAAGTGCGCGACGTCGTCCGCCGGCAGCAGGTGCGCAACCGACGCGTAGGCGCCCGTCGTCCGCGTGTCCAGAAAGCCGTTGACGCGCACTTTGACCAGTGGCTCCGGAGCCGCTTCTTCCGTCGGCATCGCCATGTCCGGCGTGACCGGATCCGCGGGCGCGACGTCCTCCGCCCACGCGGGCAGGGCAATCAGGCAGGCTAGACTGGCAAGCAAAAGGCGCATCGCGTTCTCCCGTCCGTGTTGCACAGGCTACTTGCCCAAGTCGTCCAGCACGAACTTGCCGCTCGGCGGGTTCACCCGTGTATCCATTTCCAGCCACACCATCGTGCTGAACCGCTGCGTCGCCAGCATGTTCTTCATCTGGATCTTGCCCGGCCGCGTCAGGCCGCTGTAGGCCTTGAAATCGCTGAACTCCGCCATGCGCAGCATCTTGCCTGACGCCGTGTAGTACTCGCCTTTCACGGGCAGGGAATCCGACTTGCGCATCCACAGCTTGATCATGTCATACGCGGCGTCCTTGGTCTTGGCGTGCAATTCCAGCTGCCACGCGTCCGTGCGCGTCGGATCCGCCACGACTTTTGCTGTGTAATCTGCTTGGTAATTGACGCGCAGCACGTCGGCATTGTTGAAGTCGCCGCCCTGGAAGGAGTCGCGGTTGGCCAGCCGCACGGCGCGCTTCAGGTTGGGCATGTACACCCACAGGTTGTCGCCCTGCCGCAGCATCTCCTGACCGCGCACGGCCGCCGGCTCGGCAAACGCGACGCGGAATTTGTCCGTGCCCTTCTTCAGCATCGCCATTTTGTACGTCCGCATGGTGCCGTCGTCGCGGTGCGCGGTCATGTCGATCGTTGCCTGGAAATTCTCCGGGCCCATCACGCTGTCGTATTTCTTCAGCAGTTCGTCCGCGGTCGGGTCGGCAAACGCCAGCGACGGCAGGATCAGGGACGTGGCAAGAGTCACCATCAGGGAACGCAACATGGTCAGTACCTCCAAGGAGAGAGCGAAAGCAACGGGTTCACGTGGAGCGCAGGGCGTCGACTGGATTCAGCCGTGCAGCGCGCCAGGAAGGATAGACGCCCGCGAGGATGGTGCCAAAGCCCGCGAGCAGGATCGTCGGCGCCAGCAGGTAGAAGGGCACGGCGGGGACGATGTGGTAGATGGCCGTGCTGCCCGGCGCGGCGGCTGGCACACCGCCTTTGTCGGCGATGACGAAGATGACGGCGAGGGAAACCGCGAGGCCACTTGCCACGCCGAGCAGCGCGAGCGCCGCCGCTTCCAGAAGGAACAGCACCGTGATCTTGCCGCGGCGCATGCCGACCGCCATCATCGTGCCGATCTCGCGCGTGCGCTCCAGCACAGCCATGAGCATCGTGTTGACGACGCCGATGATGGCGATGACGAGGAAGACCAGGCAGATCGCCGTCAGCACCATCCGCTGGAAATTCACCACGTCGTCGACGTTTGGCCGCAGCTGCTTCCAGGTTTGCACTTCGTAATCCGGCCCCAGCGCCTTGCGGACGCCGCTTGCGACCTCGTCGATCGACTCGCGATCCCGCGTCGCTATGGCCAACTCGGTGATGCGCCCCTCCATGCCCAGCAGTTCCTGTGCCCACTTGAGGGGCACCAGGACTGTCCGCTTGGACTCAAAGGCGTTGCCGCTGTTCAGCGTGCCCCGCAGCTCAAAATCCAGCGCGTTCTGTTGGCCGTTCTTGCTCGCCGCTTGCAGCGTGCCGCCCGTCCCCGGCTTCAGGTCCATCGCCGCGGCCAGATCCATGCCGAACACGGCGCCATTGGCCACGCTTGCGTCGACCGCCTTGCCGATCAGGAACGCGTTGGCATCCGGCAGCACCTTGTCCTCCAGCGTCGCGTCGATGCCGGTCGCGATGACCATGGTCGACTGGGAGCCGTTCGCCGCAAGCCCCGAGAACACCAACCGAGGCGACACCGCGGTCACGCCCGGCACGCGCTTGACCTTCTCGATCACGTCGCCGGTTTGGGCAAAATCCAGATCCAGCGGTTGGTTCTCCCGCACGTCGTCGTAGCCCTTGCGGTGGACTTGCAGCGCGCCGACCTTGCCGTTGACCACGTCATCGATCATCGCGTTTCCCAAGCCGATGACAAAGGAGCCGAGCATCAGCGTCATCATGACGCCAAACGCGATCGCGCCGACGGTGAAGGCCGCGCGGCCTTTGTTGCGCAGTACATTGCGAAAAGCCAGACCGATGAGCGTGAACATGCAAACCTCGGGCGAATCAGGTCAGAAGGCCAGGAGAGATCAGCCGCCCGCGAGGGCTTCAACCGGTCGCAGGCGGCTCGCCCGCCAAGCCGGATACACGGCAAAGAGCAGCGCGCCCGAACCGGCGAGCGACACGACGCTGAACAGGTAGGTCGGCGTCACGAACGGTTGGATCACAAACGGCATGTTGGAGCCAGGGAACGTGACGGAGATCCCGCGTTGATGCAGCACAAGCACGATCAGGCTGCCGAGCGCGCCGCCGAGGATCCCGCCCAGCGCGCCGATCGTCGCGGCTTCCATCAGGAACAGCCCGAGGATCTTGGAGCGCCGCACGCCGACCGCCATCATCGTCCCGATCTCGCGCGTGCGGTCGAGGACGCTCATGAGCATCGTGTTGGCCACGCCCAGGAGCATCAGGATCATGAACACGATGGCGACCAAGTTCAGGATGACGTTCTGCCGCTGCATCGCCTGCTTGACGAACGTCGCGATCTCCTCCCAGGTGCTGACTTCATAGTCCTTGCCGAGGGCCGTTTGCAGGTCCTTGGCCACTGCCGGGATGTTGTCGATGTCGTCCACGGCGACGATGTACTCGGTCGCGCGCCCCTCCATCTTCAGCAGCCGCTGCGCCACGTCCAGCCGCACCATGCCGACCTTCTTCTCGCCCGGCATGTTCAGCTTCATCGGTCCCGTCAGCGTCACGTTCTCGCCCGACAGCGCGCCGTCCTTGTCCGGCGCCAGGATCGCCGCCGGCGCGTCCTTGGGCACGTTGCTGCCGTTCAGGGCCTTTTGCAGTTGCTCCGTCACGACCATGGCGTCCATCACCTTGCCGCTGGCGAACTGCTGCTTGTCGTCGATCGTCGACGCGCGCAGCGGCACCACCTTGAACTCGCGGATCGGGTCGACCGCCTGCACACCGAGGAAGATCGTCTGATCGGCCACGTTGATCATCCCGGCGAACAGGATGCGCGGCGACACGGCGGTCACATGCTTGATCGCCAACATCTTCTTCTCAAAAGCGGCGTCCTGGGGCATGTCCATGGACAGCGGCGAGGACAGCACGTTCTTGAGGAAGCCCGTGCGGTGCACCTGCAGCGCGCCGGTCTGGCCGTTCACGACGTTCTGGACCAGCGAGCGCTGCAGCCCGTTCAGCGTGCCGCGGATGCTGACCATCACGCTGACGCCGACAAGCAGCGCGGCGAGCGTGATCGCGGTGCGGCGCTTGTTGCGCAGCACGTTGCGGATGGCGATTTGCAGGAGGCTGAACATGGGGACTCCGTGGCAAAATAACAGAACGAACGTTCTACTCTGGCGTTGCCGCCGCACCGCGCAGGAACTGGTCGACACAGTGGCGAGCGAACTCGCGGGGTTTCTCGACCCAGACGTGATTGGGTGAAATGCTCAGCAACTGCCGCCACATCATCAGCGGCGCGATGAAGCTCAGCGCGACCATTTCCGCGTCGCCCGGCCGCAGCAGGCCGCGGTCCATGAGCACGGCCATCAGATCGATGATCGGTTGGCGCGCCACGAGCATCCGCTCCCACAGGTTGATCTTGCCCTCGAGCGCCAGCCGCGAGCCATCGGACAGGAAGATGCGGAAGCGTTTGCGCTCGCGCAGCACGGCAAATCGGTCCATCGCGTGGACGAGCAGCCTTTCCAGGTAGAGCGGAAGCTCATGGGCCTCGCCGGCAAAGGGCGGCGGCGTGCCCGGACCGAGGCTCGGCTTGCCATCCCGGATCTCCAGGACGACGGCCTCGAACAGCTCGTCCTTGCTGGGGAAATGGTGATAGAGCGCGGAAACGCTCACGCCGGTTGCGCGCGCGACATCGCGGAGGCTGACGCCGTAAAAGCCCTTGTCGGCGAACAATTCAAGCGCGGCATCCAGGATGTCGCTCCGGGTATCTCGTCCTTCGCTGGCTCGGGGGCGCGCTGCCATGGGCTTTAGATGTCCGCTGCGCGCGATGGATGCGCACCTGCAACAAATGTAACGAACGTTCGATTTGTGTCAAGGGGCGCAGCCTCGTGAACGCGTGTAAACCCGCCGTTTGGTGCACGCTTGTCGCTTGACGCGGCCCGCAACTTGCGAACAACTTGCCGGTCTGGCGATCCCGCCGGGCTTGAGTACGCTGATCGCATGGAGCGCTTTTCAACATCGTTGCTCGTCTTGCTTGCCGTGGCGGGCTGCAGCACGCCCGCTGTGGACACCGGATACGTCTATGACGCCGGCAGCCAGCAGTTCGCCGATGTGAACCTGACCTTTGGCAAGCCAGACGCCAAGGACGCCGCGGACGGCAAGGCGGACGCCGATGCGCAGTCGACGGACGCCAAGGCCAGTGACGCAAAGGGCAACGATGCGGCGGAGACTCTGGATGCCGCAACGCCGGACGTCGCCCATACGGACGTGGAGGCAGAGGATGCTGTTGCCCCCGACGTCAACGACGTGGCGCCGGATGCGCCCGATGTCAGCGCGCCGGACGTCGCCGTCGACAGCGGCTTCAAGCCCGACATCCCCGGCTGCACGCCCAAGCCCGAGACGTGCAACGGCGCGGACGACGACTGCAACGGCCAGACGGATGAGACGTGCGACGACGGCGAGCCGTGCACGGTCAACGATTCCTGCACGTTCACCGACTGCGCGGGCACGCTGAAGAACTGCGGCGATGGCAACGCGTGCACCGCCGATGGCTGCGTTGGCGGCAACTGCCAACACACGCCGTATCCGTGCAATGACAACAACCCCTGCACAGCGGACGCCTGCGATCCCGCGACCGGCTGCACGCACCCGCCGCTCACGGACGCGTGCGATGACGGCAATCCCTGCACCAAGAACGACAACTGCGCGACTGGCGGCTGCGCGGGCACACTGGATACGTGCGACGACGGCAATCCGTGCACGTCGACCGACGTCTGCTCCGCGGGCGCATGCGTGGGCACGGGCGGCGCGTGTGACGACGGCAATGCCTGCACCGACGACACCTGCGACGGCGGCACCTGCGGCCACGTCAACAACACCGCCACCTGCAGCGACGGCGACGGCTGCACAACGGGCGATGCTTGCGCCAGCGGGGCGTGCGTCGCCGGCACGCCGACCAACTGCGACGACGGCCTCACCTGCACGACGGACGCCTGCAGCGCGGGCGCGTGCACGCATGCGGACACGTGTGGCGCGGGCTCCAAGTGCGACAGCGCGACCAACGCGTGCATCCTCACCGGCTGCGCTCTGCCCACCAACGCGTGCGCGGACGGCAACCAGAACCGCCACGGCTGCCAGAACGGCCGCGTCATCGGCCGCAGCACCGCCAAGGGCAGCGGCGGCTTCAAGAAGAGCGATTACAACTGCGACAGCTCCAACTACTTTGGCGGCGGCGGCGGCCAGTGCTTCGACACCGGCTATGACCACACCTACCGCATTTTCCTCCGCAAGGGTGAAGTCATCACGGTCAGCTACTCCGGCTACAGCTACGACTGTTCTGGCAGCGGTTCGTCCGGCTCCCGCAACTTTGAAATCATCCCGTCCAACAACGGCTGCGGTGAACCCGCGTCGGGTTCGTGCACCAACTACGCCGTGTGTTCGTCCAAAGCGAGCGCGAGCTACACGGCGCCGGCAGAAGGCTGGGTCGCCGTTATCGCGGACTCCGGCGTGTGGGACGACGGCTTTGACTACACGCTGACGGTGAAGCTCGACCCGAACAGCTGCCAGGTCGCAGGCTGCGAGTGCCCGTGAAGCCGCTGGCTTGACAGCGACGCCGCGCGCAGGGTCTGCTCCGGTGGCGGCGTCCGCGTGCGCAGCAGGAGTCAGAGACATGAAAGTGCACGTTGTGATCCTGTGTGGCCTGCTGGCCTTCGCTTCGGCAGCTTGTTCAAACACCGTCGGCAATGCCGGCGATGGGGCAGCGGACGCGGCTGATGTGGCGCTGGGCTTTGGCGATGCGTCAGCCAACGGCGACGGCAAGACTGCGGACACGTTGACGGACGCGGCGGGCGATAGCGGCACGGATGCGGTCGCGGATGCGGTTGCCGATGTTGCCGCGGATGTCGCGGCGGATGTGCCGCTCGTAACGACGTGCCCCGGCGCATCCGGCTGCTCGTGTGACGGCCCGAACGACTGCACCAACGGACTCTGCCTGGACACGCCCGACGGCAAACGCTGCGCGGCGCCGTGCGGCTCCGGTTGCGCCGCGGACCAGGGCTGCGTGAGCTTGCCCGGCGCGGGCGGCAAGGCGTTGGACGTCTGCGTCGCCAAGTGGGGCAAGCTCTGCTACCCGTGCGGCGCGACCAAGGACTGCGACGAACCCGGCATCACGGGCAGCCTGTGCGTGGACGAAGGCGCGCTCGGTCGCTTCTGCGGCGCTGCGTGCAAAGTCGCCGCCGACTGCCCCAACGGCTACGACTGCCAGGTCGCGCAATCGCCGGAAGGTCCCAAATCCTTGCAGTGCGTGCGCGTCGCCGCCGATGGCAAATCGCTCGGCACTTGCCCGTGCACGCCCGCCGCCAAGGCTGCCGGCCTCGCGACGCAGTGCTATGCGGAACAGACCGATCTCGCGGGCAAAGTCGTCGGCAAATGCCCCGGCACGCGCATCTGTGCGCCCACCGGCCTCGGCCCCTGCACGTTGGTCGCGCCCAAAGCCGAGGTCTGCGACGGCATCGACAACGACTGCAACGCCGTCATCGACGACCAAGCCACCGGCTGCGACGCCGGGTCGAGCTGTGTGAGCGGCAAGTGCGTCGGCGCGTGTTCGCCCGTGGACGGCGGCTGGTCGGCGTGGGTCGCGGGGACGTGCTCCGCGCAGTGCGGCGGCGGCAGCTTGGTTTCCACGCGCACGTGCGACAGCCCCGCGCCCGCGTGCGGCGGCATGGCGTGCGTGGGCGACGCGCAGAAATCCGAGTCCTGCAATCCGCAGGCGTGCAGCGGCGACATGTTGGCCACCGGCACGTCGACGTATTCCACCGGCGGGCAGGTCGTCAAAGGCAACATCCCGACCGGCAAGACCAGCATGACGCTCTTCATCTGGGGTGGCGGCGGCGGTGGCGGCTATCCCGGCGACGGCGGCGGCGCGGCGTTTGGCCAGGTCACCGTTCCCGTCGTCCCCGGCGACGCGATTGAATTGCGCGTGGCGGAAGGCGGCGCGATGGACGGCGGCGGCGGCGCGAGCTACGTGTTCCGCAACGGCCAGCCGATCGTCGTCATCGGCGGCGGCGGCGGCGCGGGCGTCGACGGCTGCTCCGGCTGCGCGGGCGGCGCGACGGCTGGCGCGGGCGGCGGCGGCGGCGCGATCGGCGGCAACGGCAGCTCCGGCACGGCCAACAACTACGTCAGCACCAACAGCGGCGGCGGCCAGGGCGGCACGCCGACCACCGGCGGTCCGGGCGGCAAGCAGAACAACATTTCTGGCTACACCGGCTGCAAGCAGGACGGCATCGACGGCAGCGCCAACAGCGGCGGCGCGGGCATCGGCGGCTTCCTGTGCAACGCGCCGAGCGGCAAATGCACGGCCAGCTACGAAAAGGGCGGCGTCGACTGTCCCGGCAACGGCGGCAGCGGCGGCGGCGGTGCGGGCTGGTTCGGCGGCGGCAGCGGCGCGGCAATGTACACGTACACCGGCGGCGGCGGCGGTGGCGGATCGTCCTGGGCGGCAGCCGACGTTGTCGTCCTCGGCAGCAATCCGGGCGTTGGCATCGATCCCGGCGGCATCTTCATGGCCAGCTGGTTCGGCCAAGCGGGCAAGGGCGGCTCCGGCTCGCAAACCCCCGGCGGTGGCACGCCGCAGGGCGGCCGGGCCGGCCAAATCACGCTCACGCTCTGAAGCCCAAGCCGCGTTCAGCGCGCCCGTCTTCCCGCGTGCGTGGTTGACTGACTGTACGACCGCGGTCCCAACGCGCCCGTGCGTTCCAGGTTCGGCGGAATCAGCCCCGGCCGTTGCAGGCCATCCTGCACCTGATCCACGTCGTGCTCCAGCACAACGGCGACCGCGTCGGCTTCCGCGTCGCGGCTTTCAACGACGCCGGAAATGTACGCGATCTTCTTCTCATCGATCTCCACGCGCACCTGTGCCATGCCGTGTTCCATCAAGTCTTCAGTAACTTCCGAATTGATCTTTGCGATATGTCGTTTGCTGCTCATGGCACCCTCTCTGAGCCGGCGAGGTTGTTGCCGAACTGCATCGACAACATAGGACGTCGCGCCGCCTGTGCGAGGGAATCTGCCGGGCATTCGCTGCGCGTCAATCGTGGTCGTCGTCCGCCGACTTGGGCGCGGCGATCGCCGGTTGCCCAGCGCCCTTCGCCGCTGCCGTATCGATCTCCGGGTGACGAATCTTGCCGCCTTCGTGCGCGGTTACGCCCATGACCGCCGCCGACGCGATCGACAGCACCAGCACGCCGGCAAGCCCGGCATTCAACGCGCCCGGGCGCTTGCGCTGCAGGAAGAAGACTGCGCCCGCCGCCGCCGCGGTCAGTAGCGCCAACGGCGTCGCCTTGTCGGCCATTTCCTCGTGGGCGTGGATCTTCGCCTTGGTCACGCCCGGCAGGTGCTCCACGACTTCCTCGGCGCCATCGCCCGTCGACCCGGCGGCCATCGCGCTCGCGCCAACTACGACCGTCGCCAGCAGGACGAACCGCTTGATGTCGACGCTCTTCAGCGCCAGCGCGACGGCCAACGCCGGCACGAGCCCGACAAAACCGATGACCGGCAGGTGATTGAACAACATGTGAATCTCGGCGCCATTCATGCGAACTCCGGTGTAAAAAGGGGGATTGCCGCAGACATTCTGGACTCCGCGCTTGGCAACGGTCAACCGGCCCGCGGTCCGAATACGCTAGGTCACAGGCCGCGCGCGCGCCATGATGTCCGCGGTCACGGCGCGAAAATTGCCCGCGGCCTTGAGCAACCGGAGATCGCCGGCGATGCCGACCAGCGAGCGGTAGAACATCAGGCTGTTCTCCGGTGGCCGCGACTGCAGCGTAACTGCTGGGTATTGCTGGCTCAGTTTGCGCACGTCGACGGCAATCTGGCACGCGCCAAAATCATAGTGGGACTTGCGCATGGGTGCCTCCACGATGGCCGACAGCGCCTGCAGCCATTTTTCCGTCTCCACCGGCTCACCGCGCAACTCAAAATGCGCGCCGGTCAGCAGTTCGTGCAGCGCCAGATGGGTGTCCGCCATCGCCGCGTCCAGCACCTGCCAGTACGTCTGGACGAAAGACATCTCCATTTGCCGCGTCGCACCAAAATCCAGCACGCCCAGCCGCCCGTCCGCGCAGACGATGTAATTGCCCGGGTGCGGATCGGCGTGGATCAGCCCGGTCGACAGGAACGGCCCCCAGGAGGAAACCACGAGCTGCTGCGCCACGCGAAAACGGCTCGCTGCGTCCGCGTTCTCGTCGTTGGCAAACTCCAGGAGCGTCGGTCCGCGCAGGCGCGTGAGCGTGATGACGCGCGCGGACGAGTGCTCAGGCACATGTTCAGGCAGGGCGATCTCCGGCCACGGCGCGGCGACACGGCGGAATTCCGCGAGCTGCTTGGCCTCCTCGCGGTAGTCCAGTTCGCGCCGCAACGTCGCGGCGATTTCGTCAAAGTAGCGGCGCGCGTCAAAGATGCCGCCCGCGAGCGAGAGCGCCGCCGTCATCGTGCCGGCATTGCGCAGGTCCGCCTCGATGGCCTTGTCGACCCCCGGGACCTGAATCTTGACCACCACGTCGCGGCCATCGTGCAGCGTCGCGCCGTGGACCTGCCCCATCGACGCCGCGGCGAACGGCTCGGGATCAAACTGCGCGAACAGCTCTTCCGGCGTCGCCCCGAGCTCGTCCAGGATCACCGCGCGCGCTTCTTCCGCGCTCAGCCGCTGCGGCGCCTGATTCAGCAGCCTTTGGAGGGCCTGGCGCGCTTCTGGCGGAAACACTTCCTGATCGACGAGGCTGATGAACTGGCCCATCTTGGTCGCCGCGCCCTTCATGCTGCCCAGGACTTCGACCATGCGTTCGGCGGTCGGGCGCAGCGACTCGCCGATGTGCGCCGCGTCGCTGTTGCCCAGCACCTGCTTGGCTCGCGCAGTTGCCAGGTCGCGCGTCGTCCGCGCCGCCAAGCCCGCAAGCCGCGCCATCCGCTGAAACCGTCCGCCCTCAACCTGGTTTGCCATGTGCGTATCGTCCTTGTCCGCCGGTTGGATGATAGCTGACGGCCGATGGATTCGCCTAATACGCGCCGCGCGCCCGACTTGACCGGCGTCCAACGCAGCAGGACACTCGCGGTGGATCGGTTCGAATCGCCCGTCCATGGCCGCACTTGGCCAAAGAAGGTGTCCGATGCAGCGTAGTCATGGTTGGTTGCTGGGCTTGGCCCTTGTGTGTGCGGCGTGCGGCAGCGCGTCGGGTGGCAGCGGGAACGTGGTTGGCGACGACGCAGCGTGCGCCGATGACACCTGTGCGGACGCGACTGCGGATGCTGCTGGCGACGCGCAGGATGTCGCGAGCGCGGCGGACGTTGGCCTCAACGACGTCGTTGGCGCGGAAGTTTCAGCCGATGCTGCCGATGCCCAAAATACCGCTGATGCCGCTGATGCGGAGATGGCCGATACCGCAGACGCCGATGTGAAGAGCGACACGGCGGACGTCGAAGCGGATGCCGCGGACGACGTGAAGCTGGATGCCGCGGACGTAGCCGAGGATGTTGCGGACGTGCCGGACGTCGATGACGTGGACGATGTTGCCGACGTTCCGGACGTCGATGACGTGGACGATGTTGCCGATGTTGCGGACGTCGATGACGTGGACGATGTTGCCGATGTTGCGGACGTTCCGGACATTGCCGACGCCGCGGACTCGGGTGCCGCGCTTGTCGACCCGTGGACGGTGTGCCCGGCGACGCAGCCCACGGTGCTCTATCAGGCCGCCGATTGGGTGCAGGAGCTCCGGGTCTACGGCGGTCAGGTCTATTGGACTGCGTATGGGCCCAACTTTACCGCGGAATCGTGGGTCCACGCGATGCCGATCGCGGGAGTGCCGGTTGGCTCGTTGCCCGCGACGCTGATGGTCGGCAGCCTGAACGGCACGACGGCATTTCAGGGCCTCGACGTCGACGCGACGGGCGTTTACGTCTCTGGCGACGGCAAAGGCGCGATCCTGACTGCCCCGCTGAGCGCCAACGGTACGCAGCCCGCGACGGTGCTCGTAGGTCAGGAGCAGACCGCCGTGATGCTGGCGCTCCAGCCGCGGCAACTGACGATCTTCGACGGCATGATCTACTTCCGCGAGGACGAATACACGCCGTTCACGTTCCCGCCGGGCATTCGTCAGGTTGCCACCAGCGGCGGCGCGGTTTCGTCGGTTCCGGGCGTGCCCAAGACCGCCGGCTACCCGCACATCAACAGCGCCGGCCTCGCCTTCATCGCGGCGAGCGATGCCGCGGCAAGCATCGTCGGCGGCGTCTACTTCCTCGCCACAGGTGGCAGCGTGCCGCAGTTGCTCAGCGCCGGCACCGAGTGGAAAGGCATGGACATTGACCCGAGCACCGTCTTCTGGAGCCAGGTCGGCGGCGGACCGGACGGCGTTTGGCAGGCCAGCATGGCCACCGGCGCATCGACGCAAATCGCGCAAATGAGCGGCGCGGGCGTGCTCGTGCAGGACGACGCAACTGCCAACGTCTACTTCTACGCGTCCAAGGTCGACGGCCCCTACCTCAAGCACGCGATCTTCAAGGTGGCCAAGTCCGGCGGGCCGGTCACACCCGTCGTGTGCGACTTGCCCGGCGCGGTCTGGGGCATGCGATCGGACGCGACGAACGTGTATTTCAGCTTCGCCGACGGCAAATCGACAAGCTGGAAGCTCGCGCCGGACAGCATCGCGTCGGTTCCGAAATAGTGTGCGCGGCGGGGAGTGTGCAGATGCGGATCGAGAGGCCCAACGCGATCTGGTGGGTGCTCATCGTGCCGCCGATGGCGCTGTTGGCGGTGCTGACGGCGTCGCCCGCGAGCGCGCAGCAGTGGCGTGAGTTTTCGCACCTGCCGCTCACGCAGGACGTGTACCAGTGGATCTTTGGACTGGCGATGCTGGCGCACGTGGGCGAAGCGGCGTTTGCGTGGCGTTTGGCTAGCCACAGCGCGCAGGTGCCATTGCGCGCGGGCTGGAGCCTGCAGACGCTGATCCTCGGCTATCCCTCGCTGCGTTTGCTCTTGGCCCGTCTGCGCTCGCCGTAGAACCAGGCAAACACGTCGTCCGGATCGACGGCCTCGTGGACGGTCAGGAATCGCTCCCACGTGCCAGCGGCGATGTACTGTTCGCGCATGTAGTCCGTCATGCCGCACTCAGGGAAATCCAGGTGCGGGGAATTCCGGCACTCCTTGGGCAAATGCGGCCGGACCTGATCGGCATAGGGCGTCCATCAGCGTTGCGACGCCGGATTCCGTGCGAAAGAGCACGACCTGTTCGCCCATGAACGCGAACGACTTTACTTCCGCGGTAGCGAGTTCAGCGCACAACCCAACTGCGTACCAACCGGTCGGATACGGATGCAAAAGCAGGGACATGACGGAGTCCTTTCCCGCCAGTAGCAGGAAGTCCAGATGAAATTGCGGTGATTGGAACGGGCGCTTTTTCGCAGAAATGCGCCCAGGAAACGCGAGAAACGCGCCCCGAGAACGGCCGTGGTCGAGCGGACCTGTCAAGCGCCGAATTCGCCCGCAGCTATCGTTCATAATTCAGCGTATTTCCGCGATGGCGTGTCGAATGCCCCGCAGCGTGCTCAAGTGTTTTCGACGCGCCATTGCGCCACTGCCGCGTCGAGTTGACCCTGCGCGGTCTGCCACACGTGCTGGTGGAACGCCGCGAGCGCCGTCGGGTCGTCGGCGAGCTCCGGTCCGCCCGGGGGCGCAATCGGCTCACCGACGTGGTACGTGAACTTTCCCGGCAGCGGCAGGACGCCGAGGCCCAGCGAAACCGGAAAGTCGTAGCGCGGTCCGCCTGCCAGCCGGCGGGCGATCCACCGGTCGCGGAACAGGTAGCGATAGGCGTGATCGGTGCCCGCCGCCATGATCGGTACAATGGGGACCTGCGCCCGCAGCGCCACGCGGATGAAGCCCAAACGATCCTGCCAGAGCAGCTTGTAGTGGTCCGCGGGCGGCTTGAACGACTCCGGACCGCCGCCCGGATACACAAGCACCATCTCGCCCGCCTTGAGCAGCTTCTCCGCCGCGTCCGGCTCACCTTGCACCGCGCCCATGCGCTCCAGGCCACGACCCAACGGCGGCAGCCGCCAGAGCGCGCGATCCGCCAGACCGCGGGGCAGCCGACCCGTGTGCTTGACCAGCAGCGGGTACAGCGCAAACGAGTCGATCCCCATCAGCGCGTGATTGCCCACCAGCAGCGCGCCGCCCGCCGGAATGCGCTCGGCGTGGTGTAACTCGGGCTTCATGTAGGCCAAGGTCTGCTCAAGAACACCCAACAGGTCGTCGCGCTGCGCTTCCGGAAGCAGTCCACCGGGCGGAAGCGCGGTCGGGGCGAACAGGCCGTTGAGGACTCTCAAGCTGCGTTGGGTGATCGTGTGGCGCATGGGGCGCCCAGTGTAGGAGCGGCGCTGCGCCGGGGCAAGTGCGGCTTCCGGGCGCCTCAGGGCGATCGCAAGCTCCCGAACTCCTCGCAAAATTGACGAAACCCCGTCTGCCTGATCTGCTGCATCACCGCGGAGCTGTGATCCGCGGGGGCAACCATGAGCCAGTCCGACGGATATCGCGAACTTTTCAGGCTTTCT
>CAINLT010000336.1 GCA_903850505.1 uncultured Myxococcales bacterium | reverse complement strand
GCACCGCGCTGCTGCTGCGGTCGCACACGATCACCGCCGTCGCGCAACCGCTCGCTGACGTGGTCGCCGGCTATCACGACGAACTGCGCGACCACATCGAAATCGTGCCGTTTGGCGTGGATACCCAGACTTTCCATCCCCGCGCCGTGCCGCGCAAACGCAAGGCGGGCGACACGCTGGCCGTGGGCCATTTCAAATCGGACGACACGGTGTACGGGCGGCTCGATTTGCTGCGGGCGCTGACGATCCTGCTGACCTCGGGGCAGAAGCTGGCGATCCATCTGGCGGGTCGGCGGGACAACGATGGCGGGGAAGTGACCGCTTACCTGGCGGCACATCCGGACCTTGCCGCGTGCATCGTGGATCACGGCCTGTTGGATGTGGACGCGATCGCCGCGGTGTACCGGCAGATCGACGTGTACGTGATGAACAGCGTGCAGGAATCTTTTGGCGTCGCGGCGGCGGAAGCGATGGCGTCCGGCGTGCCGGTCGTCGCCTCGGACGTCGGCGGCGTGCGCGCGTTGGTACGCAGCGGGGACACGGGGCTGCTGGTCAACCCGGGCGACCCGCAGGCCTTGGCCGCGGCGCTGGCGGAATTCGCGCAGTACCCCGATCTGGCGACGTCGTGCGGTCTGCGCGGCCGTGCCCGGGTGCAGAGCCGTTTTGAATGGCACGGCAGCGTAGCGCGAATGGCTGAACTGCTCCGGGCGGCTGCGGCCGGTCCCAACAAAGTCGCGCATCTGGCCGCTTGACCCCGGGCTGCGGACCTCGCGTGGTTGTCGCCGCGGATTTCTGGCAAGCTAGGCGCAGGGATTGTCGGCAGCGCGCACAGGGAGCGATCAATGAAGACGATGCAAGCCGACAAGCGGCATTTCCAGCACCGCTGGGTCGTGGCCATGGCGGCGCTCGTCGCGTGCTCCAATCCGGCGACGGGCGGCAATGGTTCGGGGACTGACCTGGACGCGCTTGATCCCGGCGATTCCATTGTGTTCAAGGACGAAAAGAAGCTCGACGTTCCGGCCGACAAGGATGACGCGCTGGACGTGGCGACCGACGCGCAGGCGGATGCCGGAGGCGACGCGCCGAGTGATGCAGCCCAGAACGACGCAGCCAAGGACGACGCGCCCGATGGCGACGCCATCAACGCGTTTGGCAAGCTGTGCGCGCCGTGTCAGGACAACGCCGCCTGCCAAACCAGCAGCGGCAGCGGCAATCTGTGCATCGCCGACGGCGCCAACGGCAGCTTCTGCGGCGCCGGGTGCAGCCTGACGGACGCGAAGACCTGCCCCACTGGCTTCCTCTGCCAGGACGCCAAAGACCCGGCCAGCGGCCAGAACGTCCCGCAATGCCGACCGACGAACGGCGCGTGCCTGTGCACGACGGAGGCCATCGCCCAGGGCGCGAAGATCGCCTGCACCACGACCAACACGTTTGGCACATGCCCCGGCCAGCGCGCGTGCACCGGCGACGGACTCGCGCTTTGCGACGCGCTGACGCCCGCGGCGGAGACGTGCAACGGCGTCGATGACGACTGCAACGGCAAGACCGACGATCTGGCCAGTGCCGCGCCGTGCACCAAGAGTAACGCCAATGGCACGTGCTCGGGCAACGTCCTGAGCTGCGAAAATGGTGTCCCGCTGTGCGACGCCGCGACGCCCGCAGCTGAAATTTGCAACGGTTTGGACGACAACTGCGATGGCAACGTCGACGAGGGCATGTGCGACGACGGCAACCCGTGCACGACCGGCATCTGCGGCTCTGACGGGTCCTGCGGCCAAATTCCCGACAGCGGCGCCGTCTGCGACGACGGCAGCGCGTGCACCAACAGCGACTTGTGCGTCAACGGCAAATGCCAAGGCCAAGCGACGAAGTGCGACGACGGCAACCCGTGCACCATCGACGGCTGCGACCTCGCGGGCGGCTGCACGCACACGAACGCGGAGCAGGCGTGCGCGGACGACGGCAATTCGTGCACGATCGACGCATGCATCGGCGGGGCGTGCGCGCATCCGCTGCTCGGCGACGGCGCGACGTGCAAGGACGACGGCAATCCGTGCACGCTGGACGGTTGCATCGCCGGGACGTGCCTGCACACCGACGACCCGTTTGACCCGCCGTGCAGCGACGACAGCAACCTCTGCACCCAGGACGTCTGCAAGGCCAGCGCCTGCGCGCACCTCCCCGTGCCCAGCGACGTGACGTGCGCGACCGACAACAACGTCTGCACCGACGACCTCTGCAAGGACGGCGCGTGCCAACACCCCGCCACCGTGACGGAAACGACGTGCGCCGACGACGGCATCGCGTGCACCAACGACTTGTGCGCGGGCGGCAAGTGCACACACCCGAACGTGTTGCCCGGCGTGGCGTGCGCCGACGATGGCAAGCCGTGCACGGACGACGTGTGCCAGACCGGCACCTGCATGCACCCGGCCAAGGCGATCGGCGCGACGTGCGCGGACGACGGCCTGCCGTGCACCAGCGACACCTGCCAGAACGGCGTGTGCGTACACCTCGCGACGCTCACCGGCCAGAGCTGCCCCGACGACGGCGACCCGTGCACGATTGACACCTGCACCAAGCAGGGCGGCTGCGGCCACGCGATTGACCCCGGCAAGTGCGAAATCGGTGGCGTCTGCTACGCCGCGGGGCAAGGCAGCCCGGGCGATCCGTGCTTGCAGTGCATCCCCAGCAGCAACCAGACGGGATTCAGCGCCGCGCCGGGCTTGCCCTGCGAGGACGGCGACCTGTGCACGATCAACGAGAAGTGCGCCGCGGGCAAATGCCAAGGCGGCGTCGCCAAGGACTGCTCCGCGCTGACCAACCCGTGCGGCGTCGCGGCGTGCGACAAGAGCAACGGGGCGTGCGTCATCACGCCCAAGCTCGCACCTTGCGACGACGGCGATGTCTGCACGGCGTCCGACCACTGCGATGCCGGCAAATGCGTGGGCACGGCCAAGGATTGCAGCCCGTTCGACACGCAATGCACCACGGGCACCTGCTCCGGCGGTACGTGCAGCGGCGTCCCCAAGGTGGGCCCGTGCGATGACGGCGATCCCTGCACGACCGAGGACGCGTGCAGCGGCAACAAATGCGTGGGCGCGGCGCTCGACTGCAGCGGCCTCAACAGCGTCTGCGGCACCGGCTCGTGCAAGGCCGGCTTCTGCGTCGCGACGCCCAAGGTGGGCAGCACCGCGTGTGACGACAGCAACGGCTGCACGTTCAACGACAAGTGCACCGCCGGCCTCTGCGTGGGCACTGCGGTCAACTGCTCCAACCTGGACGGCCCCTGCGTGCAGGGCGTTTGCGATCCGGCGACGACGGGCTGCGTGCTCAAGTACTTTGCCAATACCACGACGTGCACCGACGGCGACGGCTGCACGCTGAACGACCACTGCGACGGCGCGGGCAAGTGCACGGGCGCGGCGATGACCTGCCCTCCCGCAGGCGACGTGTGCAGCATCAGCTACTGCGCGGGCGGCAAATGTCAGGTGTCCGCGGCGGGCGACGGGAACGCGTGCAATGACAACTCGTCGTGCACCAAGAACGACGTGTGCAGCGGCGGCTCGTGCAAAGGCCAGCCGATCTACGACCAGTACGAGAACAACAACGGGGCGGACGGCACCAACCTCGGCGGCAAAAGCGACTGCGACGGCTCGAGCAGCTTGAGCGCGACGATCAGCCCGGCGCAGGACATCGATTTCTATCACTTTGCCGCGTCAGACCAGCTGTTCTGCTCGATCTACCCGGACGTCAGCCTCACCGGACTCGCGGCGGATTACGACCTCTGCGTCTGGTTCCGCTGCAACAGCGGCGCGAGCGACAGCGGCTCCATCGCGTGCGACGCGGGCTACAAGACGTCCGGCGGCCCCAACGGCGAATGGGGCTGCTGCTCCAACAATGGCGGCACTGCCAACGAGCACGTGCGCCATAACGACACCTGCTCGCTCGGCGGCCTCGGCGACGACGGCGGCACCGTGACCATCCAAGTGTTCCCCAAGGACAACGCCGCCGCCAGCATGTGCGGCGGGTACACGCTGAGTTGGAAGGCGAACTAGCGGGTTATCTAGCCCTGGGCGACCGGCGTCGTCATCCGCTCCAGCCGATAGCGAATCTGGTCGCGCGAGAGCCCCAGCAACTGTGCGGCGCGGGTCTGATTGCCGGACGTCCGGGCCAGCGCCTGGCGCACGAGTTCATCTTGCAGCGCGTCCAGATCGATGCCGTCTTCCGGCAGCACGATGGTCTGGGCCTGCACGTGCGTGTTCCGCGTCGACGCCAGCAGAAAATCGTCCAAGGACAGCTCGTCCGACTCCGCCAGCAGCACGGCGCGTTCAACGGCGTTGCGCAGTTCGCGGACGTTGCCCGGCCACGGCTGCTGCGCCAGGACGTGCATCGCCGACGGGTTGACCGCCCGCACCGGCTTCTTCAGTTCTTGGGAAAAACGCCGCAGGAAGAAATCAATCAGCGCCTGCACGTCGCCCGGACGATCGCGCAGCGGCGGCAATTCCACCGGCAGCACGCGCAGGCGGTAGAACAAATCCTCGCGGAAACGGCCAGCGGTCACGTCAGCGTGCAGGTCGCGGTTGGTCGCCGCGATGATCCGCACGTCGATGGACACGTCCTGCGCGCCGCCCACCCGCTTGAAGGTCTTCTCCTCCAGAAAGCGCAGCACTTTTGATTGGAGCCCCAAGGACATTTCGCCGATTTCGTCGAGAAAGACCGTGCCGCCGGCCGCCAGCTCCAGCAGCCCCTTCTTCTGCGCCCGCGCATCCGTGAACGCGCCCTTCTCGTGGCCAAACAGCTCGCTCTCCAGCAGCGTCTCCTGCAGGGCCGAGCACGTGATGTTCATGAACGGCTTGTTGGCACGCGCGCTGCTGTAGTGGATGACCTTGGCGGCGAGATCCTTGCCCGTGCCGCTCTCGCCGGTCAGCAACACCGTCGAACCTGCGGTACGCGCGATCTTGCCCAGCAATTGCCGCACATTCTGGATCGCGTGCGACTGCCCGACAATCGTCTCCGGCCCCCACGGCGAACTCACCACCTCGCGCAGCACCTGCACTTCCCGTCGCAGGTGCATCGTTTCCAGCGCCTGATGGATCTTGACCGCCAGCTCGTCCAGATTCACCGGCTTGGTCAGGTAGTGCCACGCGCCGGCCTTCATCGCAGCAACCGCGGCCTCTACGCTGTTGGTGCCCGTCAACATGATGACGATCACATCGGGCGCCGCGAGTCGAATCGCCGGCAGCGCGTCCAGCCCGTTGCCGTCGGGCAGACCGTTGTCCAACAGCATCAGGTCAACCCCGTGCTGCAACGCCACCATCGCGTCCGCGAGCGTACCCGCCTCGACGACTTCAAACCCTTCTTGGCGCAAACGTTCGCGAATCGACCATCGGATCAGCCGCTCATCATCGACCACCAGAATCTTTGAAGCTTCCATGGCGATATTTCCTATCTGCATGTTCCCCATGCTCCAATCTAGGACACAGCCGCGCGCTGCGTCAGTCGGACCACGTGATCCAGATCAAATGGTTTATGGACCAATGCGTAGGCGCCCGCAGACGTCACTTCCGCTTCCGTCATGTCCGTCCCGTGCGCCGTCATCACAATCACGCGGGTCTTCGGTCGCGCTGTGCGGAACTCCGCCAGGAGCTCGATGCCATTGCCATCGGGCAGGCGCAGGTCCAGCAGCACGAGGTCGATCGGGCTCAGAAACGCCTCGCGCGCCGTGGCCAGGTCAACCGCTTCAGCGACCAGGAATCCCACCGACGACAGCCGCGCGCGGAGCGCCCAGCGGATGAGGAATTCGTCCTCCACGATCAACACGGAATGCGGCAGCGGGAGGTGCGCAAACAGCGGCAGAATGTGGGGTGATGACGGGTTCATGACAGGAACAGGCCTCCAACGGGACTATAGCAGGTGACACCCGCGAGCGTCAGGTGTCAAATGCCGCGCACCCAAGCGGTCCTTCCACGACCGCGGCACGACGGCATGACGGACCCAGTTCCGCTGACTGCGAAACTTCAGAAACTCGGCTTGCCGTTCACGGTGCTGAGCGCCGTCTTCGTCGCCGATACGCTGCACGCGACGCTGTTGACGCCCGCCCTGCTCTACCCAATCGCCGTCCTCGTGACCGTCGACATCGAAGATCCGGCCGTGCCGCGGCTGATCGCAGCGATCGGCTCCGTGCTCACGGTCATTGGCCGCTTCATGCCGCGACCGGAAGCGCTGCCCACCATCGATCTGACCAACCGCGTGATGAGCGTGTTCGCGCTGTGGGCGACCGCCGCGCTCGTCCTCCACATGAGCCGGTTCCAGCGCAGGCTGCGCAAAGGCGAGGCGATCGCCGAACAGGCGCAGGTGTTGCGTCTCCAGACTCAAGAGCGGCTGGAGCTGTCCTTGCACGAACTGCATGACATGAAGTTTGCGCTGGATCAGTCGAGCATCGTGTCGATCACCGATGTGAGCGGCAGGATCACCTACGTCAATGACCGGTTCTGCGACGTCAGCGGCTACACCCGCGAGGAGTTGCTCGGCCAGAATGATCGGATTGTGAACTCCGGCCTGCACACCCAGGAGTTCTTCGCGACGCTGTGGACGATCGTCGGCCATGGCGGAATTTGGCGCGGCGAAGTGCGCAACCGCAACAAACACAACGCATTCTGGTGGGCCGACACGACCATCGTCCCGCTGATGGGTGCGAACGGCACGCCCAAGCAGTACGTCGCCATTCGCAGCAACATCACGGCGCGCAAGGACGCGGAGGAGCGGCTGCGCGACCAGGCGTCGCTCGCGCGGCTGGGTGCGATGGCGTCGGTCATCGCGCATGAGGTCCGCAACCCGCTCGCCGGCGTTTCGGGCGCGATGCAAGTCCTGCGCAACCGGATGCCGGCG
>CAINLT010000335.1 GCA_903850505.1 uncultured Myxococcales bacterium | reverse complement strand
GGCTACAAGTTCAGCACCTACGCAACGTGGTGGATCCGCCAAGCGATCACCCGCGCGATCGCCGATCAGGCGCGGACGATCCGCATTCCGGTGCACATGATCGAGACCATCAACAAGTTGGTGCGCACAAGCCGCTACCTGCAGCAGGAACTCGCCCGCGAGCCGCTGCCGGAAGAGGTCGCGGCCAAGATGGAGATGCCGCTCGACAAGGTGCGCAAGGTGCTCAAGATCGCCAAGGAGCCGATTTCCTTGGAGACGCCGATCGGCGAGGAAGAGGACAGCCACCTCGGCGACTTCATCGAAGACAAGCGCGCGATCAGCCCGGTCGACGCGGTTACGATGGCGGCGCTGGAAGAAAAGGTGCGCAAGTCGCTGGCTTGCCTGGCGCCGCGCGAAGAGAAGGTCATCCGCATGCGGTTTGGCATTGGCGAGCGCAGCGACCACACGCTTGAAGAGGTCGGCCAGCAGTTTGGCGTGACCCGCGAGCGCATCCGGCAGATTGAAGCCAAGGCGCTGCGCAAATTGCGCCACACCGCGCGGGCGAAGATTTTGAAGCCGTTCTCTGATGGCTGAAGCGAAGCAGGCCAACCGGGACGGGTGACAACTTGACCCGTTCCGGTTGTGACCGCACTCTTCCCCTCGCAATGGGCCGGTCTTGTCGCGCCCCAAGGTTGCCATGACGGCCTCTCGCCTCCCGAGCCTCCCGCTGACGGGAACGCGCCTTACCGCGGTCAACGCGGAGGATCTGGCGCTGTGACTACGACGATTCCCAGCGTCCGACGGCGCGCGTTGGCCATTGCGGCGGTGCTGACGTGTTCGGCGCTGATGCAGGAAGTCGCCGGCATCATCGGCACAAGCGGCGTCGTCGCGGACGCGGGCGTCGACCCGCTGCTCGGCCTCTGGGTGCTGGACGCGATCATCGCGGTCGTCTGCGCGCTGGGCTTGGGCCTCATCATCGACCGATCGCCGCGCCGCCGACTTGCCATCGGCCTGCTCGGCGTGTTCGGCATGGCCTACATCGCGACCTGGGTCATGCGCCTCTCCGGCGTCTCGCCCGCGAAGTCGTACGGCGTGCTGTACTCCATCAACAGCGTCGAGAGCCGCCTGGTGCCGCTGACCGTGTGGGCTCTGGCGCGCGACATGATGACCGACGAGGAGGCGATCACCTGGTTTGGGCCGATCAACTCCATCAGCTATGCCGGCTCGTTCATCGGCGGCGCATTCGCGACATGGGCCGGCGTGGCGCACGTCGCACCGGACCCGCTGATGGCGGTCGGCGGGATTTGCCTGCTCCTCGCGGCCGTGATGCTGCGACGGGTGCGCGCGCTGCGCCACGTGACGCTCGCCGATCCCGAGCCGACGCCTGAAGATCCGTCCGAGCCGCAGCACCACACCGATTCCCCGCTGCGCTACCTGCTGCACTCGCCCGTGTTGCGCGGCGTGGCGCTGCTGCTCCTGACCAACGGCATTGCGGAGACGGCGGTTGCCCACCACGTCATCCAGGCGATGTCCGGCACGGCCAAGGACATGGCTGATCTGCAGGCGCCATACGGCAAATATCGCCTGCTCATCTGCGCAGTTGCGGCGTCGGCTGGCTCCGTACTACCGGCGTACCTGGTGCGGCGGCTGGGTTTTGAGCGCGTGTTCATCGTCACGCCGATTTCCCTGCTGATGGCGCTGGCGACCGTGGCGATCTGGCCGGGCGAGATCGTGGCGATCGGCGTCAGCACGTTCCTGGTTGTCGCTGGCGCGGTCGAGAGTCCTGCAGTCAGCGCGTACCTCGTGCGGACCCCGGCGCACCTCCGCGGCCGCGTCGCAGCGCTTGTGGAAGGCAGCATGTACTCGTTTGGCTACATCGTCGGCTCGGTGTTGATCCTGCTGCTGCACCAGGAACTGCCGCACGGCCTGTTCGGCGGCGACCTGTCCACGGCGGAGTTGATCCTCTTGCTTGCCGCGGGCGGCAGCGCGTTGGCGCTGGTGGCAATGCGCGTGAGTCTGCGCTACGCAAATCCGCAGTCCGCCTGAGCGGGATCAGACACCTTCGCGATAGCGTTGCAGTTCAGCCTCGTCGATCCCCGCCTGCTCCAGCCAACGGTACACCTGCTTGCGGTGCCGGCCATAGCGCCGCGCGACGTTTTCCAGCACGCCGCGCTCCTCCCGCAACGCCTGCCGCAACGCCGCCGCATCAGGCGCCTCCACGGGATCCACCGCATCGCGCGGCACCGCGCCCAGACGCGCGGTCTCTTCGACCGCCGGACGGACGCCGACCTGGCGCAAAATGGTCGACGACAGCACTGTCCGCGGGACCGGCTGCTCGCCAATGTGCCGCCGCAAGTGCACGAGCGTGCCGGCCAGTTCGCGCAGGTTGTCCGGCCAGTCGTAGAGAAGCAGTGCCTCAACGGTCTCTTCGTGCAGCACGGTCGGCCACGCCACCGGCGCACCCGCGCTGTTGCGCAGCGGCAGGAGCGCGTCGGCGAAGTGGAAGAGGTCCATGCGGCGTTCGCGCAGCGGCGGCAGCGCGACCACGTGGGTGTGGAAACGCGCCAGAAGGTCGCGGCGAAAGCGGCCGTCCTGCACGCGCGCCGCCAAGTCGGCGTTGGTCGAGGCGCAAAAACGCACGTCGATCGGCTCGTCTTTCACGCCGCCCACCGCGCGCACCGTCCGTTCCTCCAGCAGTCGGAGCAGCTTGGCCTGCAGGTGCAGCGGCAGATCGCCAATCTCGTCGAGCACCAATGCGCCGTGCTGCGCCTCGCGCACCCGCCCTGGCCGCGCCGCGAGCGCGCCGGTGAAAGCGCCCGCGACATGGCCGAACAGCTCCGCCTCAAACAGCGACTCGGGAATCGCCGTCGCGTTCAGCCGCACCAGTTTGCCCTTGCGGCCGGAGCGCACGTGCAACTCGTGCGCCGCGTGCTCCTTGCCCGTGCCCGTTTCCCCGAGCAGCAGCACCGGCAGGCTGTCGTGCGCCGCATCCTCCAGCGCCCCGCGCAGCTGCCGCGCGCGCTCCGAGCGGCCGGGAATGTCCGCCGACGGCTCGCCGTGTTCACTGCGCGCGCCCATGTCGCGCTCCAGCACAAGCACGTTGGCGCCCAGCCGCAGCACGGACCCGTGACCGACCAACGCCTGCTGCAAACGCTCCCCGCCAAAGAACGTGCCGTTGGAGCTGCCGAGATCGGTAACGCGCAGCAGCTCGTCGGTGTCCTTGGTGAACACGGCGTGGCGGCGCGAGAGCGTGGAATCGTCGATGCGCAAGGCCGCCGGCGCGTCCGGCACCCGGCCAATCTGCGCGCCGTCGGCAAACGGGCCATCCTTGGTCATCTTCAGGATCGCGCCGCGCCACTTGGGATCGGGGGAGGCCACGACGTGCAGGCGCCAGACGCCGTGCGAACGCGGTCCGCCAGCGGCCCGGGAAGTGAGCACGCGATCCGTCAAATCTGCTTGCATAGTGGCCGAATCCCGCGGGGCGACACGCATCAGCCCGAGGCGAAAGGGTGCGCCAGCGGCAGCCCATCGGTCAAGCGAGTTGCGAGCGGCGACGGCTACTCGGCGAGGCGCAAGGACCGCGCCAGCCGGGCAATCTGAACGAACTCGCCGCGGTAGCCAAAGCGATCCTGGCCTTGGCTGGACGCCGCAAGCGCCAGCATCTGCTCCCAGCCAAACGCGCCGAGGTACTTGCCGCCGCGCAGCAGCTGGCCAAACGCCGCCACGGACGCAGCAAACCGCATATCCACGCTGGCCTCCCGGTTCTGGACGCGGTCATTCGGCTGGCGAATCGGCACCTCCAGCAGCTGCGACGCGCCACCCGCAGGCGCCTTGTAGCGCACCCGCAGAAACGCCAGTTCGGCCGCGTCGACGGGCGCGACGTCGAGTCGGTGCTCCCGCTGTGGCGCATAGCGCAAGGGATCCACCGTCCCGGGCTGGCCCACCGGCGTCACCTCATACAGCGCCGTCACGACCGTGCCCGCGCCCACTTCGCCGGCATCGACCTTGTCGTTGTTGAAATCCTCGCGTTTCAGCGCGCGGTTCTCGTAGCCAATCTGCCGGTACTCTGCGACTGCCGCCGGGTTGAACTCGACCTGAATCTTCACGTCCTTTGCCACCACCGCCAGCGTTTGCGTCATCTGGTCAACAAGCACCTTGTGGCCTTCGTTGAGCGTGTCGATGTACGCGTAGCTGCCGTCACCCGCATCCGCCAACTGCTCCATCAGGTGCTCATTGTAATTGCCCACGCCAAAGCCGAGCGTCGTCAGCGACACGCCGGTCTTGCGCTTGTCGGCAGCCAGCGTCTTCAGGTCGTCAAAGTTGGTGATGCCGACGTTGAAGTCGCCGTCCGTGCCAAGCAGGATCCGGTTGATGCCGCCGGGGATGAAGCCCTGCTGCGCCATGCGGTATGCCAGCTGGATGCCAGCCTCACCCGCCGTGCTCCCGCCCGCCTGCAGATCGTCAATCGCCCGCAGGATCTTCGACTTCTCCGCACCGCTCGTCGGCTCCAGCACCACGCGCGTCCCGCTCGCGTACGTCACCAGCGCGACGCGGTCCTGCGGCCGCAGCTGATCGACGAGCAGCTTCAACGACTTCTTCAGCAGCGGCAGGCGCTCTTCAGGCTGCATGGAGCCCGACACGTCGACGAGGAACACCAGGTTGGCCGGTGGCAGCTCCGCCTTGTCCACGTCAGTGGCACGCAGGCCGATGCGCACGAGCAGGTTCTGGCTGTTCCACGGGCAGGGCGCGACTTCCGTGCTGACCGCAAACGGGTGGCCGCTGGTGCGTGCGACCGGATAGTCGTAGGTAAAATAGTTGATGAGCTCCTCGACGCGCACGGCGTCCATCGGGGGACGACGGCCCTCGCGGATCAGGCGCCGGACGTTGGCGTAGCTGCCGGTGTCGACGTCAATGCTGAACGTCGAGACGGGTGTCTCGATGACGCGGCGCACGGGGTTCTCGTCGATCTTGCCGTATTGCTCGCGTTCCTCACGCACAGGCGACAGCGCGGCCATGTCGCCATCGCCAGCGAAGAGCTTGCTGGGCACGCCGCGCCCGACGCTGCCCATGCCGCCGCCACCCGAACCGTAGCCGACGATGCCCAGCACGCCCGCGCCTTTGCCGGATTCGGACCGCTGCGCGCGCGGCGCGACCTTCTCAACCGCGGCCTTGATACCTGCCGGTTGCGGTTCAGCCGGACTGTCGGCGGCCTTCGCCTCGGCGACAGCTTCCGGGAAAGGCGGCGCCTCCACGACGCGTTGCTCGGGCTGGGGCGATACAGTCGCTGCGGCGGGCGCCTCGTCAGTCGGGGCGACGTGCAGCGAGGCGTGCGTTTCCTCGGCCGGGCCGGCCGGTGCAGGTTTCTTGTCGCAGGCGGCGATGGCGACGAGGCTCGCGGCCAAGGCGCAGAAAATGCGGATGTTCATGGTGACTCCTTCGCGTGGGTGGGGAACCGGTCGGCGGCGGGTGCACGCTTGGAGGTTCTGACGCTTGGGAACTGGGGAGGATCTACGGAAGAAATTTCAGGCCGGTGCAAAAAGTCGCGCGGCAAAAGTCGCAAACGCACGAACACCTTTTTGCCGTGCGTGTCGGGCGCGGTGTTTCTCGGGGAACTGGGCGCGCGCTCAGGGACACGCGAAGCCCACATCAACCAGGCCGACGCGGCAAACGGGACGCAAGGACCCCGCGAGCCGCCAAAGGTTGGGCGGCGCAGCGACAGCTGCGGGACCGCAATGTGGTTCTGCGTCCGGTGAAAGCCGGAGGCAGCGGCGGGGAGGTCGATTTTTTGGGGCGGAGGTCCCCGGCGTAGCCGGAACTCCCGAAATTTTTCGGCCAACCGCCAATCCGCCGCCGCGAAGACCTCGGCTAGATGTCCTCAGAAAGCGGCGGAAGCGCAATATTTTCGGGACCATACAACCCGCTTGCAACGTCAATCAGATCGGCCGGCCAGGGGAGCTCCATGCGCAACTGGCGCCCAGTGCGCGGGTGCTGAAACCCCAGCGCGTAGGCGTGGAGCGCTTGCCGTTTGACGGTGGCCAAGAGCACCGCGTCGCCCATGGTCCGCGCTGTCTTGGCATGCGGCCGCACGCCGCCGTAGAGCTGGTCGCCCGCGATGGGATGGCCTGATTCCGCCAGATGCATCCGGATCTGGTGGCTCCGTCCTGTCTCCAGCTGGCACACAACGAGCGTCGTGAGCGCCGACCGCGCCAGCACCGTCACGTGCGTCACGGCTTCCTTGCCTTCGGTCACCTTGCCGGTGAAGCGCTTGCGCTCCGTCGGGTGGCGGCCGTGCAACGTGCGAAACGTCATCTTCTCCTGCGGCAACTGCCCCAGCACGATGGCCACGTACCGCCGCTCGATGGTGTGCAGCGCGAAAAGCGCCGCCAGCTTCTTCATCGCCGTCTCGTTCTTGGACACCACGAGCAGGCCGGAAGTGTCCTTGTCGATGCGATGCACCAAGCCGGGCCGATACGCGTCCTTCCCCTTCATCGCCGCCATCTCCGGCGCGTGGTGCAGGAGCGCGTTTACCAGCGTGCCGTCCTCGTGGCCCGCAGCCGGGTGCACCACCAGACCCGCCGGCTTGTCGATCACCAGCAAATCCGCGTCCTCGTAGACGATCGTCAGCGGAATCGCCTGCGCCTCAGCCGACAACTCCTGCCGCGGCTGCACGTCGATCTCAAAGATGTGTTGTTTGTTGACGAGCAAGCTGGGCTTGAGCTTGGTATTGGCCTTCGCCGCGCCCGCGATCAGCCGCACGTGGCCCGACGCCAGGTGCTCGGTGGCCCGCGCCCGCGAGAGGCCGTCAATACGGGCGCACAGGAGCGCGTCCAGCCGCGTGCCGCCCTCATCGGGTCGGACTTCAATGCGTACAGTTTCACTCACGGTGCTTTGGGCTCCGCAGCAGTCGGCGCCGCTGGCTTGCCGGCCACTTTCTCGCGAATCTTGACGATCTCCGCGGCTTTCTCCGGCATGTCCTTGGCCCACTGGTCCAGCAGTTCCCCCGCCTTGTCCTTGGTCATGCCCACCTGGATCGCCACCTGCATCTGATGCAGCGCCGTGGCGTAGTCGGCCAAATGCAGCGCGGCGTGCGCGAAGTTCTGCTTCTGCTCCGGATAGTCGGCGCGCGCCAATTCCGCCGCTTCCTGGAAGTGCGGGAGCGCCTCCTGCCATTTGCCGAGCTTGCCCAGCACCTCCGCCAGATCCGCCGCCCGGTTCATCTTCTCCTTGTCCTTCTCGTCCTCGCCGCGGCCATCATTGGCGACCGGCTCGGCGTAGAGCAGCTTCAGATACTCTGCCAGCGCCGGCCACTTCTCAGTCTTGCGCGCCGCCGTCACGCAGTGCGCCAGCGTCGTCTTCCACGAGCCCAGCAGCTGCCCTCCGTCGTCCGTCGGCCAGTTTGGCGACTGCCGGTATTCCGCGTATGGCTTGATCTGCGGCGCGAGGATCTTCAACTCTTCCTCGTACTTGCCTTTTTCCTCCAGCCACGCCGCGCGCACGTTGAGCGCGATCAGCTCGTCCGGCTTCAGCTTCAGCGCCACGTCGATGGCCTCGTTCATCTTCGCGTCATCGTTCAGGCGGCGGTTGAACATCGCCAGATTGACCCATGCGTTCAGGAGGTTCGGGTACAACTTCAGCGAATTCTCAATGCTGTGAATCGCGTCCTTCGTCCGGCCAAGGCTGTTGAGGTTCAGACCTTCGATGAAGTGGTTCTGGAAATCGTCCGGATTGAGCGCGATCGCCCGCTGGATCGCCACCAGACCCGCTTGCGCGCGCCCGCCTTTTTGCAGCGCCCGGCCATCGGTGAAGCCGAGTTCAGCCACCAGCCAGCGCTGGTGCAGCCCCTTTTCCTTGGCCTGCTCCACGGACAGGCTGCGGTAGCTGTCCAGGTTCACGTCGCCCGGCACAAGGTAGATCGGTCCGAGGAATTTCAGACCGATGACGCCCGCCAGAAGCACCGCGCCGCCCAGCCACATCGGGGTCGCGACGAGGTGGTTCTCGCCCTCGCCAAAGAAGCCGCGTTTGTAGAGTATCGCCTCGGCGCTCGCGATCGTCGCAAGGTGCAGGGCAAACAGGAACGTCGGACCCGGAAGTTGCAGCGGAAACGACGCCATCGCGTCACCGCAAATCGCCACCAGCGACGCCAACGACGCGAGCGAGCAGAACGCCAGCCAAGCGCCGTCCTCCTGATCCTTGCCCGCCGGCATCGCCGCTTTGCGCACCGATCGCAGCGTCAGCCAAGCCGCCATGGCCAGCAGCGTCAGCAGCGCCAGCAAGCCGTGAACGCCAAATTCCGAGCCAAACTGCAGAAAATCGTTGTGCGCGCGGATCGGCTGCTTGGCGATGTTGAACATTTCGTTCTTTTCGCGCTGCGTCACGTACTGCGGATAGATGACGCGCCAGTTGCCCGCGCCGCCGCCCAGCGGCTTGTCCTTGATGGCTTCCACCGTCGACTCGGCCATGCCGATGCGCCAGCGGTAGTGATTGGCCTTGCGGTCAAAGAACGAGTTGAACAGCTCCGGCACCGTCATTTTCTTCTTGTCGTCGACCGAGCCTGAAGCGGCATCGCCGGTCGGCTTGAAGCGATCGGCAACGGCGACCACCGTCAACAGCGTGACGAACAGCACCGCCGCGGTCATCAGGACCTGCGTCGCCGGCGCGCCAAACAGCGCCGCCAAGCCCGCCGGCCGTTTCGGCTCGTCCGGGTCCGCGTGCGCTGCGGTCCGACTGCCCCACCATGCGCCCAACGCCAGCACGCCGATCGCGACGAGCACACCGAAGCCTGCGCCCAGCCACGCCGAGCGCGTGACGGTCAGGATCAGGAAGTAGAGCATCGTAATGAGGCCCAGCGCGCTCGCGAGCCCAAGCGCGATCGCCTGCCACACGCGACCGCTGAGCAGCCACCGCAGGCACAGCGTCAGGACCACGTACGCCGCCGGCATCACCGCGACGATCTCCTGCGCCGCCATGTTGCGGTTGCCAAAAGTCGAACCGGGCAGCGTGATCAGATTCCAGTGCGGATCAGGCAGCAAGCCGCGGATGTTGTGCTGCTCGCCAATGCCGATCAGCGACACCAGAAGTCCGCCGAGCAGGTTGCCGAGAATGATGTACCAGAGCCGTTTGGGCGTCGTCAGGCTGAGCAGCGCGATCACGAAGATCACCGCGGCAGACACCCAGCGGTGCGCGTCCATCCGGGCAAAAATCGACAGCACGCCGCCGGTCTGCGCCGGCGCGATCGCCACGCCGCCGGCGATTGCCACCATCAGCACGAGTCCCGGCCAGATCATGGGTGTCTTCGGCAGCTTGAGCGGTCGGCCGGCCAGCGCCAGCGCGCCCGCAAGCACGACAAGCCACGCGGCTGCTTCCGCCATGATCATCTGCTTGGGCAGCTGAAAGAGGTCGCGGATGTGCGGCTCGACCTTGTAGGGCAAGTACGCGCAAATAAAGCCCAAGAACAGCGGCAGGACGTGATCTTTCCAGTCCAGCTCATCGTTGGCCTTCGGCTGCCGCGGCGCATTGGCCACGACCTTGCGGACGGGCTGCACCTCAGGCTCGAGACCGAGATCGGACTTCAACTCTTCAGGACGATTGCGATTCTTCTTGGACACGGAGCGGCTCCTGGGCGATCGCCAGCGCGGGGCAAAAGCGGGCGGAGTGTAGCCGATTGCCACAAAAACGCACACTCGCAAAAAATCGGCATTCCATGCCGCGGCAAAATCCGCGAACGGCTGAATACCTTCTTGGACTGCGCAGATGGACAGGCGCGGACATGTTGGAGGAACCGATGGGCTTTGACGGCAAGATGGGGCTGGGCAACCGGGAGACGCGACGGCTGCAGGTGGTGCGGGATGCGGTGGCGCAAACGGTGTCGATCGCGCGATTGGCGAGCCGGTCACGGGATCGCGTGGGCGAGGAGCTGACGCGGCTGGGCGCGCTGCAGGAGTTGGCGCGGCTCTCGCCGATCGCGTGGCGGCAAGCGGCGCACGAGCGGCGCGATGAGCTGGCCTTTTGGCTGTTCAACGCGGCGATCGGCCTCGCGGCGACGGGCGAACACGCGGCGGGTGCGGCGCTGCTGAACGCGCTGCCAGGCGTACCGGCGGGTGCGCAAGGTCGGCGCGAGCTGCTGCTGGAGCTGTGCGCGCAGGAGTGCCAACTGGCCGCCTGAGTGTCGTCGGGAACGGGCTCGCGCGGACGCCGGGGTTGCGGACCGGCAAACAGGCGAGGCAGCAGGCTCCGGGGCGGGTACTTCACGCCCTGAAGCGGAAGAAACAATGGATGCGGAGGCGATCATGGCGGACCAGGAGAAGTGGTGGGTATGCGTCCCGTCGGCAGGTGGCTGGCGGCGGGTCGAAGTGAAACAGCGCCTGATCCTGGGCAGCAGCGCGGGCTGCGATGTGCGAATTGCCCGACCGGGCGTCGCGCTGCAGCACGTGCGGCTGCAGGTCGTCGGTGGACAGCTGCAAGCGTGCGATCTGGCCGGCGGCAACGCGACAACGTGCGCCGGCAAACCGCTGACGGCCCGCGCGATCACGCTGCAATCCGGCGATCTGCTGCGGCTGGGCCAGTTGCCCGTGCTGGTGCTCCGCGCGTGCGGCAACCGGGTCACGGTGGGCGCGCTGGGGTCGGCGGCGCCCGCGATGCTGGAGGTCATGCAGGAGTTGGCGCTGGCAGCGGCGACGCCATGGCCGATCCTGCTGACGGGCGAGTCGGGCGTTGGCAAGGAGCTGGCGGCGCGGGCAGTGCACGACCTCTCTGCGCGGCGCGACGGTCCCTGGCTGGCGGTGAACTGCAGCACGCTGGCGGGCGACATGGTGGCCGCTGAGCTGTTCGGCGCCCAGCGCGGCGCGTACACCGGCGCGACCGAAAACCGCAAGGGCGCTTTTGAGCGTGCGGACGGCGGGACACTGTTCCTCGACGAGATCGGCGAGCTGCCGGCCGAGGCTCAGGCGATGCTGCTGCGCGTGCTGGAGGTCGGCGAAATCCAGGTGCTGGGCGGCCCCGTGCGCAAGGTGGATGTCCGGGTAGTGTGCGCGACGCACCGCGACTTGCCGAGGCTGGTGCAGGAGCAGAAGTTTCGCCTCGACTTGCTGCACCGTCTCGACGTTGCGCATCTGCGCCTGCCGCCACTGCGGGAGCGGCCCGACGACGTCGCGTCGCTGTTCAGCCATTTTCTCGACGGGGCACCGTTGCCGCCGGGCGCCGTGGCGCTGCTGCAGGCACAGCCGTGGCCGGGGAACGTGCGGCAACTGCGCAACGTCGCCAAGCGCCTGCAGTTGCGCTGTCATTTCCAGCGTCCGCGTCTGGAGGATCTGCGCATCCTGCTCGCGGAGGGTCAGAGGTTGGCGCCGCACCTCCAGCTCCTGCCGGGCGGACGCGCCGATCGGAAGGCCCAGCGCCGACGCGCAGTGGCAGAATTGCTGGCAGGCGAGCATCAGGTGTCGGCAGCGTGGCGCAAGTCCGGGCTGCCGCGCGGCACGTTTTTCCGCTACGTGAAGGAGGTTCGCATGGCCGCAACCGCGTAGCGCGCAGTTGACACGATCGGCCGTGACAGGCGACAACCCGGGCCATGCGCGTCGACGTCATCCATGGCCCGAACTTGAATTTGCTCGGAGAACGCGAGCCGGCGCTGTATGGCCACGTCACATTGGCTGAGATCGACAGCCGCCTCGCGGCCGTTGGCAAGGAATTATCCTGTGAAGTCAGGACCTTTCAGAGCAACCACGAAGGCGCGCTGATCGACTACCTGCATACGACGCGTCAGCTGACAGACGCTTACATCCTCAATCCAGCAGGGTATACTCACACCAGCGTCGCCCTGCGCGATGCTGTGATTGCGGTTGCCAAGCCGACGATTGAAGTGCATTTGAGCAACACCGACGCGCGCGAAGCGTTTCGGCACAAGTCCTTGCTGGCTGATGTGGTGATGGGCCGCATCCAGGGACTCGGGGCCCAGGGGTACGAATGGGCGCTGCGTGCGCTCGTCGCCCACCTGCGCACCCAACGACAGGCGTGAACACTACGGGCCGTCCCAACCACTTATTTGCCTTAGGAAAGAGACCAAGACATGGCTTCAACGATCGATACCTCAGAGTTCAAGAAGGGCCTCAAGTTTGAGATGGACGGCGGTCCGTGGGAGATCGTTGATTTCCAGCACGTGAAGCCGGGCAAAGGCTCCGCGTTCGTGCGGACCCGCATCAAAAACTTGCTGACCAACAACGTGATCGACCGGACCTTCCGCTCCGGCGACAAGGTCGATGTGGCCGAGTGCGAGGAGATCGACGCGACCTTCCTGTACTTTGACGGCGCGTTCCACTTCATGAACACGGAATCGTTCGAGAGCTTTGAAGTTCCGGACACCGCGGTGGGCGATGCCAAGAACTTCCTGACGGAAAACCTCAAGGTCGAGATCCTGCTGTACAACGGCCGGGCGATCGCGATTGAGCTGCCGAACTTCATCATCGCCAAGATCACCGAGTGTGAACCGGCGATCGCCGGCAACACCGCGCAGGGCGCGACCAAGTCCGTGACGGTGGAAACTGGCTACAAGCTGCAAGTTCCGCTGTACATCACCGACGTGGATGTGCTCAAGATCGATACCCGTGATGGCCGCTACGTGGAACGCGTCAGCCGCTAGTTGTGTCTTAACCGCTGTCTGCCGGAGCCGAAGTGGCCGCGCCCGCCAGTGCTGATCCGAATCGCTTCCGTCGCCCGCTGGCATCGTCTGCCGCGCGGGGGGGCGAAGTTGTGGGCAACGTCCAGGACGTGCGCGAGCGGTTGAAGAAAGTCGAGCAGCTGCAAGCCGCCGGCAAGACATCGGAAGCAGTAACAGAATTGCTGTCCATTGCCGAGGCGTATGCGACGCGCGGCGCTCCGGTCAAAGCCGTCGCCGTGCTGCGGCAGGCCGCGAAAATCCGACCGGAGGCCGCGGACATTCGCGTGGCGCTCGGCGACGTGCAGCAGCAACTGCGGATGGTCGAGGACGCCGCACGCGAGTATGGCGCGGCGTTTGAGATCTACGAGCGGTCGCGGCAGTTTGGCGACATGATGCAGGTGCTTGGGCGCCTGCTTGAAATGGACCCGGACAATCTGGCGGGACAGCTGCAGTTGGCCGAACATCTCGCGCGCGCGGGACACAACCACGAAGCGGCAGATTTGATGCGCACGTTGGCGGCGACGCTGCTGCGCAAGGGCGCTGTCGAGGATTGGGAGAAAGTCGCCGAGCGCGCCCATGGTCTGGAAGCGACCGACGCGACGTTGGCCCACGATCTGGCGCTGCACTATGTGCGGTCGGGGCGGCCGACGCTGGCGCTTGGCAAGCTGCTGCGCTGCTACGAGTCGGTGCCCAACGACGCCGAACTGCTGGAGCTGATCATCGAAGCGCTGGAGCAGCTGGGCCAGCGGGAAAAAGCCGCGGTCATTTGCCGCCAGCTCATCCGTACGTTTGAGCGCAATGGCCTGAAAGATGAGGCGAATCGCGCGCTGGAGCGGCTCTACTGGCTGGCACCGGACGATGAGCGGGCGCGCGCGTACATCGGTGTGATGGCGCCTTCCGTCCAGGGCGGGACGGTGATCGAGTTGCAGGCTGGCAACAGCGGCACCTTGCCCGCGGCACCGGCTGAGGCCGCGTCGGCTCGTGTGGCGGTGGCCCGCAGTCGCCCGGGAACGATGGCGCTGCCTGAAGCCGACATGGAACGCCTGCATGCGGCGATCGCCCGCCAGGCGGAGGAAAAGGCCGCCGCGCTGCTCACCGATGCTCCGCCGCTGCCGGATGATGAGCCGCCGCCGGTGCCCACGACGCCGCTGGTCCGCGAGACGACGCCGGACTTTCCGGCGGCGCACAAGCCCACGCCCGCTGTCGTGCACGCGCCAACGGCCACGCAAGTCGCGCCGATTCGGCCACAAGTTGTCGCGCCGCAAGCACCGGTCGCCGCCAAACCGATCGCGACAGTGCAGCCGCAGCCGCAGCCGCGCCCGGCAGTGCAGTCACAGCAACTGCCGGTCCAACCTGCGCAGGTGCCGCAATCGGTGTCCGCGCCCATGGCGATGCGCGCCGTGGACATGACGCCGCGGCCCACTGATTTGAGCCCTGTGCGTCAAGTGTCGCAGTCGATGCGCGTGACCCATCAGCAGGCGCTTGAGGCGCTCTCTGAACTGGGCGATCTGGACGAGAACGAGGACGACTGGGACGACGAGGCCGGGTTCGACACCGCCGAACGGACGCTCGTGGAAGAGATCAACGTCGAGACGCTGGAGAAGCACGGCCTGCGGCTGGGCGATCGCGCCGCGCCGGACTTCGTGATGCCCGTGACCGCGCGCTCGCAGCCCGCTTCGGCGGCTGAGCCGGAGACCGCGTTCAATCCGGTTGCACCGGCCCAGGCGCGTTCGCAGATCCTGCCGCGACCCCGCTTGTCGCGCCAGCCGGGCACTGAACCCGCAGCGGCGCCGCGGGACATGAGCCGCGACCTCGGCACGCTCGATTTCTTCATCGAACGCGGGTTCCACGACAGCGCCGTGGCGCTGCTTGATGCGCTCGACCAGCGCCACCCCGGTGCGCCGGAACTGGCGAGCTACCGCACCCGGGTCAGCCACATGCGCCGGGACAGCTGAGCGAACGCGACCGAATCCCGCCCGGCCTTTGGGCTCGTGCAGAAACAAATCGATCAAGTCCCAGCCGTTGGTGTCGCCGGGCGTATCGCGCAGCGGGCGCACTTGGCAAGCCAGCAACAAGCGTCCTACGCGACGGGGGATTGCGGCACGGTATCTGTGGCTTTTCGCGCTACTGCCGGGTCACGTAAAGCGACTCCGTCGTCCATTCGACCCGGCCGAGCAGCGTCGCCTGCGCTGAACGCATCGCCGGCAAGTCGAGCCGCACGAGCGAATCCGGCAGCGGCTGGGCAAAATCATGGCCGCCCCGCTTGCCGTCATAGCTCAGGAGCACACGCACCCGACGGGCATGCAGGGCCTCGATCAGCGCCAGGAGTTCGCCATGCCGATAGCCCGCGTGATAGCGAATATCGCGACCGACCGTCGTGCCATGCCACGGCGGGTCGAGATACGCGACGTCGCCTGGCCCCGCATCAGCGGTCGTGGTCAGCGCGTCCCCCGCGCGCAACAGCGTGCGGCCGCGCAGCAGCGCCGACGCCGCGTGGGTCAACTGCATCACGCGATCGGGCTGCGTGCCGCGGCGGCGCTTGTCGGCCGCCTGATTGAACTGCCCTTGGCGGTTGAAACGCACCGCGGCCTTGACGCAGCGGGTCAGCAGGTAGAGCAGCCGCGGCGGCGTCGGGTCGCGGTGAAACGCCAGCCGCACAGCGTCATAGTCGCCGCCTTGCCACTCCTGCCGATAGGCGTCGGCCAGCGACTGCGGCGCATCGATGATCTGCTGCCACAGCGCCACGAGCGGCGCGTAGGAATCGGCCAGCACAAAATCGTCCGCGAGGTTGGCGTGCGCTGCGGCAAGCGTCAGCGCCGCCGATCCGGCAAACGGCTCGTACAGCCGCCGCACCCGCTGGCCCGCCAACTGTTCGCGCAAAACGCTGAGGATCGCCGGCGCCAGCAGCCGCTTGGAGCCCTGGTACGGAATCACATGCGGCACGCGCGTCGGCCGCTCGGAGGACAGCCCGGTCAAGCGCTACACCAGCTTGCGGTAGATGCCGACGACGGTGCCCAGCAGGTCAACCGAACGGAAATCCGCGCGATTCACGTAGATCGGCTGCATCGCCGCGTTCTCCGGCTGCAGGCGAATGCGATCGCCTTCCGGGAACCAGCGCTTCACGGTCGCTTCGCCCTCGATCATCGCGACGACGATGTCGCCCGGGTTGGCCGTCGATCGCTTGCGGACGAACAGGAAATCGCCCGGCAGGATACCGGCGTCGATCATCGACTGGCCGACGACGCGCAGGCCAAAAACTTCGCCCGGACCGCCGAGCAAGTAGCTGTCGACCACGAGTGAATCCTCGCTGTCCTCGACCGCCAGGATCGGCTGGCCAGCTGCCACGCGCCCCATGACGGGCACCGCGACGCCCGTGCCGCGCTGCTGCGACGGGTTCTTCGCCTGTTTCGCCGCCAGCGACAGCGTCCGTCCGGTCGTCGTCGTGCGCGCGATCACCGGAACGTCGTCGGTATCCGCCTCTTCCGCCTCGGGCACGAAGCGCGTTTCCGGCGCCGCGCGCGTATCGTCGCGCACCACCTGCAGTGAACGCGACAAGTGACCGTTTCGGCTCAGGAAGCCTTTGCGCTCCAGCGCCCGCAGATGGTCCGACACGCCGTTGGTCGAGCGGATGCCAAAGAACTCGCCGATCTCGCGAATCGACGGCGGATAACCGTGTGACTGCTGAAATTCATGCACAAAATCAAGAATATTCTGTTGACGCGGGGTCAACTCCGTATTTGCCATGACAGCCACCGTGGGCGCGGCGTGATACCGCACAAATGTTCAGTACCGCACAACGTCGGGCCTGTCAAGAAATGCCGGCGCGGGCCGCTACACGGTTTGCCGGAGTCCTGCTACAGTTCCAGTCTGCGGCGCGGGACGCCGGAACGCCAAAGGTCGTCGCCCATGCCTGCCCAGCCGCCGCAAACCCCGCCGATTATCAGCACGCAGACGCAGCTCCAGGAGCTGATCGACGCGCTTGCGGGAGCCGATCTCGTCGGCTTTGACACCGAGTTCCACAGCGAGCGGACCTACGTGCCGCGGCTGATGCTCCTGCAATTCGCGACGCGTGACGGTCTGTGGCTGGTCGACCCGCTGGCGGACGTGGACCTGAAGCCGCTGGTCCAAGCGCTGCAGCGCCCCGACCTGACTGTGATTGGCCACGCGCTGCGCAACGACCTGCGGATCCTGTGGCTGCAGTTCAATCTGCTGCCGGAGCGGATCTTTGACACGCAGATCGCCGCGGCGTTCCTCGGTCACGGTCTGCAAATCGGCCTCGCCGGACTGCTGCAGTCGATGCTCGGCGTGCACCAGCCCAAGGGCGACCAGATGGCGGACTGGAGCAAGCGGCCGCTGCCTGAGCGCATGGTCGGCTATGCGGCCGGCGACGTGGCGCACCTGCTGCCGTTGCACGCGCTGCTGATGGACGAACTGACCCGCTTGGGCCGTGCGGAGTGGGTGCTGGAGGAGTGCGCGACGCTGACCGATTCCGCGCCGTACATCCGCGATCCGGATGCGGCGTTCCTGCGCGTCGCGGGCGGCCGACGCATGGACGCGCGCGAGGCGGGCATCGTGCGGGCGCTGGCGGTCGAGCGCGAAGTCATCGCGCAGGAAGAGGACATCGTCCCGCATTTCCTGCTGCCCGATGAGATGCTGCACACCTTGGCCCGCGTGGCGCCGGTGCGCCGCAGCGATCTGGAGAGCGATCGGCGCCTCAGTCACCGCACGGTCTACCGGCACGCGCAGCGCTGGCTGGATGCGGTGGCGCGCGGGCTGGCGGAGCCGCACCACCGGCCGCCGGGACGGCAGCCACCGGGCTGGGAACTGGAGGCGGTGGCCGCGCTCATGATGCTGCTCGTCAACGACATCGCCGTGAAGCAGAACCTCGCGCCGCAGTTGCTGGTCAAGCGCGAGGCGCTGTTGAACGCCGTGCGCGAACCGCTGGATTCACCCGATGCACTGGCGGCGGCGCTGGGCCTGACGGGCTGGCGCGCAGAACTGTTGGTGGAGCCGCTGTGGGCGCTGCTGGATGGCCAAGTGGCCGTGCGCTGCCAGCGCCAACAGAACGGCGCGCTGCAACTGCGTTTCCTGGAGTAACAGATGCTGCGACGGGTGGCGGCGCTGCTGGTGGTCCTCGCCGTGGCGCTGGCGGCGCGCGTGGCCGGCACTTCAGCGATGCGCTTGCCCGACGGCGGCGTGCGACCGGTCTCGTCGGATTCGCACTACTACCTGAGGCGCGTCGTCGCGACGTACCAGAATTTTCCGCATGTGCCGGATTTTGATCCCGGTCTCGGCTGCCCGGATGGCGCGGTGCCGCCTTGGCCGGGGGGTATCGAACGGCTGACGGCGGGCCTCGCGCACCTTGTCCTGCCGGCCCATTCGCCGCCGCGCGACGTGGAGCGGCTCGCGGCGTGGACGCCCGTCGCGGTCGGCGTGCTGACCGCGCTGGCCGCGTGGGCGCTGGGGACAGCGTGGCTCGGCACGCTCGCGGGGCTGCTCGCCGGACTGCTGCTGGCGCTCCTGCCGCTGCATATCTGGTACACGGCGTTTGGCTTCATCGACCACCATATGCTGCTGGGCCTCTGGCTCGCGGCGCTGGCCTGGGCGGTCGACGCGCTGCTGCATCGGCCCGGGCGACGGCAGACGGCGCTGCTGGGCATCGTGCTGGCGTTGGGCCACGCGCTGATGACGGAAGCGTGGATCGCCGAGTTGATCGTGACGTCGGCGGCTGTGCTGACCGCGGCGACGGCGCTGCCGGCGGGGCAGGAGCGGCGTTCAGCGCTGCGGGCGCTGCTCGCGGCGATTTGGCTCGGCTCGCTGCTCGCGGTGCCGGCGATTGCCCAGGCGCCGTACTTCATCCACGGTCTCGTCGCGCCGCATGCGCCGTCGCGTTTTACGCTGTGGCTGCTCGCCGGATTCTGTGCGTCGCTGAGCGGCGGCTGGCTGGCGCTTGGCGCGGACGCGAACCGGCGTTGGCGGGCGCTGGCGGCGGCGACTGGGACGGGCGCTGTGATGGTGGCGATGGCCGCCGCAGTGGATCCGGACATGCGCCACGCGTTTGCCGCGCTGCTGGACTTTTCAGGCCGCGCCGGCATGGTCGCGACGATCGAGGAAAGCAAGCCGTTCTGGCGCCAGCCGATGCCGCAGCCGTTCATCGTCCTCGGCGGCGCGATCGTCCTGCTGCCGTTCCTGCCGCGCGGCTTTGACGGCGTTGCGCCTCTCCGTCGCCGCTGGCTGATCTGGCTGTACGCAGCGACGGCCGCGCTGGCGCTCTTGCAGACGCGTTTTGGCCTGGTTTTCGCCGTGCCGTACGTGCTCGCGTGGGCCGGCGTCCTGACGCTGCAGGCGCGGCGCTTTGCCCGGACGCTCGCAGTTCTGGCCGCCGTGGGCGCGCTGGCGCTGATTCCGCCCCTCGTGCAGGCCGAGCACTGGAGCGCGCACGAGGAATCCGTCTGGCGCACGCTCGTCTGGATGCGCGACCGTCTGCCGCCGCCGACGGCACAAGGTCCGCGCTGCGTGCTCGGGCCGTGGGACGTCGGCCACAAGATCCTGCATGTGACGGGCCAGCCGGTCATCGCCAACAACTTCACTGAACTGAAGGAACGCGACGCGCTCCGCGACACGATGCGCGTCTTGCTGGCGCCGGACTTTGCGGGCGTCGAACCCTTGCTGCAGGCGCGCCAAGTACGGTGGCTGTGGACGATGGCGACGCCGTGGCAGGTGCTCGCGGCGAACGCCGAGGAGATCGGCCAGGCGCGGCCGTCGCTGGCGGAGGCGCAGGCGTACGCTGGCACGCGGCTGTTATTGGATGCGGGCGCGGCACACGGCGCGTTGGCAGCGACCGGGACGCTCCGGCGCATCCACGTCTCGCCGCTGGAGCTGCCATCGCTGTGGCATGGCCAAGTGCCGGGACCGCTGCGCGAGATTGCCCTGTTCGAGCACGTGACGGGCGCGCGTCTTGTCGGTCAGGCGCCGCCGGGCGCGCAGGTGACGGCGACGCTTGAGGTCAAGCATCCCGGTGCGCCAGCGTTCTCCTTTGTGCAGGTCGGGCTGGCCGGAACCGATGGACGCTTTGCCCTGCGCGTGCCGTACGCCACCCAGGACATGCCGTTTGGTCTGGCCGCACGCACGCTGTGGCGGATTCAGGCGGCCGGTATGACCCGGGAAGTCGCGGTGCCCGAGCGCGCCGTCCAGACCGGTGCGGACGTCGTCATTCCGTGACTCAACCGCAGTTCGGGATGTCCTGGTGCTGGCACTTGTTCTGCGTGCAACTGTCGGTCGTGCACGGGTCGTTGTCATTGCACTGGCTGTTGAACTGGCAGCAATTCGGCGTCGTGTACTGCGTGCATGTGCCGTTGTTGCCACACGTGGGCGTGGTGCAGCCATTGGCGTCGCCGCAGTCGTTGGCGGACTTGCAGCAGTTGGCGACCGCTGCGCCGTTGGTGCATTCCTGACGCAGCGGGTCGGCGCACGTCATCTTGATGCAGTTCGACGGGTCGCAGACGTCGCCCAGCGCGTCGCCATCCGCGTTCTTTTGGTCGGCGTTGCTGAGGATGGGGCAGTTGTCGCTGGCGTTCAGCACGCCGTCGCCGTCGCAATCGTGGTTGAGACAGCTCGCGCAGTTCTTGCTCGCCGCGCACACGTCGCACGCCGCCGCGGCCTGGCAGCAGCTGCCACCCAAGCACGCCGTCTGCGCCGTCGCCTGCAACTGCAGCCCGTCCACGAGGTACAGCGTGCGGTTCTTCTGGTCGCCGACGGACTTTGCCGTGACCGTGACTTTCATCGGCGCGTTCGGGTTCAGGCCGTCCACCGGCACATTCAGCACGACCCACGGCGTGCGCTGCGCGGTCTTGCCCGTGGGATTGGCGCCGGCGTCGTAGAGGCCCATCGGATACGTGCCTTTTGCGCCCAATGGCGCGGTGATCAGCGTGCCGTTGCTGGGCACAAGGACGACTTTCGCGCAGAAATCGCCGATGGTCAGCGTCAGGACCGTCTTGCCGTCGATCTGGATCGTCAGCGAGTCCTGGAACGACTGGAACTGGTTCTGGCCGCACCCTTGGGCGAATTCTTCACTGATGACCTGCACGTTCAACGTCAACACGCCGGACGCCTGGCCGGTCGACGCCAGCGCGTGGGTCGCCGCTCCGTCCTTGCCCGATTCCGTCGGCGCCGTTCCGACGGCGAGGAAGTCCACCGCTGCGTCCGCGCTCGTGCTATCGCCAATCTTTTCCGCCGTCGCGGCGTCGCCGGAAAGTGTCCAGCCGGCCGTCTCGCTGTCGCACGGGCCGCCGAAATTGCCGCCGCAGCACGTCCAACCCGGCGCGGCGCCTTCGCCGCAAACGCCGGACGCTTGGCACGCAACGGCGCCGGTCGTGCAGGGGCTGCCGTCCTTGTTGGCCGTGCACTTCGCGCCAGCTTGCGGCGTGTGGGTGCAGCCTTTGGCCGGGTCGCAGACGTCCGCGGTGCAGACGTTGCCGTCGTCGCAGCCCGCCACCTGAATCGCCAGGCATTTGCCACTCTGGCACTTGGACAGCGCCCCGCAGACGGAGCCGTCGCCGCCGCACGTCGTGCCGTCCGGCTGCGGCGTGAACTTGCAGCCTGAGGTGGTGTCGCAGCTATCCGTCGTGCAGAGCGAGCCGTCGTCGCAGAGCACAGGCGCGGCATAGCCGGAGCCATTGGCGGCGCACGCGAAGAAGCCCTGCGCGCTGCACACGCTGGCGCTGCACAGGTCGGCGTGGCAGACCTTGTCGCCGCCGCAGAATTGTCCGACCAGGCAGTCGGTGTCGGCCAAGCAGTCCACGCAAAGGCCGCTCGCCTTGTCGCAGACGGCGCCGCAGTCCTTGGACGAGACGCACTTGGTCTGCGCGGCGCATTTGTGCGCGACGCATGCCAAGCCAGTCGGGCAATCCGCGCCGCTCAGGCAGTCCACGCAGACCTTCGCGCCGGTGTCGCAAACCTGGTTGGTGGCCTTGCAGTCCTTGTCCGAGGCGCACCCGCTGGCGGGGACGCACTTGCCGGCATCGCAGATCGTGCCCGCGCCGCAGCCCTTGGCCGTCGTGCAGCCGACGCAAATGTGCGCGGCGGAGTCGCAAACCTGGCCGGCTGCGAGGCACGCGTCGTCGTTGAGGCAGACGCCGCCCTTGCAGCCCGCGAGCGCGACGTACTGGCAGCCCTTGGCCGGGTCGCAGCTGTCCGTCGTGCAGTCGTTGCCGTCGCTGCAAGTGATGGCTTTGCCGGCGGCGTCGATGCAGAGGTTGGGCGACGCGTCCGCATCCGTCCCGGCCACCGCATCGGTGCCTGCGATCAGATCAGGGGTCTCGCCATCGCCCGGAGCCGGCGCATCGGACAGGAACGGCGCGTCGAGATCCGCGTCGCCGCCCAACGCATCCGTCAGGGTCGCGGCGTCTGCGCCGGGCAGCGCGTCGTCCGTCCCTGCGGTGGTGCCATCGCCTTCCGTTGCCGCATCCAGCGTCGACGCCGTGGCCACCGCGGCGTCATCGCCACAGCCCGCCGCGGTCAACGCCAACAGCGCGGCCAGCAGGCAAGCGCCAATCCGCTGAAAATCAAGAAGATTTCGCATCAGAACCTCGCACCGCAGCTGCGGCATCGTCTCGGGCGCTTCTGGATCCAACTTGTTGCGTTTGGTCCAACACAGGGGCACCGCGCGCAAGCGTAAGAAAAGGTCCAAGGGTCCGCAAGTTTGGAGAATACGCCTTCCCGGCTTTCTTCACAATTTCATGCCGCCTGTGGCAAGCTCCCGGCGCCTTGAACTTCAGGAAGTGGAGAACGCGATGGCGAACGGCCCGCAAAGTGATGTGCTCGCACGCCTGCGTGAGGAAGGTGGCGCGGCGTTTGTCGCGGCCCTGGCGGCGCTCCTGGCGCGGACGGCGCCCGCCCGGTTGGCGTTGATCAGCCACGGCGCGGCGACGGACGATCGGGTATCCGTCGTGCGTGCGGCCCATTCCCTGCGCTCGTCGGCCGCCAATCTGGGCGCCGTCGAACTGGCTGAGGCTGCAGAAGCAATGGAGCTCCTCGCCGCCTCGCCTGCGGCCTGGCAAGACACCGCGGCGCGCGAAGCAGCCGTCGCCGCCGTGGCCCACGCGTGGTCTGAGGTCGCTGACAGCGTCCGGAGGATCGCCGCCGCCCACGTGGAATGAGTGGCTTGTGCGGGTTGTCGCGGTGCTAGGGCTCGAGGCCGTTGGGCGCAAACCGGTAGCCCACGCCGCGGACCGTCACCAAATAGCGCGGCGCGTCCGCGTCCGGCTCCAGCTTCTGGCGCAGGCGCATGACAAAGTTGTCGACCGTGCGCAGCGTCGCGTGCTCCAAGCCCCAGACGCGGCGCAGCAGCGCTTCCCGGCTCAACACGCGCTCCGGGTTGTCGAGAAAATGCAGCAGCAGCGAAAATTCACGCGCGGTCATCGGCACATCTTCGCCGCGGCGGCGGACGCGGTGGCCGTCGCGATCGACCTCAACGTCGCCAAATGCGCGCACGGGCTGACCGACGTGCGTCTGCAAACCCGCGCGCCGCAGCGCCGCCCGGATGCGCGCGCGCAGCTCGCCCAGGCCAAACGGCTTGACGATGTAGTCGTCCGCGCCCAGCTCCAGCCCGAGGATCTTGTCCGCCTCTTCCGCCCGCGCCGTCAGCAGCAGCACGGGCAGCTCCGGCCGGCTGGCGCGAATGGTCCGCAGGACCTCAAAGCCATTGCGCCCCGGCAACATGACGTCGAGCAGCACCAGGTCAAACGGCTGCCGGTCCAGCGCGAGGATCGCCAATTCGCCATCCGCCGCGGTCTCGCAGTGGTGACCTTCCAGGGATAGATTCAGCTCCAGCCCCTCGCGAATCGACGCGTCATCCTCGACGATCAGGATACGGGCGCGGGTCTGGGCTGGCGGATTCGAGGCAACGGTCACGGCGGGCTCCCACGTACGCGCCCCTGTGTGCCGCATCCGCCGCGCGATGGCAAGTAAACCCTGTCAGGGCGCGATCAGCGTCACAGGCGCCGACAGCGCGCCAAGCGTCGCGGTCACCGTAACCGTCTCACCGCTCTTCAACACCGCGTAGTTGCCGCCGTTTGACTGCTTGGTCAACAAGTGGCCGTTGCCACTTTCGCTCCACGTCACCGCTGGACCGTAGACCGGTGTGCCATCGGCCAAAGTCGCCTCGATCGCCAGGACGAAGATTTGCGTCTTTGGCGGCGTCGTCTGGGCGGGATCCGGGTTGTTCGGTCCCTTGTCCGGATCCGCCGGCGCGGTACCGCCCGTCTGCACCGTCGCCGAGTTGAGCTTCAGGTGCGCAACGTCGGCAGCCAGGACAACCTGGACGTCGTAGCTCGTCGTCAGTTGGACCGCACCCGTCGCGTCCACAACCTGCACAACAGCCGTCGTCGCGCCCAGCGTCGTCGGCGTCGCTTCCACGTAATCGTCCGTCACTTTCACGGCGGCGTTCGCACACGTCACCCGCCCGATCGCCGCGTGGTTCAGCCGCGCGCCCGTGGCGTCTTCCACGACAATCGCGCCGACGTACCGGCCTCCCTGCACGAGCGCGAATTTTGCTGCCAGCTTGAACGGTTGCGCCGTCGCGTTGCTCCAGGAGGCACCCAGCGCAACCGCGGCGGGTGCAGCGACGGGGAACTCGACGGTGTCCACGGCGATCGCGGTCGCCGGATCGGTCGCCTGAAACTGCGCCGCGCCTTGCGAAACGGCCTGGAAACCGCCCGCCGCCAGCGGCACCACTTGCGCCGTCGTGCTCAGGACCGTCAGCGCCTTGTGCGTCAGGTCATTGCGTTCAGCGGTCACGTTGAACTTGGCGCCGACAGCGATGCCGACGCCTTTTTGCCAGTTGTTGCCGACGTGAAAATAGGCCGCGCCCTTGTCGCCAACGATGCCGCAGCCCGTCGCCAAAAGGGTGAGCGCAAGAAGCGCAGTGCGCACGGTAAGAATGATTCGCATAATACCCCGAATAACGCCGAAACGGCGCGTACACGGTAGGACGAAGCAAGAAGCGTGCCATATGCTGGTCCCGCGCAACCATGCAAAATATCGGCCAGCCGCGCGCGGGTGGGGCGAGTGCGCCCTGACGCGGCTGCCATGCCTGGAGCACATGTACGCCAATCGCGGCGCGAAGTTGGGGCAAACTCGACAAAAACCGCGTGCGTGCGACAGTACCGACGGCCAGAAGGCCGCGGGAGAGCAGACCATGGCGTTTTCCAATGTTGCCGCGTTGCGCGAACTGATCGCGGTGGTCGACGGCCAAATCGGCCGTACGTCTGCGGGGATCGGCCTGGTGCTGGGCTCCGGCCTCGGCGGCTTGGCGCAGGAAGTCGAGGACGCGCGCCGCGTGCCCTATTCCCGGCTGCCCCACCTCGCAGCGTCCACGGTGCAAGGCCACGCTGGTGAACTGGTGGCTGGCCGCTGGCAGGGCCACGACGTTCTCGTGCTCGCCGGGCGCGTCCATCGGTACGAAGGCCATTCGATGGACCAGGTCGTGATGCCCGTGCGCATGCTGGCGGCGCTGGGCATTCACACGCTGATCGTGTCCAACGCTGCGGGATCGGTGCACACGCGCCTGCAGCCCGGCAATCTGATGCTGATCGCCGATCACATCAACTTCCAGGGGCAGAATCCGCTGATTGGGCCAAACGACGAGCGGCTCGGCCCGCGTTTTCCGGACATGACGGTGGCGTACGACGCCGATCTGCGCACGCTCGCGCGCAAGATCGCCCTCGATCAGGCGCTGGCGCTGCAGGAAGGCGTGTACGCCGCGGTGCTGGGGCCGAGCTACGAGACGCCGGCGGAAATCCGGATGCTCGCGGCGATGGGCGCGGACGCGGTGGGCATGTCAACTGTACCGGAAGTCATTGCGGCGCGGCACATGGGCGTGCGCGTGCTCGGCCTCTCGTGCATCACCAATCTGGGCGCCGGTTTGGGCAAGGGCACGCTGGATCATGCGCACGTCGGCGAAGTCGCAGGCCAGGCGACCGCCAAGATGGTCAGCCTGCTCGGCGGAATCGTCCGCGCGCTGCCGAATACGCCGGGCGTGCGGAGGCTCCCATGAGCGCAACGCCTTGGCTGGAATCTGACATTTTGCGTGCCGATCCCGAACTTGCCGCCCTCGTCACGCAAGCAGTCGCCGTGCGGGCAAACGCGTGGGCGCCATATTCCGGCTTTCGCGTCGGGGCAGCGCTGCTCGGCGAATCCGGGCGGGTTTATCTGGGCGTAAATGTCGAGAATGCTTCCTATGGCGTCGCGGTATGCGCCGAGCGGACCGCCGTCGTGTCGGCTGTGGCGCAAGGGGAAAGGCGTTTTCGCGCCATCGCGATCGTAACGGATGCGGCTGAAGCGGCTGCGCCGTGCGGTGTTTGTCGGCAAACGCTGGCGGAATTCGCGCTGGCGGAAGACGGCCAGGATCTGCCCGTTACGCTCGTCAGCCTCAACGGCGCAGTGACGCGTTTGCCGCTGAGTGCTCTGTTACCTTTGGCGTTTACGCCGCGGTCCTTTC